>CAJXVN010000053.1 GCA_913060775.1 uncultured Gammaproteobacteria bacterium | reverse complement strand
CAGCGTCAGATGTGTATAAGAGACAGAGCCTGAACTTGTTCGCCGGCTCCAGTGCGGCAAAACCGTGGGCCAGATTGCCGCAGGAGAGACCTTTGCGAGGCGGAAAACTCTCGCGGTTTCGCTCCATCAGCTCCAGATAACTGGCACGCGAGGCACGACTCCGGTTAATCACTCGCTCGGTTATTAATTTCAACTGATCAACCATAAACACCTCGTAACGGCTGCCCGGTCATCTTTCTCAACCACCCACTAGGCATGCCAGTAAACATCAACCGGCGTCTGCTGCTGGTTAGCCAGGGCGCGGACGGGATAATCACAGGAATCGTCGGCCATCGCTGCATCGTAAACATCCCGTTTTTTCGCCCCGGTGAAATGCAGACAAATCTTCTTTGCCGCCAGCAGCCGGGATAACGTCAGCGTCATACGTTCATGGGGCGCGTCCGGCGGCTGAATCCATTGACAGGGGAGCAGGTTCTGGCGATTGAGCGCGATTCCCAGCGTACTTGCGCCGGGGAACAGGGACGCGGTATGGCCGTCCTCCCCCATGCCCAACATTACCACTGTAAAAACATCAGGCAGGTCGGCCAGCGCCTCGGCCAGGGCTGCCTGTCCCAGTCTGGCACTGAATGCGTTGTTCTTCAGAGAAACGAACTGCGCCTGCTTTGCCCGATTAACCAATAAATGAGTACGCACAAGGTTTTCGTTGCTGTCCGGGTGTTGAGGCGCTACCCAACGTTCGTCGGACAGGGTAATCAGTACTTTCGACCAGTCCAGCGCGGCACCGGAAAGCTGCTTAAAAAGGACAATTGGTGTGCGTCCTCCGGATACCACTAGCGAGGCGCAGCCATCCTCCTCGGTCGCCTGGGATAAAGACCCTGCCACTTCACTCGCCAGCGCATTAACCAGTGGCTGCTCGCTGGCAAACGAATGAAAAGTCGGTCCCGAAGGAGGCGTTGTGGGAGTGACCGGCGACGGCTTCATGGAGTCACTCAATCGTGTTCGT
This sequence comes from uncultured Gammaproteobacteria bacterium, assembly GCA_913060775.1. Taxonomy (GTDB): domain Bacteria; phylum Pseudomonadota; class Gammaproteobacteria; order Immundisolibacterales; family Immundisolibacteraceae; genus QNFC01. The sequence goes on along the minus strand of CAJXVN010000053.1, from coordinate 13,412 downwards.
GCCAGGAATTACCATCCACGGCGGTTAGCTGATAGGCGGCCTGTGGCCCCCAGCTACCCGCTGTATAGGTGTGCAGCGGAACTCGCTGCTCCGCCCACCCCAGACGAATGGCATCGCACCATTTCCAGGCGGCTTCAATCTCCTGCTGATGGACAAACAGGGTAGCGTCGCCACGCATCACATCGTAAATCAGTCGTTCGTGGGCATCGGGTGGCCGGGTTTCGGTGAGCTTGTCCGGCAGAATCAGATTCAGGGAAACCGGTACCAGTTTCACCTCCGCGCTTAACCCCGGCACTTTATTCATCTTAAACAGCTGAATACCCTCCTCCGGCTGTAACCGGATCACCAGTTTATTGGCAACCAGGTGCGTGCTGGCGGGAAAAATCGAATGGGGCACATCCTTAAATTCAATTACCACTTCACTAAAGCGGGCGGGTAACCGTTTACCGGTGCGCAGGTAAAAAGGCACGCCGCGCCAGCGCCAGTTGTGTATCTCTGCCCGAATGGCGACAAAAGTTTCGGTGTCGCTCGGACGGGCATCGTTCTCTTCCCGGTACCCGGGCTCGGCAGTGCCATTGACCACACCCGGGGTGTACTGGGCCCGCACCGCATTCGCCCGCACTTCCTCCGGGGTCAGCACTTTCATCGACCTCAGCACCTTGAGCTTTTCAACTCGCAGGGACTCTGAATCGATGCTCACCGGCACCCCCATTGCCACCAGACAGAGTAATTGCAGCATATGGTTCTGCACCATATCCCGTAACGCACCCGAATCGTTGTAATAATCCCAGCGCCGCTCCACGCCCACGGTTTCGGAAACGGTTATCTGAATATTGCTGATGTGCTCGCTGTTCCAGAGTGGTTCAAACAGGGTGTTGGCAAAGCGCAGGGCTAGCAGGTTCTGTACCGTCTCCTTGCCGAGGTAATGGTCGATACGAAAGATATTTTCCTGATCAAACACCGTGGCGACGGTCTGGCTAATCGCTACCGACGAACAGAGATCGGTACCGATGGGTTTTTCCAGCACAATGCGCGAATTTTCCCGGACCAGCCCCTTACTCCCCAGGGTAGTACTAATCTGCCCGTAAAGATCCGGGGGAGTCGAAAGGTAATAAATGGTGCGCTGCTGCTCGAAACTGTCACCGAGAGATGCCTGGATACGATCAAAGGTATCGGGGAGCGCACTGTCCAGTTCGATGTAAGCGAGACGCTGTTTGAAAGTCGACCAGACCGATTGTTCATAATGCTGTTTTGGGATGTTGGCGACCAGCCCTTCTGCCACTATCGCGCTATAGGCCTCATCGTCTAACGGCTGCCGGGCGGCACCCACTATCTTCGTGGCGGCGGGCAGGTGACCGTCCCGCTCCAGGTAATAGAGGGCCGGCAGCAGCTTGCGCAGGGCCAAATCGCCCGTACCGCCAAACACGACAAAATTGCACGATTCCAGGGACGCCATCGGTACCTTCCTCGGTCAGTCCGCAGAAAGCAAAAACCAGAATGGTCACCGCTGCGGTTGCATCACCTGTTGAGAAAGCACAATCGATGCCAGATTAACTGGCGTAATCCAGCGCACCACAAAATCTGGAAAAACCCTAATGGATTCAGAGCCTTATAACTACCCGGTCAAACGCCTTTGAGGACGCCAAACTCCCGCATCGCCGCCCTGCCGACTTATCGCTGCGCCTGCACAGGCGTCGCCGCACTCCGCTGGTGCAACGCCTCACCTACCTGATGAGCAGCCGGATCACCGTCGACCGTCCTCGATCTCGTTTTGGGTTTGCTATCCCGATGATTAAATAATCGGGCTTTCAGAATGAGGTGCGGATATCGGTTCCGGCGAGTGCTCCTCGTGGAATTCATCTACCCTGGCTTCAATTTCCTGAATATCTTCGAAACGGGCAATGTGATAGAGCGCGTCCCCCTCATTAACCAGTGGCAGATTGGTTCGCCCAATCACAATGCCACTAAAAGTTGAGCTGATCTCTACCTCCTTTTCCCCAAAAGGATCCGCAACGATGCCCAGCAGAGTGGCTTTTTTAACCCGCCCACCCAGTGGCACCATGGCTCGTAAAATACCGCTTCCCGGTGCCCGCACCCAGGAACTGGAACGCGCAACGACCGGTTCGGTTTGCGTCTTCGCTTTGGCCCGTGAAGCAGGCAGCATACCGAGCAACCGCATGACATTCACAACCCCTTTAACACCTGCGCGAATGCCCACCTCATCAAATCGGAGGGCCTCACCTGCCTCATAGAGCAGCGTGGGGATGCCAAATTCCGAGGCAGATTCGCGCAGGGAGCCATCACGCAAATTGGACGAAATAATCACCGGCACCTGAAAAGCTCGGGCCATGCGATTGGTTTCCTCGTCATCCAGATCGGCCCTGACCTGCGGCAGATTGCTGCGATGAATGGCACCTGTGTGCAGGTCAATGCCGTGGGTGCTCTTTGCCACGATTTCCGTCATGAACAGGTTAGCGAGCCTGGCGGCTAATGAGCCCTTATCGGTGCCAGGAAAAGACCGGTTAAGGTCACGTCGGTCAGGTAAATAGCGGGAATGACTGATAAGGCCATGGATATTGACAATCGGCACCGCTAGCAAGGTGCCTTTTAACTGTCTCAGTGCCGGCAGTTTCAGCACCCGACGGATAATTTCAACGCCGTTGATTTCATCACCATGAATGGCTGCGCTAAGAAACAGCCGCGGCCCCGGCTTTTTACCCGCGACCACCTGCACCGGTATGGTCATTGGCGCGTGGGTATATAGCCGCCCCGCTGGGAGGTCGATGGTGGTGCGTGCGCCCCGGGCGATGGTGACGCCATTAATAATGAGCGGCTCGTCAACCATCCCGCTTACCCCCGACCACGAGTGCGGGTTCGATGGGGCTTGGCGTTTTTCTCGATAAACTCAACGATCATGCGGGCAACATCTTTGCCAGTAGCGGTTTCTATTCCCTCGAGACCGGGCGATGAATTGACCTCCATCACCAGGGGACCGCGCTCGGACCGAAGCAGGTCAACCCCGGCGACATTCAGGCCCATAATCTTGGCCGCTTTAACCGCGGTGGCCCGTTCAGTCGGCGTGATTCTTATCAGCGAAGCCGCACCACCCCGGTGAAGATTCGAGCGGAATTCACCTGGCTGGGCCTGCCGCTTAATCGCAGCAACCACTTTATCGCCAACGACAAAACAGCGTATATCCGCACCGCCCGCCTCTTTTATGTACTCCTGCACCATGATGTTGGCCTTGAGTCCCATAAACGCCTCAATCACGCTCTCGGCAGCCTTTTTGGTCTCGGCCAGCACCACGCCAATTCCCTGGGTACCCTCCAGTAGTTTTATTACCAGCGGCGTCCCGCCGGCCATTTTGATCAGATCCTGAATGTCGTCCGGGTCATGCGCGAATCCGGTATTTGGCATGCCGACCCCACGGCGCGACAGCAGCTGCAAAGAACGCAGCTTGTCTCGGGAGCGGCTAATGGCCACCGACTCGTTCAGCGGAAAGGAGCCCATCATTTCAAATTGCCGCAGTACGGCCGTTCCGTAGAAGGTTACCGAAGCGCCGATGCGAGGAATAATCGCGTCAAAAACCGGCAGACTTTCCCCCTTAACGTGGACCTCCGGTTTGCTCGACGCAATATTCATATAGCTATGCAATACATCAACCACCATGGGTTCGTGGCCGCGCATTTCACACGCTTCCACAAGCCGCCGGGTGGAATAAAGTTTTTTGTTGCGGGATAAAATGGCTATTTTCATTTTGTAATCTCTTTTGAAGGTAAATCGAGAGCTTCGGCTGCCCTGTCGCCCAACAGGTAGGACTCGTCAGGATCGACGACAACCTTTTTTTGCATGGCCGTTCGCCCCAGCAACATACGGAATCGCATCGTATCGCGATTCGTCAGGGTAATTTCAATGGGCCACTGAATCTCGCCCAGTTCGAGCAGGGTGGAGATGACATAGCGCTCCTCCTGATGGCCACCCGAGTCGGTGACAATCCGTTTATCGATAATTTTTGCTTCACAGATCACCTCAGTAGTCGCGTTGTGTTGCTCGGGGTGCATGCCGAAACGAATCCACGCTTCTCCGCCTTTATCGAAGGGCTCAAGACTAAAGGCATGCAGGCACGAAGTCCTCGCGCCCGTATCGATCTTCGCCTTTATGGGCGGGAGCTTCAGTTCGGGTAGAAGCACCCACTCACGCCATCCCAATATCAGCGGCCTGTTACTCACTGCCTCACACTCCTTAACTCAATGTTGTGGCCTGCTATTAGCAGGGATATCAAGCGGTATCTCATCATTGACCTGGATTACTAGAAAGAGGGCTAGTGCTGCTTAACCCTGTCGAGGTATCGTCCCGTTATTGGGCCCGCTTGGGTTCAACGGTTAACACATCGTCACCAGTCTCCTGCCGAACCACATCTTGCTGTTGTTCGGCAGTGATCTCTTCATGATGACTATGGGTGCTGCCCACCCATAAATCCATCATTTTTGCTGCCACCAGGTCACCACTGACGTTAATGGCGGTACGACTCATATCGAGAATTCGATCCACCCCCATGATCAGGGCAATACCAGCGGCGGGAATACCCACCGTACTTAACACCATCGACAAAATCACAATACCCACACCGGGTGTTGCCGGCGCACCGATGGAGGCACCAACTGAGGTGAGCACGATTAAAGCCATTCCCCCCAGGCCAATCTCAACGCCGAAGACCTGTGCCAGAAAAAGGGCAGCGACACCCTGGTAAAGGGCCGTGCCATTCATGTTAATCGTCGCACCCAACGGAATGACAAACTGCGCCACCGATGGCCTCACCTTGAGTTTTTCCTCCGCGGTTTTGATCGACAATGGCATGACGGCAGCAGAACTCGAGGTGGAAAAAGCGAGCAGTAATACTTCTTTCACGTCTTTGATAAACGGCCAGGGTTTTTGTCGGGCAAATACAAAAAGAATAATCAGGTAAACACAGAACATCAGTAACAGACCGAGCAGCACCGTGCCCACGTAAACCGCCATACCCAACAGGGCATCCAGACCCAGCTTGGCCGTCAACTGGGCGAGCAGACCAAACACCGCTATTGGTGCCAGCCGCATCGCCCAGCTCACTACCGTCATACAGACTTCCTGCAGAGACCCCATCAGGTCGAGCAGCGGTTTAGCCTGTGCCGGCACCATCATTACCAGTGCGACACCCACCACCATGGCAAAAATAACCACCTGCAGCATATTGTTTTCGACCATGGAGGTCAGCGGGTTGGACGGCAGCAGCGTGATAACTTTTTGCGGCAGCTCGTGAATATTGAGCGCTTCTGGCGCTGCTTCGACCACCACTGGTTGAGCGCCTACGGTGGCTTGCAGGGCCTGGCTATCGATAAAGGTGCCAGGTTTGATCAAGGACGCCACGACCAACCCGATGATAATTGCCAGCGCAGTCGTAACAACAAAAAACAACACAACGCGGAGACCGATTCTGCGTAATTGTTCCAGATCTTCGGTGGCCGCCAGGCCACGGACGATGGAGGCAAACACCAGGGGGATGACAATCATCTGAATTAAAGCCAGAAACAGTTTGCCGGGAAAAGCGAGCCAGTCGCCGGCGGTGGCGGCCGTTGCGGGGTCTACCCAGCCAACGCTGGGACCAATGGTAATCCCCAGGCTAATACCCAGCACCATACCCACCATGACCTGCAGCCAGAGGCGACCACGAATCAGGGTCTGGAGGTAGGTGTTGAGATGTTTTAGCGAGCGGGGAGAAAGTACTTCCAGCGCGAGGGGCTTGTCTGTCTTGGATGTCATTACATACAGTCCTTTATCCGAAAAATTTAGTCGAACCAGATGACCGTGGTGAAGGCCTCAAGCCCCGAATTGCATCGACAACGCTGATAATAGCCCGATCCTTATACCACTTCGGTCAGTCATCACCGATCGATGGTGTAGAGCAGGTCCACTCCGGGGTATTCGCCACTTTCCCCTTTGAGCTGCCAGTCCTCGTTTATCTGATAACGGACATTGAAGGTGTTGACCGGTTTGACCAGACCCACCCCGTAGCCGACGTATAACCGAGGCGACAGGTAACGGCCCATCATCAGAGAGGCCTGGTCACCGCTATCACTCGATTCAACTCGCATCTCGTCCATGCCAAAACGACTACCGATCGCTCGGGCAATACTGTCGCCGCCGCTTAACCCTAGTGCTAAAGCCGCCTGCACCATCGTGTTGCCATCTTCCGAGGATGCGCTGTCCAGCGGCCGTCCCAGCAGCAGGTAGGCAAGGGTATTGGTCTGTCCCATGGCGGGGATTGAAAACAGTTCCAGTTGGGGGTTGTTCAGGTTCCCACGAAGTTTGATCCCTACCGTGACCTTGTCGACGTGACGCACCGCCCGCACATCCAGACCAGGATTACCTGGCGGGCCACCACTGAAAACCAGCCGACCCTGCTCGACATCGAGACGTTGACCATAGGCACGATAGCGCCCTTCAGGAATATTGATTTCGCCGGTGGCCCGGGTGGCCTGGCCGGGTTGCTCTTCCAGTAACACACTGCCGCCGAATCGGCCCTCAAAGCCGAAACCGTAAAAACTGACCCGTTCCCCCAGGGAGAGTTGAACGCGACTGGACACCGCCCATTTATCGGCGGATGCCGGATCATCGCTAATAACCACCGCATCCGCGGAAACGCGGGCACCGCGAGAAATATCAATGGGTTCCAGCCGGGCAAACGGAATATGAACGCCGCCGGTAATATCAACCTTACCCCGCTGCAGGCTAACCTCCAGATCCGGCGAGACCCGTATCTGCGATTCTGGAATGCGCGACACTTCAAAGTCATCGCCGTTGATCCTTAATCGAGTCGGCCATCCTCGCTTTCCGTCGAGCGTCGTTTCCCCGTCGACCACCAGCTCACCTTCACCGGATCGAGCTTTTAGCTGGAAGTTAACCGTTTCATCGTTACTGTTTTCACTCACCAGACTAAACTGATCAATCGTCAGCCCCAGCCGGGGAACCCGTAACGCCCCATTAACGAACCGGGCATCGCCCTGAATATTCGGCCGCGCAAGCGTACCGGTGGATTTAAGATCAACGGCCAGTTCACCTTTCAGTTCCTGGACTTCGGGCAGCAGCGCTTCGATCAGGCCGAGATCACTGGCAATCAACCTCGCCTGGGCGCGTATCGGCTGCTGCGAGTAATCCAGCGCCAGCAGCTGGGCGCCGGGCAGATCACCCGTGAAATGCAATCGATCGCCGCTGCCCATCACGAACTCAGCATCAGTGGTTACGCCTTTTTCACTCAAATCAATATTCACCTTGCCGCCACGATACGGCCAGTGATCACGCTCACCCTCCAGTAAGGGGTAATGCACCTGCCCCGGCGTTAACTGGAGGCTCGCCTGCCCGAGCAATGTTGGGTAGTCCAGGTGGAGTTTAACCGAGCCATCAAGCTCGCCCTCCACCGTCAGGTCCGCCGGATAAAACACTTTCAGCAGGTTTAAAGGCAACCGGTTAACCGCGAATTCAGATCGCCAGCCAGTATCTTTTTTCACTAGCGTTGTACAGACGTGGGACTGTTCACCACTCTGCCAGCAGAGGTTGTCGGTGGTGACCTGGTCGTCGTCAAAGCTCAGGCGACCCGGTGTCTTCAGTCCCCAATTGGCAAACCTCGGACTTTGAATATCCGCCCGTTTGATCTCACCGCTCCAGCCGTTGCCGGTAACCTCACCCACCAGTTCGAGTTGGGCAGCACCGCGCTCGGCAACCAGATCAACCACCAGGCGCTGGGCGTTACCGTTAATGGCGAGCGTCGGCCACCGATGCCCTTTGACCGATAGCGCCCGTGCTGCCAGTTCGATCTCGCTTTTTTGCCATTCGTACAGGTCCACCGACAGCTGGCCTTCAACGCTACCTATTTCATAATCGGCCAGGGCCAGATCAGCGCCCTGCAGCTTCGCCTTGATCAGGGGTTTATCGCGGGACCCAGTCAACCAGCCCTGCGCCTCCAGCTGCCCCCTGGCCCGGGGCCAGAGCGCCCCCATATCGGCGGCGCTGATCTGCCATTTTAGTTTCGCTGCCTTGCCTAAACGGCCCTGAGCGCTCACGCGAGCACTGCCTAGCTCAAGGTCCAGCGTGGCAACATCAACGGCATCATCAGCCCAGGTAAACCGGCTCTTCAGCGCCACCGGATATTGGCGTAACTGACCGTTCAACTGTTTGATCGTCGTCTCGACATTCAACCTGCCAGCATCGCTCTTCCCAACACTGCTGAAGGTGCCATTGAGCCGTCCCGGCCAGCGCGGCCAGAGAGCGCCGGGATTAAGGCTGGAGGCAATGATGTCAGCCCGCCAGTTCAGGGCGGGTGACCAGTTGACCTCGCCCGTCGCCGTGGCTTCCCCCTCCAGCGCGGACACCTGCAGTGACTGCACCCTGAGTCCACTGCGGTCCCCCTCTGCCCGTGCCGACCAGATCGAGGGAGGAACCTGTGGCCAGGGCCGGTCGGTGGTCAGCTCAACTTTGTAGCGATCAAGGTTGCCTTCGATCGAGCCATTCCCGTGAGCACTGTCAAACCAGGGCGTTTGCGTTAGCGGCCAGCGCAGGTTTTTCCAGTCCAGAGTCAACCGGAGATTGCCACCATTGGCACCGGGTATCCATTGACCCGCTCCGTTGATTTCCGTTTGGCGGTCAGGCGCTTGCAGGGTCAGCTGATCGATTTGAATCTGGGCGCTATCCAGCCGCCGGAGTTTAAAACCTGCATCGAAGGGGCCAAGCTCTGGGTAGTGGCCTTCCACGGAGCCGGATAACCCGGCCGATTTCAAATCACCGGTTGATTCGAGCTGAAGTGAACCGGTAACCGCCGGCCACCCGGAATTCAATTGGCGCGCATCGAAGGCACCAATATCGGCGCTGGCCTGCCAGCTCAATTCACCCAGCAGGTTAGCCAGACTGGCGGTAACCGAGGATTCGACCGCGCCGGTTGATACCTGAGTTACCCGAGTGCTTTTCAGATTACCGGTCACGCGACCTTTACCCTGTATGGTCGCAGCCGAGGGCAAGCTGGCTTGCCAGGCGACACTCAGGTCGTGGCGGTAATCTTTTTCAGGCCGTAAGGTGCCGCTTAGCTTCAGACCGAAATTCTCCCCTTCGATGGCAAGGGTTTCGATAGTGACTTTACCGGTGAGGGCTGACCCCTTGAGCGTGATCTTTGGCACCCGGTACTGCTCACTGCCCCGATTCAGCGTCAGGTTTTCAACAACTGCCTGATCCAGCGTCACTCGCCACGGCAAACGAATATTGGGCAAGGAGACCGTCTTCGCGGTTTGCACCCCGGGAGGCAACTGGATCTCGAGGGCTTTAACGTTAAAACCCTGAATATCGACGCTACCACCGAGCAAGGTCAGCGGCGACCAGTCCAGGGTAACCTGATCTGCTTTCAGGAAACCCTGCTCGAACCGGTAATCCAGATCCGAAATGGAAACCGGGCCGATTAATCGACCCTCTATTGTTGACGTGCTGAGCCCGCTGGGCAGGTGGTTTTCGGCCTGTTGATATACCCAGATCAGACCACTCTGAGTGGTAACGAGCCAGGTAAGCAACGCCATCGCCAGCAGAAAAGACACCACCAAGATCCTGGCCGTGAGTTTCAAAGGTCTGGCCCAATGCTGATATGCAGTCGCCAGGGCCGGTCATCCCGACTCACCGCATTGGCCAGATCTATCCGCACCGGACCCACCGGCGACCGCCAGCGAATGCCCAGGCCTGCGCCCCGTTCCAGCTTGTCGGCAAAATTGTCCATGGCGTTGCCGGCATCGTAGAAGAGCGCGGCTCCCCACTTTTCCGTCACGCTGTGTTCATACTCGATGCTGCCGACCATCAAATAGTTACCGCCCACCACCTCGCCATTGTCATCCTTTGGACCCAGGGACTGGTAGCCAAAACCGCGAACGCTCTGCGCACCCCCGGCGAAAAATCGCACCGACGACGGTAACTGCTGAAAGTCATTAGTCCAGATGGTGCCAATTCTGCCGCGAGTAATAATCCGGTTACGCCGACCCAGACGATTGATCGCTTTAATGCCCCCCTGGAGCTGCAGAAAACTGGTGTCGGAAATAAGCGCCTCATGGGCTCCCCGCAGACCGGCGTCAAACCGCAGACCCTCGAAAGTAAAAATGGAACTACTGCCCCAGGATCGACTCCAGTTAACGCCCGGCATCAGCAAGGTCGAGACTCCCTGGTCACTGCCGACCTCAAACTTCTCCTCCTGAAACGTGAGCGACAGGGATTCCCGCCAGGCTTCTCGACTCCGGTTCAGATTGATGCCCACCGTGCGCACCGTGCTATCACTAACGTCGGTCTTTTCGTTGACCTGACCGATGTTGTAAATCAATTGATCGGTACGCGGGTTAAGCACCGGCACCCGATAGGCGGCGCTGAGGCTATAACCAATTTCCGAGATTTTGGCCTCGCTACTAAAACGGTGACCATTGCGATTGAGTCGGGGCATTTCCCAGCTAAAGCTGGTGCGAGCGCCGGTATCGGTGCCGTAACCCATCCCCAGACCGTAACGATGCTGTTTGCGCGGCGTTAAGGTAACGGTAACGGGAATTTCTGCATTGTCAGGGTCTGGCTGACCGGGTGAAACCTCAACCGCCTGAAAGTGGTTACTATCGTTCAGCGCCTGCTGCAGGTCGATAAGCGCCGTGTAGTTATAGGGTGAACCCTGCTCAAAGGGAATGTAGCGTTGCAGCAGTTGCGGCTCCAGCAAATCCTGTTGTAACTCGACCTTGCCAAAACGGTAGCGGCGACCGCCCTCATAATGAAGCTTGATCCGGGCCTCATATGCGTCCAGATCAATGAGCACCTCATGTTCGGCAAACCGGGCCTCCACATAACCACGTTCGGCGGCAAGTCGGGACAGATCCGTTTTAATGCTTTCGTATTGACGATGATTGAAGACTTCCCCCTTCTGCAAAGGAAGTTTATCGATTAGCCGGCGAAATTCCGGATCTTCACCCATTTCCTGACTAACTTCGAAGTCGACTTCGCCGATCAGCAGGGGCGGACCCGATTCAACGCTATAGCTAGCCTGCCAGTGGTTATCCGACGCCTGCACCAGTTCTGCTTTAACCACCGGCCGGTAATAACCAAAAGGCTGGAGCGCGCGGGTGATTTCCGAGGGCGCCTTTTTGTGAAGCCGGCGCAGCCGGCCCTCACTCATCAGTGGGTGTGCTTTCTGTTGCTCAAGGCTAAGAAACTGGCGGATATTGTTTTCCAGTTCCCGATCGACGCCGCTGACATTGATATCAATCGTCAGTTGCGCCAGCACCAAGGGCGAAAAGGCGGCAAGGGATAACGCCAGGGCCAGCGCGCGTGTTAGCGGCACCCAGTCACCTTAAGCCACGGCATCAAGATTGATCCGCTGGCTGATCGCCCGACGTTTTGATGGGAAAGGGTTCCGTCACGCTGCCGGTGTAGATCGTCCGATGGGGGAAAGGTATCTCTATCCCCTGTTCGTCAAACGCAGTTTTAATTTCCGAATAAATACTGTTTTTCAGGTCGAGAAAATTTTCCCGCTTGGCCCAGACGGAGAACTGGATATCCAGCGATGACTCGCCGAACCCCTGAAAGATATAACGCGGCTTAGGCTCCTCCAGACTCAGCGGATTTTTGTCCGCTACTTCTTCGAGAATCGACCTCACTTTACTAAGGTCTTCTTTGTAAGCCACACCGACCAGTAAATCCGCACGGCGAATGGGAAAACGGGTGAGGGTGGTGACTTCGGATTTAATCAGTGACTCGTTGGGAATTCGCACAAACAGGTTATCGAAGGTGCGTAATTTGACCGAAAGCGTATCAATGGAAAGGACTTCTCCGGTGGTCGTGCCGACACGAATCACATCCCCCACCGTAAACGGACGCTCGGCGACAAGGAACAGGCCACTGATCAAGTTCGAAGCGGATGTTTGTGACGCAAAACCAATCGCCACACTGAAAATACCCGCCGCACCCAGTAGTACGCTGAGATTAAATCCCACCTGGTGCAGTGCAGTAATCAGAAAAAGGATCAGAATGAGATGATAAGTGCCCCGTTTGAGCAGCATGGTGCGATGCAGATCGGTCTTTTTATCGACGATTCGGGCAATTCCGGAACTGACTAGTTTCGCGGTCGTCAGACCAATAATGACCACGATGATGGCCCGTGTTGCCCCCCAGAGCCTTTCGCTGCTCAGAAAGCTAACAATCTCACCCCAGAATTCGCCCATACCTAACTCCATACCGAAACTAACTGAACACCGCGTTAAAGGCACGGATTAACGCACCAACGTGGGCCGTCTGACGAGGCGCGCCCAATAGTCTGGGTGAGTTTATTTCTTCCGGTGGTTTGTCATCGATTTTTAGTTCGGCCATGTCCTCGTCCCGACCCCGGATCAAGGTCACCCTGGGGGTCCACAACTGTCCCTCCGCGCACACATAGAGTGATAACAATGGCGCGGGCAGGTTTAGTCGTTCAACGGTGAGGGTAGTGTCCGCCTGATTGCGAATTAGCACCGGCGTGATTGCCCGGTGTGCCCGTTGGGGCAACTCGTCCAGATGTATCCGGCAGTGAGTTGCCGAGGCATAGCAGAGCTCACCCTCCAGAGTAGAGGGCCCAAACCAGGTGTCCGATGGCCGCTGGATAGACACCTCTTCGAGCTTGATTGGGGGTGAAGCGCCGAGCGCCAGCTCCAGCCACAGGGGTGAACTGACGTAGAGGGTCACTTCCTCCCCAGCCGTTAAATTGAAAGGAATACGCGGGCGAGAAATGACCGGGCGATCCGCCAGTCGAGGGGTAACGAGTAACTCCTTTACCGCCTTACCAAAAATATAGCGGGAATGCTTGTCCAGCGTATCGGGCAGCTCTTCGGTACGGCAAACCTCCCAGGTCATTTCCGGGTCTCCAGAGTTTTCTGACCGCTGATGCCCCAGGTGCCATTCGCCATTGCGGTGGCAGACGATGAGCGTCAAGGGACCAATACGCCACTGAAGACCTTGCTCATAGGGAAAAATAAAGCTGCCCCACCAGTGTGGCAGGTTGTCGAACTCGGTGGTCATTAAAACCCTCTGGGCCGCCTGTCGGTCATGCGTGATCAAAAAAACAGCCAGTCGTCTGGCGAACCGCCGCCATCATTGGCAGCGGATAAAGCGAAACGTTTCATCAAGCGTCTGCGACCGTGGCAGCACCCCGGGTCTGAGTTCCAGCCGGGTCGACTCCGCGCCGCCGCACCAGGCTGTTAGAAATTCCGACCCTTATCAAACCCAAAACCAGCAGCAAAACGCTTAGCGCCAAAATAGCCAGATTATCGAGCCGGTGATGAAAAAGCTCGATCATAATACTGTCTCTTATACACATCTCCGAGCCCACGAGACCTCTCTACATCTCG
>CAJXVN010000052.1 GCA_913060775.1 uncultured Gammaproteobacteria bacterium | reverse complement strand
CACTATCCTCTTCGTCGGCAGCGTCAGATGTGTATAAGAGACAGTTTGAACTCCTGGGGATTAGGTTGGCCAGCGGAGATGGGTTAATCGCGGTCACATGGCTTCGCCGTAGGAGAATATTTTTTGTAGCGTGAGCATGATCCGGTCGAGCAGAAAACCGATGAGTCCAACCACGAAAACGGCCACAATAATTTTGCCCAGTGAGTGGGAACTGCCGTTTTGAAATTCGTCCCAGACGAATTTGCCTAGCCCCGGGTTCTGGGCCAGCATTTCGGCAGCAATCAGCACCATCCAGCCGACCCCAAGCGAGAGCCGCAGACCGGTAAAAATAAGCGGCAGCGAGCTGGGAATCACAATTTTGAATATGGTCTTCGGCCAGCTCAATTGCAGGACCCGGGAGACGTTCATCAAATCTTTATCGATCGAGGCGACTCCGAGAGCGGTATTGATCAGCGTTGGCCAGAGCGAGCAGAGAGTGACGGTAATGGCCGAGGTGAGAAAGCTTTTGGTAAACCAGGCACCATCGCCGCTGTCATAAGTGGCGCTCACCACCAGGGTGACGATGGGCAGCCACGCCAGTGGCGATACCGGCTTGAATATCTGAATAAGGGGATTTAGTGCGGTGTAAACCGTTTTGCTCAGGCCGCAGATGATCCCCAAAGGGATGGCAATCAGAGTCGCCACCAGAAACCCGGTGAACACGGTGTAAAGGCTGGTCAAAATTTGCTGAGGAAAGGTCGGCTTGCCGGTGTAGGCCCGAATTTTGACGGTGGCGTCCGGGTTGTCGGCCAGTTTTTTGGCATTGCGCACCTCCTGGCGTTGGTAGAAGGCGGCTTTTTTATCCTGTTCCCGATAGTGTTCATCGATCAGGTTGCTGGTTTCCTGCCAGACGGCCGCGGGGCCGGGAATTGCGCCGAGGCTGGTTTCCACTTTGGCGGCGCTCCAGTCCCATAGCATCAGAAAGATGATGAAGGCGGCGATCGGGGTGCCGATCATTAACCCGATTTCTTTAAACTGCCGGCGGGGTTCTTCGCCCCGGGCTAACCGAATAAACGGGATAAACCAGGTAAAACTGATCAGTTCAAAAAAATTTATTAATCGTTGGGAAATGGCAACCTTGCTCTCAATGGCGGGATCAGGCTGGACCGCAACTGGCGTCACTGACTCGTCATTCTGTTCAGGCTTGTCCGAGTCGTCGGGGGTGATTTTGGCAGACAGGTTATTCATGGCGGGATTCCAAACTGAAACCGGCAATCGGGGCGGCGTCCCTGCCGCCCCGTGCACGGAGGGTTAAACGTTACTTGACGATGTCGTCAATCTTCAGGCCAATGGGGAACTGACTCAGATAAGCGTTGGGCTGGCGACCGTCAAAGGTGATGCCATCGATAAACTCGGTTTGTGGTTCACGGTAGCCGTCATGATCCCAGGGGATGTCTGCCTGCTTAATCAACCCTTCTTCGACCAAAGCTTTGGCGGCAGCCAGGTAGATGTCCGGGCGATAAACCTGTTTGGCAATATCGTCATACCAGCTGTCGGGCTGGTGCTCGGGAATCTGGCCCCAGCGGCGCATCTGACTCAGGTACCAGACGGCATCGGAGTAGAAGGGATAGGTGGCGAAATAGCGGTAAAAGACGTTGAAGTCGGGCAGCTGGCGGACATCACCTTTCTCGTACTCAAAGGTGCCGGTCATGCTGTTGGCGATCACCTCGTAATCGGCGCCAACGTACTCAGAGCGGGCGAGTATTTCGACGGCCTCCTTACGATTGGCGTCGTTGTTTTCGTCCAGCCATTGGGCCGCGCGAATCAGTGCCTTTACCACGGCTTTATGGGTGACCGGGTTGGCCTCGGCCCAGGCCTGACTGACGCCAAAGACTTTTTCCGGGTTGTTTTTCCAGATTTCGTAATCGGTAATGACCGGTACCCCAATGCCTTTGAAGACGGCCTGCTGATTCCAGGGTTCACCGACGCAGTAACCATAAATGGTGCCGGCATCGAGGGTCGCCGGCATCTGCGGAGGCGGGGTCACCGATAACAGCACGTCGGCATCAATTTGCCCGGTGATGTCAGTTCTGGAGTAGTAACCGGGGTGGATGCCGCCGGCGGCCAACCAGTAGCGCAGCTCGTAGTTATGGGTGGAGACCGGGAATACCATGCCCATGTTGAAGGGCTTGCCCTGGTCCTTGTAATCATCCACCACCGGTTTTAAATAATCGGCTTTGATCGGGTGCACCGGCAGGCCGTTCTCAACCGGTACATGGGCTTTCATCTGCTCCCAGATTTCGTTGGAGACGGTAATGCCGTTGCCATTTAAATCCATGCTGAAGGCGGTGATGATGTTGGCTTTGGTGCCGTAGCCAATGGTCGCCCCGAGCGGCTGACCCGCGAGCATATGGGCACCGTCCAGCTCGCCGTCGATAACCCGGTCGAGGAGTACTTTCCAGTTGGCCTGAGGTTCCAGCGTGACGTAGAGGCCTTCGTCCTCGAAATAACCCTTCTCGTAAGCCACCGCGAGGGGGGCCATGTCGGTGAGTTTGATAAAGCCAAGTTTCAGCTCTTCTTTTTCCAGTGTCTCTGCGGCCACCAAGGGGCTAGCGGCCAAAGAGATGCTTATCAGGCTGGTTGAGATAAAGGTTTTGAATATTGCTTTCGGTGTCTTCATTGGTACCCGATCCTCTGGTGTTCGGTGAGCAGGTGGGGAAACCCCGGGTCGCCGTGGGTCAGACTGAACGGCTATCCCTGGCAGGTGTGATTACCGGCGCTGGTAACGAATCACGCAAAGGCGTTAGCGAGAACCGTGCCAACCAGTGCGTACCGTCACGCCGGTTTTAACGGAAAAGCGGGTACAGCCGGGTCGGAGGGCGGTTTTCACCGTTATCGTCGGTGTCGGTGAAGGCTGGATTGTTCGGCCGACGTGGCGGTATTGAGTGTCAGATTGGTGCAGTCTGCACCGGTAAGACTAACGGCGGATGCCGCCCTTGGGTGCAGGCAAATATTCTATGCACCACAAACGGTTAGCGTTTTTCTGGCGGCAATTCATTGGCCGGGGAAACGGAGGGATCTATATATAAAAGGTGTGAAAGGTTGTCGATGCTCGGGTGTTTGAAGCCATAGAAACCGGCTGGCTCGACGCGTTTGTTTTTTTATGTAACCGATTGAAAGCCAACGGAATAAAAGATTATTGCCTGGTGTTTGGGATGGCCGACAGCTGGCGATTCGCGGAAAAATTGGAATTTACACGGGATCTGGCATGCATTCTGCAAATTGAAGTCGAATCCAGCGCAGTACCGGGAGGAGAAGGGTAAATGGCTCCCCACCCGGTACTGGTGCGATTTGAGGACGACTGCTTCTGGGGCGGCTGCAATGGCTGGTTTACACCGCCGATGATTGACGACAAGGAATGATGATGAATATGGATCTCTATAAACCGAAATTAGTGGCAATACTGTTGGCGTGTGCCGTCGCTCCGAGTAGCGGTACGGTGGTTGCCGACTCGCTAACCGAGGCTTTTTCTGAGGGCAGTGTAAAGGCTAATATCCTGCTGCGTTATGAAACGGTCGATGACGATACCCGATCCCGTGATGCCGATGCGGTGACGCTGCGCACCCGTTTGGGCTATGAAACCGCTCCTTTTAACGGTTGGACACTGTTTGCCGAGATCGAAGATGTCACCGCCCTGCGCGATGACTACAACAGCACGACTAACGGCAATACCCAATACCCGGTGGTGGTCGACCCGGAAGAGACCGAGCTGAACCGGCTGACACTAAGCTACAGTGGCCTGGCCGATACCTGGATCAAGGCCGGTCGGCAACGGATCATTCTCGATAATGCTCGTTTTATTGGTAACGTCGGCTGGCGACAAAACGAGCAGACTTTTGATGGATTAAAAATTACTAACAGCTCCCTGGCCGATACCAAACTGACCTATGCCTACCTGACCAAGGCGCACCGGATTTTTGGAGACAACAGTCGAGCCGGTAATTCCGACATGAATTCTCATCTGCTTAATGTGGCCTACAGCGGGCTGGGGCTGGGCAAACTCACCGCCTACGGTTACTGGCTAGGGTTTGATGACAATTCTGCCATTGGGCCCGGTGCCGGAACCCGGACCCTGGGGGTTAGTTTTGACGGCAGCAAACCGCTGAATGACGATTTCAAACTGCTCTATCGGGCGGAGCTGGCTGACCAGAGTGATTATGACGACGGTGCTTCTACTAATGACGCGGATTACCAGCTGGGCGAGCTGGGGATCAAATATAAGAAATTTACCGTTAAGGTGGGCCAGGAAACCCTGGAAGGAGACGGTACTTATGGCTTCTCTACCCAACTGGCCACGGGGCATAAATTTAACGGCTGGGCTGATCATTTTCTCGCCACCCCCAGAGATGGTCTGGAAGATACCTATGTGACTGCTATTGGTTGGCTGGGAGGCGTTAAGCTGCTCGCTACCTATCACTGGTTTGAATCCGATAAAGACAGTTATGACTACGGTGACGAGTTAAACCTGCTGGCGGTGAAAAAAATCAACAAGCAATTTACCGTGGGCGCGAAATACGCCGATTACGAAACTGATAACAACAGCACCCTGCTGGCTCGAGTGGGCAGCACCGGTCCGGCGGCAGTAGACCGGGAGAAATTCTGGCTCTGGGGGGCGTATCAGTTTTGACTCAGGGGGTTTGTTGTTCGGTGGCACTCTGTAATGCCCACCATAATTAGTCGTTCGGTTTGATTGGCCAAGGGTCATTATGCGCCTGATCCCAGATTCGTCTCGACAGCCGGTTGGATAGGAGGTTCCTCTGCCCAGGTAGTGAGGCGAGGGTAACGAGTTTTAAGCCTTTTCCCGTCGGTGGTGAATCCGTTCTACGCCAGCCAGGTAACCACTGCAATGGTGGTTACCTGGCTGCTTTTGAGTAGAAGATAAATACCCGCGAGTTAGTGCTATTTGGATTAAGCAGGGTCTTCACGTAGCCAGCTAGTTGCCGCTTTGCCGGGCCTCCATAGCTCGGTTTCGGTCCTGGTTAATGTCGCTCGAGTCGAGCCACACCAGGACTTCTCTTGCCTGAGCCCATCGGGAAAATCTAGTTCATGGAGGGGCAATCTCCCCATGAGTTTTTAAGCTGCGCAACAAAACTGTCACCGAGCTGTCACGAAAACTAAACATTTCCCCATCACACTGCGCCCCCAACACGGAATCCAAACGAATGAATTGTTAAACAAGGGGAAAATTTTGATGAACAAAAAGTTGTGTAATGCGGCCGCATCGGCGCTGGTGGGCCTGTCTTTTTCTTTTTTCAGCACGAATGCGGCGGCAGACGCAGCCTCTGAGCTGGTTCGAAAACTGGTAGCCAAGGATATTCTGACCGAAGAAGAAGGCAACCTGTTATTGCAGAGCCGTGCCCAGGAGATTGCTGAGGCCACGCATATTGAAGTAGGTAAGAAAGGCCTGAAAGTAAAGAGTGCAGACGGTGACTTTTCGATGCAGTTTGGCGGTCGCTTGCACGCTGATGTTTTTGGCCATTCCAGTGACGGGGACCTGGCCGGGGGTGTCGATCCGGTTGATGGTACCGAAATCCGCCGCGGCCGAATTTACCTGAAGGGAAAAGCCTACGATGATTTTAAATACATGATCGAGGCCGATTTCGCGGGTAATAAAACCAGCGTTAAAGACTTATTCCTGAGTTACACGGGTTTTAACGGGCCCCTTGAGCTCACTGTCGGTAACCAGAAGCACGCCATGAGCATGGAAGTTCAGGAGAGCTCCAACGACATTATGTTTACCGAGCGCTCCCTGGTTACTGCGCTGACGGTTCCTTATTTTGACCGTGCTATTGGCCTTAACCTGAAAGGATCGGGTGATGACTGGAGCCTGCAGAGCGGTATTTATGGTGATACCGTCAGTTCCGGGAACAAAAATAACGACGAAGGTCATGGTTTCGGAATACGCGGCACCTTTGCCCCGGTGATGAATGCAGAAAATGGGCATCTGCTCCATCTGGGACTTAACTACGGTTACCGTAGTTTGAGTGACGATAATCTTGCGAATACTAAATCCGCCGCATTTGCGTATGAGACAACCAACGCCTCGGAACTGAAACTGTTTAACACAGGGGCGATTGGTGGTTTAAATGATGTGCAAACGGGCATCATTGAATTGGCCGCCATGTTCGGTCCGCTCTCTTTTCAGAGTGAATATGCTAAAACTAAAGCGGATCTTGATGGTGCTGCGGATGTCGACCTGACGGCTTTCTACGGACAGATTGGCTATACCCTGACTGGTGAGTCGCGTCGTTATAAGGGATCCGATGGCGAATTTAAACGGCTCACGCCCAAACAGAACTTCAGCCTTAGCCAGGGTACCTGGGGCGCCTGGGAACTCGCTACGCGTTACGATCAGGTTGATCTGAACGATAGTTCGATTTTGGGTGGTAAAGGCAAACGCTACACCCTGGCCGTGAACTGGTATCTGAATCCCAATGTTCGTTTGATGGCTGACTGGACCCGAACCTTCGATTTAACGAATGGCCCCATTGTTAAAACCAACGGGTCTGATGTGGATAACATCGACGCCTTTACCCTTCGCGGGCAGTGGGCCTTTTAAACCGGCAGATCGCGGCTAAATTCGTCCCTGGTACGGATTGTTCAATTCGTACCAGGGACGTTTAATTTAACTTTTTGCTTGGTCTTAAACGCGGTTGGTGGGTCTGGCTTTCACGCGATCACGACATGAACTCTACGAGGCCACTATTGACATCGTAGAGAGCACCCACGATTTCTATTTGGCTATTGAACTCCATGTCGGCCAGGATTGGGCTCTCATTTCTGATTCTATCGATCGCCAATTCCACATTGCGGGCAGCCACCCGTTCAATGGCTTCATCATTCATGGGGCTTTCGTCTTTCTTGATGTCATCAACCGCCGGCTTTATTTTTTCTAGCAAGCCAGTGATATTGCCTAATTCGACATCATTGCAGGCCGCAGTAACGGCTCCGCATTTGGAGTGCCCCAGTACGACAACAATTTTTGACCCCGCAACGTTACAGGCATATTCCATCGATCCCAGAACATCACTGTTAACGATATTACCGGCGACTCGAACACTAAAAATATCGCCAATGCCCTGGTCGAACACGAGCTCGGCGGGCACCCGGGAGTCAATACAGGACAACACCACCGCAAAGGGGTACTGGCCTTTACTCGTTTCGAATACCTGATCTTTCAGGTTTCGCTGTGCTTTAACGTTTTGAACAAAGCGTGCATTACCCTCCGCGAGAATTCTATGGGCGTCTTTTGGCGTTAAATTTTCCTGTATCTGTTTGGTTTGGGTTCTCATTTTGCGACCTTCCTATTGGTTTTTCAGGCTATTTAAACAATCGTCGAAACTGGTAAAAATTTGTTCCTCGGGAATCAGGTCCGGAATGATGTCGATGCGCTCAAGCATGTATCGGGGCTGCTCGACGATATCCACCAGGAGTATTTTTTTCTTGCGGCCGATCAGATCAATGAACAGGTCTTCCATCACATAGAGGCCTGACTGGTCCATGTACTCCATTCTTCCCATTCTGATAATGACGGTGCTGGCAGTGTCTGGAATCTGTTCGACCAATTGCTGGAATCCGCTGGTTGACCCGAAAAATAGCGGGCCATTGATGTGTTTTATAAACACCTCTTTCTCAAGGCTCGGTGGAAACGCCTTTTCATCACTCCAGGCGACTTCCTTGTCCAGAGGAGTGATCCGGGAGCCGGCGGCAGTTAAGTCACCCATCTTTTTCATGAACATGAGTGAAGCAAAAACAAGTCCCATGCCCACTGCATAGACCAGGTTCCAGAGGGAAGAGAGCAGCATCACCGTTATCATGATGCCGACTTCCGCGCGGGGCATATAAGGCATTGCCTTAAGCCCTTTGTAGTCCATAACGCCGATGCCTACCGTGATCAGAATTCCAGCTAACACGGCGGCAGGTATTTGAGAGGCGATGGGTCCCAGTGCCAGCAAGATCAGCAATAACAACAGACCGGCAATCATTCCCGATAATCGGGTTTTACCGCCGGAATTAATGTTGACGACGGTTCTTATGGTCGCGCCTGCGCCTGGGATGCCACCGAAGACAGCGGCAATACTGTTACCAATTCCCTGTCCGACCAGCTCCTTGTTAGGTTGGTGCTTTGTCTTTGTCATGTTGTCTGCGACGACAGAGGTCAACAACGAATCGATGGCGCCTAACAAGGCGAGAGTGAGTGCCGCAAAGACGTAGGGGGAAACGGTGGAGAAATTAAAACTAGTAAAAATCTCAAGATAAGGAGTGGGAAGGCCGCTGGGGATTTCCTCAATCGCGCGGTAGTCAAGTTTAAAGAAATAGGCAACGCCGGATACCGCGATCAGGGCAACTAGCTGGCTGGGTACTTTGGTGGTGATGCGTTTGAATCCATAGACAATCACGATGGTGCCGATCACCAGTATGAGCTCCAGCCAGACAATATTGCTGAGTGCTCGCGGCATGATCTTTAATGAACCAATCACACCCGAAGATGCGGCCCCTGCTAGGGCCTGTGATTCCTTTAGTATCTGATCCGGTGTAATGTTTTGAGCGCGGTTGACGGTTTCCCTGAAATCCTCCAGAACGAGAATGCCTTCGCCGGCTTCGTCGTGGAGGATGTCATTCAGGATAACTTGCTCGGCTATCGGTTTAAATTGCTCGACATAATCCATGTCTTCTTTGGGGTAATAACCAACTGCAGGCAGAATTTGGGTAACGATAATAATTACCCCAATAGCGGTCATGAATCCGGAGACGACCGGGTAGGGGATATAGCGGATGTAGTTACCCAAACCCAAGAAACCGAGCCCGACCTGCATCAGGCCAGCCAGTAAAAACACCGTCAAAATGGCTGGCAAAGCCTTGCTGGCATCACCTTCAAAAGTAGCAACGATTCCAGCGATGACGACCATACTGATGGCAGTCATCGGTGCGGTGGGGCCAGAAATTTGAGTATTAGTGCCGCCAAACAATGCGGCGAAAAAACCGATAAAAATCGCGCCGTACAGACCCGCGGAAGGACCCAGCCCGGAGCTCACCCCGAAAGCTAATGCCAGCGGTAGGGCCACGATACCGGCAGTTATTCCGCCAAAAAGGTCGCCTTTAAAATGGCTGAAATCAAAATAATTTTTCATTTTTTATGGTTGCCTTACTTATTTAATGGCTGCTCAGTTGCAGGTATTTAAATGGGGAAAACTATCCGGTTAGCTCAGTAGAACTGAGCAGGCCGATCAAGTTTCCAGGAAACGAAACACAAGGTCGGTGTAAAAAGTCGTGATGCTGTTTTTTTCATCCGTTTGATCGGTTAGAGACGGCAGATGCTCGGCAAAGTATTTCTGCTGGTGAGCGCCTTCTATCACCGTAGAAATCAGCATGTGCGGTTGTTTGCAGTCTGGCGAGACCTCCAACACGATGTCGCTGACCCGCCTGACCGCTGCTTTGTAACTGTTAAAGGCTCCTCGTTTGTTTTCTTCATCGACTTTGGTGGTGTGGTAGGACTTCAAGGACTCGGAGAAGACAATTTCGCTCAGCAAAACCTCGTTAACGTGAGAAACAGAGTTATCGATAGTGACGGGCTGAGTGAGAATTTCGAGCGCCTTCCTCAGCCTCTCCTCCGGGGAATCTACGTTGGACATCGCAAAAACCAGACGGTATTCCGTCCAGGTCCAGTACCAGCTGGTCAGATAAACCAGCAACGCATGTTTGCTTTCAAAATATCGATAGATCGAGCTTTCTGGCGAGTTGATAGCGATGCCCAGCTTCTTAAACGTAAACCCCTCGAAACCCAGTTCATCAATTAGTTCGATGCTCTTCGAAATGATCTTCCTCCCCAGGTCAGAAGAATCGGGGTTTTTGGAGTAGAGCTCCGGGCTAATCTCGATATGTAGATTCAGATTTTTCATGCGCAGCTATCCAGCGGGCAACAAAGGCAGCGATATTAATAGTATTACTATCGTATTTGCAACCTTTACTCGTAACACGGGGTTGGTGAGTGACGGGGCGGAAGTTTCCCTTGGGGTGGTCGCTGTGGTGCTGGTTACCCCAGGGGTTTTATCTGTATGAGTTCATCTTATTTTGCTGGTGGTTGGCTCTGATTATTGCTGGGCTGCTGGGCTGCTGGGCTGATGTGCTGATGTGCTGGTGCACTGTCATAAAAACTTAATATTTCCGTAACAGAGCTGTCACGCCAACGCCTCAAAATGCGCCGCCATCAGGACGCATCTTAAAATTACGGGAGTTACCCCCATGAAGTTAATCACCAATCTCGCCGCCACCGGGCTGGCGCTTACTCTGTCGGGGCCGTCACTGGCGCTTGAGGTGGATAGCAACTTAACCGTCTACCAGAAAGCCAGTGGAGTTTCGGGCAATCTGTCTAGCGTGGGGTCGGACACGCTCGCCAATCTGATGACCCTCTGGGCCGAAGAGTTCAAACGTGAATACCCCAACGTGAATATTCAGATTCAGGCAGCGGGTTCTTCCACCGCCCCGCCAGCATTGACTGAAGGTACGTCCAATATCGGGCCCATGAGCCGCAAAATGAAAGACAAGGAGCTAGAGGCCTTCGAAAGTAAATTTAATTACAAGCCAACCGCGATTCGGGTCGCCATCGACGCGCTGGCGGTCTATGCACATAAAGACAATCCGGTCGAGGGGATGAGCATCGCGCAGGTCGATGCAATTTTTTCCACCACCCGCAAGTGTGGCGCCGCAGAAGATATTCGCCAATGGGGTCAGGTCGGTGTCACCGGTGGGTTAAAAGACCAGTTTATTCAGGTGTTTGGTCGTAATTCGGTATCCGGCACCTATGGTTATTTCAAGAAAAAGGGCCTCTGCAAGGGTGATTTCAAATCCACGGTCAACGAGCAGCCGGGCTCTGCCTCGGTAGTCCAGTCGGTATCAACGTCGTTAAACGCGATTGGCTATTCCGGGATTGGCTACAAAACTTCCGGTGTAAAGGCGATTCCGCTGACCAAAAAACCGGGCGGCAACTATGTGGGCGCGACGCCGGCTAACGCCATCAACGGTAGTTATCCCCTGGCCCGCTTTCTCTACGTCTACGTTAATAAAGCGCCGAACAAGCCCCTCTCTCCGCTTGAGGGCGAGTTCCTGCGACTGGTGCTATCTAAAGCGGGGCAACAGGTGGTGGTAAAAGACGGCTACATCCCGATGCCTGCCGCAGTGGCCGCGCAGGAGCTGGAAAAACTTAACTAACGGCGGCGGCGAGAAAACCCTGTCGAATAACAGGAAATAGCTAGTTCTCCAGCCCCTCGCCGCGCTTTATCGCGGCGAGGGGCTGGAGCGTTTAAATTGACTGCCTCGTCACTGCTGGATCAGTCCTGCCCCTTGCTAGAATGGCGAGGGTACCGTTTTGGCATTGACCATTTTCGGTAGCGACGATCCTGAACATTACTCGGGTCCCATCGGAATCTGACCACCTAAATGAAAAATAACCTTCAATGGCGGCTGTTTATTGATCGCTGGGCGACTCGCCTCGTGTCGATCGGTGGCGTCGGTGTTATTGCATCGGTAGCGCTCATTTTCTTCTACCTGCTTTACGAAATTGTGCCGCTGTTCCGCCCTGCCGATGCCCACCTGTTGGCGAGCTACTCCGAAGCGGCGCCGGCCAAAAGTGACACCCTCTATCTGGCGGTGGAAGAGCAGGGCGAGTTCGGGCTGCGAATCCTGAGCTCGGGCCAGTTACAGTTTTTTTCGACGGCCGATGGAGCCGTAATTCGAACAGTCCAGGCGCCGATTCCGACCGGGTCGACTGTGGCCAGTGTGGCCGGCGCCGATCCGGATCAGACGCTGCTGGCCCTGGCGCTGGACCGGGGGGGCGTGCTGGTGCTTTCCTATCATTTCCGGGTCAGTTTTGACGGTGCTGTTCGCTCTCTCACGCCGGTAATCAAATATCCTTATGGTGACCTACCCATCGATTTAGCGGCGCAGGGATCAGTCGCGCAGGTAGCCATTCAGCGGGAAGACGAGGAGACCACCATTCTCGCCGCGACTGATCAGGGTGAGTTGCTCCGTGTGCGCTTCGTGGCGGAAGAGTCCTTTCTGGGGCTCGAGGAGGAAACTACGCCAGAGCCGGTGGTTGATTATCTGGGAAAGGTTCAGGGGAATGTCTGCCGATTGCTGATGGATCGGGTACAGCGGCTGGTCTATCTGGCGTTATGTGACGGTAATGTCGAGTTTTATGCCCTTAATGATGCCGGCGTCCAGCTGCTGGAAACCCGCCAGGTAGTCGCTCCAAATGCGCAGCTAACGGTGATGGAGTTTGTCTCCGGAACCTACTCTTTTCTGGTGGGCGATAGTCTTGGGCAGGTGCATCAGTGGTTTCCCACCCGCGATGCTGATAACCGGTTGATCCTGCAACGGGTGCGTGGTTTCAAACCACTCACCGGCGGGGCGCCGATCCGGCAGCTGGTCGCCGAGCAGCGCCGCAAAGGCTTTGCCGCGCTTGCGGAGGATGGCGCATTGGGGCTGTACAACACCACTGCTCAACGTCAGGTGTTGGAAATGCAGGTAGACGCCGGGTCCAAACGACTCGCCCTGGCGCCGCGAGCCAATTTCATGCTCGTCGATTCCGACTCAGAGGGTCAGGCGTACTGGCGGGTGGAAAACGAACACCCGGAGGTTTCCTGGTCGTCCCTGTGGGATGAGGTCTGGTATGAGAGCTACCCGGAACCGGATTATGTCTGGCAATCGTCGGCGGCGACCAATGATTTTGAACCCAAGTTTAGTCTGACCCCGCTGGTATTTGGCACGGTTAAGGCTGCGTTTTACGCCATGTTGTTTGCCGCGCCACTGGCAATATTTGGCGCTGTCTATACCGGCTACTTCATGCATCCGCGTATGCGCGGCCTGGTTAAACCGGTGATCGAAAACATGGGAGCATTGCCCACGGTCATTATTGGCTTTCTTGCCGGGCTCTGGCTGGCACCGGTGCTGGAGGCGAATCTAGCCGGGTTTTTTAGTCTACTGGTGGTTGCTCCGCTGGCAGTGATAGTGGCATCGTTCATCTACTTTCGCCTGCCGCGGTCAGCCAAAGCCGCGGTGCCAGAAGGGCTGGAGGGGCTGTTTCTAATCCCCTACCTGCTGCTGGTCGGGTGGATCTGTTTTTCCGCCGGCGGGCTGGTTGAAAGCATGCTGTTCGGCGGGGATATGCGTGTCTGGGTAACCGATGAACTGGGACTGGACTTTGATCAGCGAAATTCACTGGTGGTGGGTATTGCCATGGGTGTAGCGGTCATTCCTACCATTTTTTCGATGGCCGAAGACGCCATTTTTAGTGTGCCCAAACACCTCACTCAGGGGTCGTTGGCGCTGGGTGCGACGAGCTGGCAGACCCTCAGTCGAGTGGTGATACTGACGGCCAGTCCGGGGATTTTTTCCGCTGTGATGATTGGTCTCGGTCGTGCGGTCGGTGAAACCATGATCGTGCTGATGGCCACCGGAAACACGCCCTTGATGGATCTGAATATTTTTTCCGGCATGCGCACCCTGTCAGCCAATATCGCGGTAGAAATGCCCGAATCAGAGGTCGGTAGCACCCATTTTCGAGTGCTGTTTCTGGCCGCCATGGTGCTATTTATGCTGACTTTTCTGTTTAACACGGTGGCGGAGCTGGTCAGGCAACGGCTACGCGAACGCTACAGTTCATTGTGAGTGCCATGAAAACTAGCGCAAAAAACTGGTTCCACAGTGGTGAAGCGGCCATCTGGTTGTCCGGTGCCGCGGTCAGTAGCAGCATCATCATTGTGATCGGCCTGTTCCTGCTGATTGCGGTGAATGGGCTGTCCCATTTCTGGCCTAAGCCGGTGGCTCAGCTCGAATACCGTCAGGGAGCCGATCAGACCGTGACGTTGATCGGGGAGGTGAGGGACCGGGAAACCGTCAGCACCGAGCGGGTGACTCAGTCCGGCGAGTGGCTGGCCCCCGATGTTGCCAGCAGCGGTGCACAGACCCAGGAGCGCCAGTTACTGAAAATCGGCAACCGGGAACGCTTTGGTCTAGATTTTCGTTGGGTCTTAAGTGGCAACATCGTCACTACCGACTATCCTACGGATTTACTGGTCATTGAGCGCCAGGAGTGGGGTAATTTTTACGGCTTTTTGCAATCCGTGGTGCAGGGTGAGGGTGCTGACCGGGCGGATGCGGCTGAGCCTCGGCGAATGATGGCGCAGAGCATTGCGCGGGCATTGAAAATTCGCCAGCAGATTCACCAGATCGAAGGTGAAGCGATGGCTCGAATTAACTATGACATCGAGCGGTTACGCCTGCGCGAGCGTCGGCTGGAGCTTGAACAGCAGCTAACGGAAGCCGCGAAGAAAGCGATCGCCGCGGAGCGAGCCGTGTTGGATAGCGAATATCAGGCCCTGGAAGGGCGTCTCGGGGAGCTTTACCGGGCGGTTAATCGCGATACCCTGATCATGGTGGATAGTACCGGCCAGACGAAAGAAATTGCGGTGGGAGCGGTGGTCCGCGCCTATTACCCGAATAGCTTTGGACTGAGCGCTGTCTCTTATACACATCTGACGCTGCCGACGAAGAGGATAG
>CAJXVN010000051.1 GCA_913060775.1 uncultured Gammaproteobacteria bacterium | reverse complement strand
GCTGGATAGTCCTGGCTTTACCGGTGCCCCGGGTACGCCCGCCGCGGGCGGGTGGCTGCATTCCGGTTTTCCTGGTTATTACGCAGAGCAGGGCGTCACTTTCCCGGCCTGTGGGGATCTGGATGGCGACGGCAGGGATGAACTGGTTATCGGTCTGGATAGTTATCCCCAGGATGGAGGGCGAATTGAAGTGGTGGAAGACCTGATCGACAATCTGCAGCACAAATCCTGGATTCGGGTGAACTGGAACGGCTACAACCAGAATGATGGTAGTACTCGGCCTGCGGTGGAATAGTGCACTGGCTTATGATGCGCCACTATAGGAGGGCGCATTGTTATTGCCCGTCAGCTTGTGTCGTCCCACCAGCCACATAAATAATAAAAATGGCACCACATATCGGGTCATGCGCATCACGTTTCCAGTGAAGTCGGTAACGAGAATGTCGATGATTGTTATTGCAATGATTGAGTAAAGTCCGAGGCGTAAAACGTCGCCTGGCTGCCGTTTGACGATTAGTGCCACATAAGCCAGTTTCGATATTCCGCCAAATATAAATGCGATAACAATCACTCCTGGCCAGCCATAATTAAGAAATGCTTCGCCGATCAGGCCGGGGGGGACGCCCGATTTATTCTGCCTTTCATAGATTTTTTTTCCGACAAATTTGCCGACCCTTACTATTGGTTTGTCTTTCCATAACACCCTGGGAATCGGCGCAATTAATGTCATTGCGTAACTCTTCCCATATAAATAATCGACCTGCTCTGGCACTTTGGCGATAACCGAAGAGGTTTTGCCAATGCCTATAAAATGGGGAGTGTAAATTACGGTATCGATAACCTGGCCGGGAGTGAATGAAACCTCCTCGTCAACTGTGTTGGTTCGTTGCCTGATGGTCTCCATAAAGCCCAGTAATAAAAAGGATAATAGTAAGACCAGAAATATCGTAGAGACTGGAATTTTTTTGTAACCGTAATGCCGGATAATGATGATGCTAAAGGCGAGATAGACCAGCTCACCGCGTACGCTGGCGATAACCGGAGTAATAACCGCAAGTAGAATAATGAATACCAGTAAGCAGGCCTGGCGTTTGCGGCGGTCAATGACGTAAAAATAACACGCCTGAATGATGGCAAGCCCCGATAGCAGGTCTCCTCCAATTCTAAGATGGCCGGCAGTGGATGCTATGCCCTCGATTTCGACGAATCGTTTCGCGGAAAAACCAAGGTTGCTGATGTCGTCAAAAAAATCGACGTGTCGAAGGTAGAGGGCGACCAGCGTCACTCCGACTAATAGCGATAATGACATTGCTAAGAAGTAGTGACTGGTTGAGATGGCCAACAGGCGTCTCTGGTCAGGAGCTTTCGAGTGGCGGACCAATAAGTAACCTAGCGTCCAGGCTGCCAGTCCTAGATTGATTGCGATTAACCCGGGGAGGAGTATTTCTTCCGGCAGGTGGTTGCCCATTAATCGCTGTATTTTCTCCGGCTCGGGATCGTCAAATACCAGGAAAAAAGTCCGTAGAGTGGTCCCCAGGAAAAGCGCCCCGCCGACTAAAAAAACTGGCGAGAATATATCGAGGTTACGCTTCTGTATGACGCCGACTGGCTGTTGAATACAGAGCGATAAAAGGACCAACGGAGAGATTGCTAACAGAAGAAAGTGAACCGGTGTTATCAGGGATTCTACTAGACTGATCATCGTACCCCGGCGTTTGGCCTGGCTCGCTTTTGAAATCTAAATTTAGACATAAATCTACTAGCTGCCCGTGTTTTTCCAGGCGTATACGTCCCCCGCGCGCCAGCGCCAGGCGGGATCGAGGGTGGAAGAAGGTTCTCCGCGAGTCCTGATCGTGTTGTAGCCCAGCGACGACAGGAAGTGACGAATCGGCACATTTATCGCCTCGCCATTGTCGAGTAAGGCATGCCCTTTCGCATAAACCCGAACGTTCATTGCGCTCAATGTCTCAGTGGCCCCTTTTAATACTTCTAATTCCCCTCCGTTTACGGTGACAGACAGGTAATTGAGCCGAGGGATTTTGTTGGCAGACATGACTTCGTCGATCGTTAGAAACTGACAGTCAATCTCGGCCATTTCGGCGTTTCCGGAGCGGCGATCGTTGTCGACTGAGACATTGGTTAAGGCAACTTTATGATCTCCACTAAAAGGACTTAACGATAGCGTTCCGCGGCCAGATTTACTCCAGGCCGCCGCTTCAACGAGGACCACATTTTGGTAACCCTGCTGTTCACACCACTGATTAAGCCGGGCAAAATTTTCGGGCTCCGCTTCGAGTACTACCACCGTGCCCGTATCACCCACTGCCTTTCTAAATCGCTCAATGGTGCGCGGCCGGGGTGTGCCAATCTGCATCACTACATCCCCTTTGCACGCTGTCATTTCGATAGGAAGCGAGTTTTGCAGTTTAAGAATGGCCAGCCTGACTTTGTGTTTTAACCGCGTGTTGCCACCAAACTGGAGCGGGTAGGTGATTATCCTTATTAACCCGCGGAGCGCATAAATGGCATATCTTTCGGCTTTAAAATCTCGGCCCAAAAAAATATTAGAAGCCATTCGTTGTTTTCCTGAGTAACTTATCGGGCCTGGCGGACAGGTCTGGTTAATTTCGAACAACTGAAAAAAAGAAAGAAAGCATGATCCCAAAAATTACGCCGCTGGCGAGAATATAAAGTTTTTTAGCTATATTTGATTGTTGGAATTCGCTGGTATAAATCACTTTTGTTGGCGTGTTGTGATTTAAATAAAATTTCAGCGCGCTGATTTTGTTTAATAGCTGGCTAATTTCCAGGTCGTGACTAGATTTCAGGTAGCTTTCCCGGGTGCGAAGTCTGTCCAATCTGTTTTTGTAATTTAATAGCTTAATATCATTTTCAGCTTTTATGCTTTTTATCTCGTTGGATACTTTGCGGTGTTGGTTGGTTAATCTGGTTTCATTGTTAATATATTGAGATTCTTGCTCGGCGAATGCCAATGATTTGTCGTTTTCAAATTGCAGAAAATAAAGCTCTTTTTCCTGAAGTGTTTTTTCTATTTCTAACATTTGTGTTTTGATCAGAAGTAATGTTGCAGGATCGTTGTTTTTATTTGAGGATCCTGTCAGCTGGTTGTAACGGGATTTCAGCTCGGTAATTTCTGATCTTAGGTTATCGATTTGGTTTTCTAATGTTAGTTTATTTTGAGGAATTAGGTTTCTCCCCTCCTCAATGAGTTTCTTTTGGTTTTCCAGGTAACTTAATTTAGTGTTAATGCTGTCAATTAATGCCTTAGATTCAATGATTCTAGCGTCCGCTGATAATTTTAGGTCTGCAATTTTAGCGGTCGTGTCATCTAGCTCATTAGCTGTTTCCGACAACAGGTTGTTAAGATTTTCAGGTTTTAATTTGTTCTTGTGAAGAATTTCAATAGAGGCTATTTCAAGGTTTAATTCCTCATTCTTTGTCGAGAGAAAATGCTGTTGGTCCTTGATAAGCTGGCTAATAATATGATCGTGCAACGTCACGATTACTGGTTTATCGGTATTCGGTCCGCGTGAGGAAATGTGGAGAACATTCTCCACATTCTTATAATTAACATCTATTGCCAGGCTGGCTTTTTCCGGCAGGGCCTGTCGGGCGATAGGTTCGTAGATTAATTTTAATTTCGTGGCAGCTAGGTCCGATGACTCAATGGTTGCTAATCTGGCCTGGTCATTGGGTAAAGATTCGTAATATTGACCAATTTCAACAATCGATGTCTGGTTGTAAGTGGGTTCTATCTGGAACGCAATTATTGAAGATAAGCCAAGACAAATAGCAGTGATGAATACAAAGATTCTCCAGTTTTTCTGGAGAAATAATTTTAATGGTGTGAGGGTGATCTCGTCAGGCATAGCGGTTATCTGAATGAGGTGTCTGCGGTTGTGTTTGATTAAGGAAACTGTCGGGGTAACTATTCTCTAATAATATTAAATAGCCGAGGCGATGGTGGACTGGAGGCCATTTCGTTGCCGGCCGCGGCTCACCAACAAAAAATGATGGGTAGCTCGCGCTTCGATTAGCGAATTTCCCTGGACTGGATAAGCGCTTTGAGTGCCGCACGTTTTAGTTTGCCGGAACCGGTTCGGGGAATTTCATCGACCAGTATAAAGTCATGCGGTATGTGGCTGTTAGGTAATGCTGATCGCAGGTGCTTCAATACTAATCCGCGGTGAAATTCACGTTCGGGAGAGGCTACCACGCAAGCGATAGGTACCGTGCTGAATACTGGCAGGTCGTAACCAACCACAGCAACGTCTAAAAAATACCGGCTATGCATGAGTTCGGCTTCGATTTTCCGCGAGGAGACCTTTTTGCCGTTGACCTTGAATACGTCGTCGGCGCGGCCGACAACGTAGAGGAAGCCATTTTCGTCCAGGAAGCCCAGATCGCCCGTGTATAACTTGCCATTGCGAAAGGTCGCCCTGGTTTCGCCAGGGTTGTTGAGATAACCGTTAGCAATCAGCTCTCCTGACGCTACTATCATCCCTTCTTCACCGGATGGTAGTAGCGACCGCGAGTCCAGGTCGAAAATTTCTACGTTCAGTCCCGGGATGGGTTTGCCAACACTGCCTGGATGGACGGATGGCTGGCCCGGTTGATGGATGCAAAAGCGACCACCGAGCTCGGTAAGCCCGTAGGCTGGGTACAGCCGAGCTCCCGGGTAAGTATCGCAAAATTTGGCGGCAACATCGGGGGACAGATGGTCGCCAGAGGAGAAGCAAAATCGTAAAGCCTTGTTGATTTTTAGTGCGTTGGCCTGAGTGGCGTCGGTTAACCAGCGGATCTGGACCGGCGCGCCGCCAAGGGCTGTGGCGTCCGATTCAATAAAACGGTCCACGAAGTCGGCATAAATTAGTTTTTTTTCTGAACCAATAAAAGTAGAGCTGGACAGACAGACCGATAAAAAATGGCAAATGGCACTGGTGAAATGAAAGGGGACATTTACAAATAGCCTTTCCCGATCGAGCTGGGTGACAGCATGAGTGGCGACGGCATTGTTGAGTAGCGACTTCTGGGAGAGAACCACTCCCTTCGGTGTGCCTGTGGAGCCTGAGGTGAAGAGTACGGCACATGGCTGGTCGGGTTCATGTTCAATAAAGCTGATTTCATCCGGGGTGGCCGGAAGGGAAACGGACGGCGTAGTTAAGTGCTGATCGAGGCATTGATGTGCACCTGAGATCCGTTTGATGTCTTTGAGGTGGTCGGGGCCATCTTCCGGGGAGTAGGGGACAGCAACGGCACCCAGGGTCCATACGGTAAAAAGGTCGATAAAAAAGTCCAGCCCCCGGCCTGACGTGATGACGACCATTTCATCGACGGAAATTGAATCTGCAAGGTCTTTCTGGCGTCGGAGTATGCGCTCTAGAAACGCTGCGCCCGTAACTTCAGTGCCGGTGGAGGACTGATATAAACAATTTTCCATTCCATGCTGAAACCGGATGGTAGTCAGCAATTTTTGGGCGATGTTCATGGATGGTTATAGTCGGTTAGTTTCTCGGTTACTAATGCTTGATAGAGCGGCCAGAATTTGCGGCGAGCATGTTCAAGCATATGGGTCTGGTCATAGAAATCATCAAAATGGTAATCAGGTAAGTTACGCAGATCACGATAATCGACCCCGGCGTTTACGAGAGGTTTGAAAAGCGCCTGGTATTCCTCCTCAAAAGGAAACCATTTGCCGTGGTAGCGCAAAAACCAGTCGCGGTTCATTGGCGGATCCACTAATACAAATTTCGCCCCAATGGCGGTTGCATAGTCATGCATTTGGCGGAGTAGTTCGATGTTTTTCCGCGCCTTATCCCGATGCAGTACCAGCCAGCTTTCGTCGAATGAAGGATCGGCCTGTTTGGCCAGTCTGGTTGCTCTCAATTTTTCGAGTGCAACGGGGTCGCGATCCTGCGGTAAAGGATAAATACCGGTGTACTGGGGGGCCTGCTCGCCAAGACGGTAATTTTTAATCATCGTTTTTAGTAACTTCTGGCGTGACAGCCAGGTCACGTGACAGAGCGGGTTAATTTCGGCGTTGAGTCCGAGATCGTTAAGGATGGCAATCAGATCTCCTGGGTGGAGGGTGTAGAAATAAGGGTCGCATATCCAGTGTTTTAAAGGTCGTAGGTTGTTGATCCGAGAAATGTTGATATGCATTACGACCAGGTCGCCTTCGCGCAGATCGATCGATTTGAGTAATGCCAGGCTCTCAACATTAGATTGACTGGGAGTGGTCAGGTTGTAGAACTGAAACCGGTCCTCAAACTGCTGCTCAAGGGTCGTATCTTCTTCAATCGCCCTTAACAGCCCGGATCCTCCGAGGTTGTAAACAGCCGGTCGATGATCTGCCGGTGTAACCAGCCGCATCGACATATAAGCGCGCATATCATCTTTCCACTTTACTGTTAGCGGAAGATTCTGAGCAATGATGATTCGTGTCACTGGAATCAATAAAAGAAGGGTGAGGACAGCGGCTAGCATTGGTGCTAACAGGGGGGTTGTAATCCCTTTGTCAGCGCTCCATTTCGCCCACCAGGCCAGCATTCGGTTCATTCGAGTCCTGCCTTCATTCAGCTTAATCCGGCCCAGCTGAATAGCCACTGCAAATAACGCCAGTAGAGTGTTACCGCGATACCGTAATCACTGAAGTAGACGAAAATAAAGCCCAGGGATACATAGACCAGGGTGAGTGCCGTTCGCACTGGGCGTAGCAATGTTAGCCAAAGCGCTGAAATCTTAAAGTGCTTCTGGCAGGCTCCGACCAAGCTCATTCCAGTTGCATGATGTAACGCCCAGGTGAACCAGGAGAGCGAGAAAGCGTGCCACATGCCAATGGTTAACATGGTCAGGTAAAGAGGCAGGTAGGAACTCTGGCTCTTTATCAGTGCAGGGAAATAGATGTTGCGGAATGACCAGTCTGAGAGGGATATGTGCCAGCGCTTCCAGTATTCTCGAAGGTTGGGGGCCAGCAGCGGGAAATTAAAATTTTCTCTGATACGGTAACCAAACAGCCGCGATACGCCGATGGCCATATCTGAGTAGGCTGAAAAATCGACATAGGCGTATGTCAGGCCGACAAATGCAAATATAAATATTTCCGGTCCCTGGGCTGTCATTGGCAGAGTTGCTAGCGTATCCGCAGCTACCGAGAGGGGTTGACCAAAAAAATTGATTGATCGCGTGCCCTGTAAAAAGGTCAGTAAAAACGCATCAGCAATAACAATTTTCTTGAAGATGCCCACAAGAATTCTTGCCAGGCCGTAGGCAAAGTCATTACTTGTCAGGCGCGCAATTCGATTGCTGTAGAAATGACGAATGTCCTCTATGGGACCGGCAATTAAGGTGCCTGGGAAAATGATGAATAGTAAGAATTCACGAAAAGTTATATCAGTCGCTTCGCGGCGGTACCATCGGAGCTGAGTGTCGAGAATACGGATAACAAAATATGAAATCCCCACCGGCATCAGCAGGTTCAAGCCTCCCGGATTGGCGAATATTTCCCAGACAACCTGATTGGCATATTTGAAAAGCAGTAGAAAAGCGATCGACGTCGTCAATAGTGCGGAAATGAGATAGCCGTTTCTAGCCGGTGTGACGAGGTTTCTTAGCAGAAAAATAATTGAGAGATACGCAACCAGACTTATCGTGAAAACTGCATCGTTGGCGAGCAAAAAAGCGATAGTCAATAGGCAGATCAACCACTGCATGGCTCGTTGGTATGCAGTAAATAAGGTATTGATGGCTATCGCTCCGACCAGCAGGGCCAAAATGATGCCCCATTGGTCGGGCGTGAAATCGCCGAGGGTGGTATTTAGCCGATAATGGACAAGACTTACTCCTATATCGGTGATGGATGTCGCGGTTTCCGCCGAGATCATCACTACTACCGTGGTCTCACTGGTTACCGGATTGAAAATCAGCAGACATTCGTCAGCCTGACAGGTCTGCTGCTCCTCTCCGATGGTGAAAGTGGCTGAGCCTGTTGACTGCGCCCGTAAACGAAGTTTTGGAGTTACCGCGCCAACATCAATAGTTATTTGATGGATTTCCCCCGGTGCAAGATCGAGTGACCCAGCAGCAGGCACACCAGAAACGGGGATGTCAGACTGTCCTCGTAGTAGCAGCGCGACTAGGCAGGCGGCGAGGATGCTGATGATTGCAAGCCCGCCCGGGGTGATTCTGGCATGCATGGTTTTTTGCTCTGCGCTTGGCGTGACTCAGCTAGCAGGTAGCCGGGCTTAAGGTAGCTTGCTAGTCAGTAAATTTTCGATTGTTTCAAGCGTATCGAATGTTTCGAGGGAAACTTCGAACGCAGGTATTTTGATGGAGAAATTTTTTTCAAGGGCTACGATCAGCCGCAGCACATCCATCGAATCAAGCAGGCCGGCTGAGAATATGGGCTGTTGAGGGGAGAGGTCGTACAGGCCGAACTCGTT
Source organism: uncultured Gammaproteobacteria bacterium (assembly GCA_913060775.1). Classification (GTDB taxonomy): domain Bacteria; phylum Pseudomonadota; class Gammaproteobacteria; order Immundisolibacterales; family Immundisolibacteraceae; genus QNFC01. The sequence goes on along the minus strand of CAJXVN010000051.1, from coordinate 6,142 downwards.
TTCAATTAAAGCGGCAACCCGTAGAGAAGTATCAGACATTTTCGATCACTTTTATGGAGATATGACGCTGAGGCATCGGTTTTATTGGCCGGTGAATTGCCAGGGGTTCTGAACCCTGAGTGGTTCAGTGAGAGGGCTATTTAGCGGCAATTCGTCGAGATTTTTCCTTCGTCAAGACAACCTGGTGTTCGTCGAATACTTTGGTCAGCACGCCCTGGCGGCGATCTTCCTGATTGCGTTCATTGGATATCAGGTAACCGATGGGGTTGTACCAGGTGTCGCTATGTTGAGGATCGCGTGACAACCGCGATTTGGTTATTTCAATGGCTTCGCGGGCAAAGTTATCGAGTTGATCGAGCAAAAAACTTTCGTTAATGATTTCGCCTTCGTTCTCTACCGCGATCAGGGGATGATGAACGATGGTGTGATGACGGATTAACGAAGTGAGCATCCGTATGTGCAAATTCTGGTTGGCATTGAGTTCGGTGATAACCAGGGGCGCCACAAGCCGGTCACCTAACAAATAGTTGCCTCGACGCAGATAACGCGATCGCTCCATAAATTGCTGATAAACAGAGGTGACATCCTGCCTGTCAATAGGGCTGTAGGCGGCCAGTAGTATCGCATCCACGCTGACCAGATCAGCATGATGGCGGACAAAAAAGTCCTTCCCTGTTTTGATAATACAGGCGTATTCATCAGCGGGAGCGTGGTGGGTTGGGCAGAGATCGCAGGCGATGCAGCGATAAATCTCCTGATGAGTTAGGTCAAGCACCTGATAGTCAACGTCGTTCCGGCCGTGTTCGTCGATCCATTCATTAATTTTGGCCAGGCCCCGGTGGTCGCTGGAGTCCTGAACCAGCCAGATCCCGATTTTTGCTCGGTCCTTAAGTGACAGGGACTGGCAGGCCTCCCGTGAAAGTGCGACCTGTGCGAGGCGTTTACCGGTGCCAATCGAAGTCTCCAGCCCGTACTGATCACTCCATGCAGTACCCACATCTCCTGCCATAACTGTCCCGCCGTACTGGGCGCTGGTTTTGTGGGAGTTGCCGACGGCGAGCATGTTTAGATTGCACATATCAATGAGCTGATAGATGAGCTGAGTTTCCTGGCCACCGTTACGTTTGGCACCAACAGCAATCCCGGCATAGACCTTGCCAAAGCAGTGGGCTTTGAGGTCTGAATCGTTACTGATGAACTCGATAAAGGCCTGTATCAGGGAACCCCGGTCACCGAAGTAAACGGGCCCGGACACCAGGAAGGCATCGCTTTCCATGATGATTTTTTTTAGCTGTTTGAGATGTCGTTTTTTACCGTTCATCGGGAAATAGGGCGCCAGGCCGACATGTTCTATATCGGCTCCTTCCTGTATCGCGCCCCACAAGCCCGCGGCCAGGGCTGCCTCGGAATTTGACAGTCCCTTGTCACCGCTGCGGCTTTGCAGGTTTTCATACACCTGGTCGAAAGGAATATCGTCATTCAGGCCAGCGCTGATGACGTCCTCGACGCACATCCGGGTCTGACTCTGTAAGAATTCGGTTAATGCAGTTTCCGAGCTCAGATTTTGAAGTTCCTGAGCGAGTTGCTCGCTACCCGCGCCGTAACGGGCGTTTCTTAGCGAACCTGATATTCCGAGAACTTTCATTGCCATAGTCCGGTAAGTTGAATGCGGCTACGCAGTATACTACGCGTGGTACTTCTTAAATAACGAGACAAAGAGATTCAGCAGTATGCTCAGATTCGTTTCGCAGTACCTGTTTTGGCTAGTTGTTTTAGGAAGCATCCTTGTTGTTCTGTCGGATTCGGTCACAGAATTTCAAATTTTCCGATATGCAGGTTTTTGAGATTAAATCAATTCGGTGGCCTGCCGGTTTTGCGGTGCGATACCGAAGTAATGGGTAACACGACTTTGCGATTGGCAGGCGCCGGGCTCGTGACCCGCGGGGTCGGTTGCGGTGAGTGTCCTGCTGCTTCAGGGTGTTTCACCTGGGGCGTTAAATTGCTGGTTAGATGCTAAAAAAGAGAACTTAGATGTCACGTTCCAGAGGGCGCTGGGCCCGATTGCTGGCTTTTGTTCATGATGCTCTGTGGATAGCGCCTGCAATCCTGATTGCCTACGCCGCGCGTTTTAATCTTGAGTGGCGTGTGCCGGAAATGAGTTATGACCTGCGCTATTTAGTGCCGGTTGCGCTTGTCAGTCATAGCATTTCTTTCTGGGTGTTTGGCTTGTACCGAGGGGTCTGGCGTTTTGCCTCGGTGCCAGATCTGGTGCGCATTTTAAAATCAGTAGTGGTGGGTGCGGCATTTGCAGTGTTTGGTGCTCTGGCGTTTAATCGACTCGAGGGTGTTCCGCGCACGGTGCTGGTGCTCTATCCGCTCTTTTTAGCGCTTGGGTTGTCCGTGCCGCGGTTGCTATATCGCTGGTTTAAGGATCATCGACTGGGTTTGTCGGGTGGCGAGCAGCCCCGTGCATTGATTGTAGGAGCCGGTACAGCGGGGGAGCTTCTGGTGCGTGATTTGCTGCGGGGGAAGCAGTATCTGCCAGTGGGGCTGCTGGATGATGATGGCTATAAGCAGGGCAGCGAGATTCATAATGTGCGGGTGATGGGCCGCATTAGAAATTTGCCGAAGATTGCTGACAAAACGCAGGCAGATTTGGTTCTGTTAGCTATGCCGGGTGCCCCGCATATGGTGCGCCAGGCCGTCATTGCATTCTGTGATCAGGCGCAGCTGCCGTGTAAAACCTTGCCTTCTGTGGATGACCTGCATGACGCTGCGGATCTTGGCGCCCGGTTGCGATCGGTAGAGATTGAGGATTTGCTTGGCCGTGATCAGGTGGTGCTGGATGAGGGGATGTTGCAGAGCTTTCTGCAGGGTAAACGAGTTCTGGTGACTGGGGCCGGTGGCTCAATTGGTAGTGAGCTTTGTCGACAGATTCTACGGTTCTCTCCCGCAACGCTGGTAGCGCTTGATAATGGCGAATTTAATCTCTATCAAATTGATCGAGAAATAATGAGCGGGGTGTCGAAACCGCAGCAATGGCTGCCGCAACTCGGCGATGTTCGTGATACCGAATACCTTGAAAAGCTTTTTTTAAATTATCAACCGCAGGTGGTTTTTCATGCCGCTGCCTATAAGCATGTGCCTCTGCTGGAGACGAATGAGGCACAGGCGGTAGCTAATAACGTGCTGGGTACCTGGAATGTTTTGCAGGCGGCATTGCGGCATAGCAGTGAGCGGTTCGTGCTGGTCTCTACTGATAAAGCCGTAAGCCCTGGCAATGTCATGGGGGCTACCAAACGGGTGGCGGAGTTGATTTGTCAGACTGCGCAGGAGAGCGCGGTGAAAACAGAGGTGATCACCACGCGATTTGGTAATGTGCTGGGCTCTGCTGGATCCGTGGTGCCGCTGTTTCGACAGCAGATAGCCGCCGGTGGCCCGGTAACCGTGACCGATGCCGAAATGACGCGTTTTTTTATGACTATTCCGGAAGCGGCCAGCCTGGTATTGCAGGCCGGTGCCCAGGGTGAGGGTGGCCAGATTTATGTGCTGCAAATGGGAGCCGCCGTGAAGATTATCGATCTTGCCAGGCAGATGATCCGCCTCGCAGGTTTTGTACCCGAAGAAGAAATTGCAATTGAATTTACCGGGCTGCGCCCCGGTGAAAAAATGCATGAGTCCCTGTTTTATCCGGACGAGACGCCGGTCGGTACAGCCCATGGAAAAATTTTGCGGGCGGCGGGCACACGATATGATCGGGTTGCGATTGAAGATTGTTTGACGGCGTTACGGGCAGGACTGGGCAATCAGGCGGTGGCCGAATCCGTGGCTATACTGCGACAGGCACTGGCAGATTTGGTACCAAGTCTGCCCGTGACTCGCGAACAACCGGAGATCGAAGATGCATCGGCGGCCGGCGTAGTGGTTCGCTTGTCTGCGGTTTCCGGCGGTGTGGCGGAAAATTGAACAGGTGACCCTGATTATCCGGCCAGATTAACGATAAAATAGAATCAGAAGGGCAGGTAGCCGCTTAGCCGGGTTGCCTCGGTAGCTCAGCTGGATAGAGCGTCCCCCTCCTAAGGGGAAGGTCAGAGGTTCGAATCCTCTCCGGGGCACCATTTCTAGACGGTTTTAGGCCGCTGGTTTCCGGTCGATGACGATCATTGGTGTATTCAAATAATTAAAGAAATTAGCCAATGATAATTGCCGACAATCCCCCTCCGGGTTCCGATCTGCTGCACTGGAAAGTGCTAGGCCAGTTAGCCGATGGTCAGCTGCACAGTGGACAGGCGATGGCGGATCAACTGGGGGTGACCAGAGCGGCAATCTGGAAGGCCCTGAAAAAGCTTGAACAGATAGAGGTTCAGGTCGAGCACCAGCGAGGCGTTGGTTATCAGCTCGCATCGGGTGCGTTGCAGCTTCTCGATGCGCAGGAAATTCAGTCTGCGATGGCTGGTAATTCGAGCGCTGTAAATAGCCCGCTTTCGGCGCTGTATCTGTTCAGAGATATTCCCTCAACTAATCAGTACCTGCTGGACGAACAAATTGCTCAGGCCACTGGCCCGGTGGCCTGTTTCGCAGAGTATCAGAGTGCTGGTCGTGGCAGGCGAGGGCGTGGTTGGCATTCACCTTTCGCAGCCAATCTCTGTTTTTCCCTGGCCTGGCCTGTGCGTTCTGCTGTCGATCTGTCAGGTCTAAGTCTGGCCGTAGGGGTGACGGTGGCCAATGTTTTGTCGACGCTGGGAGTATCGGGCATTGGTCTAAAATGGCCAAACGATCTGCAGGTTGGGGGTCGAAAACTGGCCGGCATCCTGATTGATTTGCGGGGAGAGGCCAATGGCGTTATCTGGACGGTTATCGGCATCGGCGTCAATGTGAATATGGTTTCCGCAAGCAAAGAGGCCATCGACCAGCCCTGGGTTAGTTGTCAGGAGCTGTTAGGAAAACCGCTATCGCGTAACCTGATCGGTGGTCGAATGATTCGCCAGCTGCTTACCGATCTGGAAGTGTTTGAATCACAGGGTTTTGGTGGTTTCAGGGACCGATGGCAAGTGCTTGATGTGCTGGCGGGTAAATCCGTGCAGGTGGAAAGAGCCGGAGAAAAGGTCCCGGCCCTGGCGACAGGAGTTGATGAAACGGGTGCATTGATTGTTGAGTGTCAGGGGACCCGATTGACCCTGAATAGCGGCGAGGTCTCTATCCGTGCTGCTGATTGATGTTGGCAATACACGATTAAAGGCAGCATTTGCCGATGAGCTTGACGGCCGCTGGTCAGTGCTGAGAGAGGGCGAAGAACCGACTTCGGTGGTCACCCGGTTACTGGATCTCGTCCCTCGTCGCCCCCAGCGGGTTGTTGTCAGCTGTGTTGGCGAGTCTGTCTATACCACGCTGCTGCGGGAGCAGTGCCTGCTGCGTTGGGGTGTCCAGCTGCAACGCCTGGTAGCAACGGCTAACCATGACGGCGTGACTAATGGCTACGCCGACCCCCAGCAGCTAGGCATTGATCGCTGGGCAGCAGTTGTCGAGGCGTGGCATTGGATTCGTGGTGCGGCGGTAGTGGTCGATTGCGGCACGGCAATTACCGTTGATACCGTGGATGGCGAGGGCTGTCATCTCGGCGGTCTGATTTTCCCGGGATTGCAGTTGGCTGAAACAAGTTTTTATCGGCGCACGAATAACCCCCAGAGGCTGGGTGAGGCTGGCCATAACCTCTATGCTAATAATACGGCGGATGCCGTGGCTAACGGTGTACGCTGGTCGGTTATCGGTGGGGTAAATGGGATACTCGATCAGGTGCTTCGGCAATTGCCGCCGGCAACACCGGTTTTGCTTACCGGCGGTGATGCGGCAGAATTATTGCCCGATCTGCAAGCAGAGGTCAGGCAGGTAGAACACCTGGTCTTTCAAGGCATGGCGCGGCTCGCCAGATGACAGCAGGAAATATAACTGTATGAAGAGGTTTAATTTATCGTTATTGCTAGTGGTCGTTGCTCTCACAGTGGTGGTGCTGGTCGAGCCGGTGGTGTTGAATAACTTTACGACCGTAACGACTGCAACGGTTGAGCCGTTGCCAGACTCCATCAACAACATTCAAACCTGTCTCTTATACACATCTCCGAGCCCACGAGACCTCTCTACATCT
>CAJXVN010000050.1 GCA_913060775.1 uncultured Gammaproteobacteria bacterium | reverse complement strand
ATCTCCACTATCCTCTTCGTCGGCAGCGTCAGATGTGTATAAGAGACAGTCCTTGCCCACTCCCGATTCGCCAAGAATCATCGCGATGGAGTCGGTGTTGGCTACCTGCGCCATCATTTTTTTTAACCGCTGAATCGGAGGGCTGGTACCAACAAAATCCGGGAACTCCTGAATGACGTTAGTATTCGACTCCTTGTTTGCGGGTTTCATCACCTCTGCAGATTCATCCACCGGTGGATCCATTAGCAGGGTGGGGGCGGTCGCATCGGTGTCATCATTGAGCGCCTTATGAACGGCGAAGCGGAGTTCATCCCCTGAAATTGGTTTGGTCAGGAAATTGCGGGCCTTCAGAAACAGCGCCTGGTCAATGCTGTCCTCGTGGGCTTCACCGGTGACCACAATTACCGGCAGGTCTGGCAGTTCCTGGGCGAGTGCTTCGATGAGGCCAAAGCCGTCCAGACGAGGCATGGTCAGGTCCGTAATCACGCAGGTAATCGACTGCTTCAGCGCGATAGCAAGAGCCTGAGCTCCATCGCTGGCAGTGATGACATCGAAGCCATCATTTTCCAGGATCGCCTTAAACAAAACGGTGATATGGGCATCGTCATCGACAAGTAATATTTTCTGGGGTGCTTTATTACGCATCGGATTAGTCCTGGTTAACGTTGACATCTCAATTGGTAATTGAGGCCATTGATCGTTCGGCGGATCGGGTCGCGGCTGGATACTTGAGATTAATTTTTTCCGGGTTGATCAGCAGGCTGAAACGACTGCCCTTGCCAAGGGTTGATTTAACCTTTATCTCCACGCCGTAGGGATCCAGAAGGGCTTTCAGGCTGGTTAACCCGAGGCCGGTCCCACCGCCCTCCGTTTTGGTTGAATAAAAAGGATTGAACAAGTTTTCCAGTGTTTCCCTGCTCATGCCTGCACCTGTATCGCTTACAGCTAGCTCCACCAGGTTCCCGTCGTATTGAGTTGAAATAGTAAGGCATTTTTGCGAAGACTGCTGCATTGCTTCTAATGCATTTTTTATCAGGTTGTCGATGCTTTGTGACCAGTGAGCATGGACCACCTTAATTAATGGCAGATCACCGGCCAGATCGACCCGTTTTTCCACCTCATGTTTGAAGTAACGATCGGCTTCCCAGAAACTCAACGCTTTTATAATGACATCATTAAGGGACAGATCGACTCTATCCAGGCGTTGTTCATTGCGGCCCTTGTCGAGAATAGTCGAAATAATCTCACGCATTTCCAGGGAGCTGTTTAGTGCGCTTTGCAGAAATTGATCCCGTTCATCAATATCCATTTGCGCCAGCTCCAGACTGGCCATGACTTTCTGCAGCGAACCGCTGAGGTTATGAACAATGCCTGCGGCAAACTGCCCGACAATGGAGAGTTTTTCCTGCTCCAGAAGCTGATTGGTGCGCTTTTTAACCAGTTCTTCCAGGTGCAGGTTCATCTCTCGGGTCTGATCCTGAGCCTGTTTAAGCCGGGCGGTGGAGCGCACCCGAGCCAGTAACTCCCTGAGTTCAAAGGGTTTAACGATGTAGTCTTCCGCGACATCCAGCCCCTGGACAATGTCTTCTGTCATTCCCATGGCGGACATGACGATGACCGGGATGTCCTGAGTGCGAGGGTCGGCCTTCAAGTGACCAATGGCGGTCATGCCGTCCATCACTGGCATCATCAGGTCCATCAGGATGACGTCGGGTAGTTCCTCGGTAGCTACCTCTATTGCCTCTTTACCATTACTGGCAGTGATGATGTCGTAGTGATCGCTCAAAATTTCTTCGCAAATATCCACATTGCGACTGACGTCATCGACCACGAGCACGATTTGCCGGGGCTCTGCCGTCGCCATCTTAGTGCTTCTCCGGCAGGAGATGACTAACCGCCTGCCTGAGGTCAGTGAGCGGGAAGGGTTTGTACAAAACGGCGCGTACTGAATAATTGGTCAGGTGTTTATTGGTCGTCGGAGTTTGCTCGCCAGTCATGACAATTATTTCCGGGTTGGAAGGCTGTTTGTTCAGTGCATTAAGTAGATCGAACCCGTTAGCACGAGGCATGTTGATATCGAGCAACACCAGATCGGGATTGAATGCACCGACCTGAATTAACCCAAGGTGGCCATCCGTTGCTTTCGCCGTCGGGAATCCCAGGGCATTGAGAAACTTTTCTATCAGCAGGAGTTGTTCCTCGTCATCGTCTACGATTAAAACTTTTTTCTGATTCAGGTCCGGTGTTTCTTTCAGCAATTCCTCGGGTCGTGGCATGCCCGTCTGCTCCAGAAACCGCAGATACTCTTTAGTCTCAATGCGAAAGTGACCCGCAGGCAGGCGGTAGGCCGCCAGCAGTCCTTCGGCAATCCATTTTTTTACCACATTGATGTGCACCGATGAAAACTTGGCGACCTGGCCAGTGGTAAGACGAGTTGGTACTGGTTTCAATCAAGTCCCCCTGCGTTAGGTGGCGGGGTAAATTGTTTCGACAAAGGTTGACGAATAAGACAATCCTAACAGTTAAAACAAAAATAACAAAAGTGTCAAAGCCTGGTCGCCCGTCTGGAAATACTAGAGAGCGTTCCTCCGCCCTGACCCGGAGCTGGAATCCGGGCGACCGGTGTTGCCAGAGCGCTAATCTAATCGTGTTATTTACATCGAGGTGGTGGATCGAATAGAATCTCCGGCCCTGTAGGTTGACCGTTCGGTCAATATGCAGTTTTTTTGATATTGATCCGCAGCACCGGAAGTTTCGCCCGAACAGAGCGAGGTGCCGAGCTTTAGAGTAGATAGGTTAAAGGTTGCGGCTAACTGTCATCCCCCCCAAATTCTTTAAATAATTGCAGGAGTATCGCTAATGGATTTTGCTCGCAGTGAAGCCAAAGCCTGGGCCCTTGAGAATGTAAGAGGTTTTTACATGTGCCCGCTCACCCCCTTCAACGAAGATGGCACTTTTGACGAAGAAGGTATCCGTTCAAATATCGAAGCCTATGTCGAAATGGGCCTCAACGCCATTGTTGTTGGCGGCTTTGTTTCCGAATGCTGGAATCTGAACCTCGGCGACTGGATGCGCTTCCACGAAATCGTTGCTGACCAGAACAAAGGTCGCATGGACCTGTGGACCATTATTCTGGATCCGTCCGTGCATCAGGCGCTGGACAAAATGCACTTCGTCGAGAAACTCGGTTTCAACGGTGCTGAAGTAATCAATCCGGTCGTTCAGCTGCGTACCGATCAGGAAATCTACGACTACTTCAAATACATGACCGACCGTTCTGATCTGGCCATCTGTCTCTACCGTACGCCGGTTTCCGGCAAGGTGCTCGGCTTCGATCTGACAGCACGCCTGGCAGATATCGATACCGTAATCGGCGTAAAGCAGGGCGACCTGAACCGTGCGGTTACTTTGAAAATGCGCCGTGAAATGCGTGAAGACTTCATCATCATGGACCCGTCCGAATACTGGTACGCCGCAGAGCAGCGTGAAGGTGGACAGGTGCTTTGGGGTGAGCTTTCCTACATTCTGTACGGCAAACAGCGTGGTCTGGTAAACGACTACGTGCGTCTTGGCCAGGAAGGTAAATACGAAGAGTCACGTGCTGCCTGGGAAGCCCTTGCACCGGTGCGTAACTACTACGAAGACGAATTCCTCTGGACCATCGCCGCAACCGCGACCTACGCCAGTGCTCTCGGTACCCTGAAATACTGGTACGAAGCCATCGGCCTGAAAGCTGGACCATGCCTTGCTCCAGTAGAGACCCCAAGTGCTGCTCGTGGTGAAGAGATTAAAGCCAAGCTAATTGAGTTAGGTGTTGCCTAACTTCATTTTAGTCTGGTAGGTAAATGACGGCCCCGATGATTTATCATCGGGGCCGTTTTTGGTTAAGTTGTTTGAAATAAATTCGGTGGGAGCAAGAGATGAGAGTAGTAGTGCTAGGGGCCGGCGGGCTTGGTTCGGTTATTGGGGGTTATCTGGCCCAGACGGGTGTGGATGTCACATTGATCTGTCGTCCGGCTCATGCGGAAGCCATCAACAAAAATGGGCTGCATATTTCCGGTTTGCGCGGTGACCACCTGGTTACTGAAAACATCTGCGCAGTGGCCAGTGCCGACGAAGCCGAGGGTCACTTTGATTACATGATGCTGGCGGTAAAGAGCAAAGATACAGCAACGGCGTTGGCCGGAGCGACCAGTCTCATTGACCGGGTAGACGTGTTCTTTTCGGTGCAAAATAACATCGTTAAAGAGGGTGATCTGGCCAAATGGTGCGGTGATCCGGCGAAAGTGCTCGGTGCGTCAACAATCGAAGGTGGCGCGCTACTGGAGCCGGGTAAAGTGAAAAACCATATGACGGTGGATTGCACCGCTTACTTTGGCGAACTTGACGGCACCATCAGCCCTCGGGCTGAAGAGATGACCGCTGCGTTTAACAAGGCCGGTCTGGTCGCCAAATCCGTGGACTGTATTCAGCAGGTGCTGTGGGAGAAGCTTACCCAAATTGGTAACGCCTCCACCTATGCGGTTTCCTGCCTGGCGGGTAACACTGAGCTGGACTTTGTGCATGGGCTGATAGTTCGCGAAGGTGCAGAGCATTACGTGGCGATTGCCAGAGAACTGCTGTCGGTATACACCGCACAGGGGTATACGCCACAAAATTTCTACTCACCGATCTCACGTCTGAAACAGATTTACGAAATTAAGGATGATGAAGAGGCGGTGCAGACCATGCTCGGCATGGGTAAGCAGCTGCATGAAAGCGGCTATAAAGGCACGACCTCCATGCATGATGACGTGTTGCGCGGTCGCAAAACTGAGGCTGATTACATCATCAAACCCTTTATCGAAAAAGCGGCGGAGCTGGGTCTTGAAGTCCCGACCATTACCGCCTGTTATCGCATTATCAAAGTACTCGATCACTATCTGAAATAAGCCGAACAGGCTGGCAAATGCACTCTGGGTAGCCAGCCAGAGTGCATTTTTTTTGTCTAAGTACTCGTTCCTGCCGATGTCGGTTATTACATCCAGTTGAGCAGGCGAGTACACTGTGCGCCCTTTAAGGCGAGCGGGGTAAGGCAGACAGGGAATCGGGTATAACCGCGATGACAGCGTATGCTGATTGTTGAGTCTTACTCGGGATGCGACTGGTGTGGCCAGGGACCGGTTCCACTGGTATCTATTCGGTGGACTGCTTCACCCGTGCTATCGGTATGGGGTTGGTTGAATATTCTGGAATCTCTGTCGCCTGGTCGTTACTGGCGAAGGGGGCCTCGAGGGTTTATTGAGCGCTCAGGCGCCCGTTATTCTTCTCAATAACGAAATTGAGGGGTGCTGCGCGGCTTAGCCCCTATGGATTGGCGCTGTTAAAAGTTGACCCGGAGGACGAGATGCCTCTACTACACAGGATTTATAAATGAAGAAAGTATTGGTGACAGAGACGCTTGATCCGGAAGGTTATGCCATGCTGGAACAACATTTTGATGTTGACCGGCGGGAGACCACCAGCGAAGAGGAATTGATTGCAATTGTCGATCAATACGATGCCCTGATGATCAAGACCTACACCCGGGTAACTCCCGCCGTGCTCGATCAGGCCAGTCGTCTAAAAATCATCGCCCGTGCTGGCAGTGGTCTTGACAAGGTCGACCTGGAATACGCCAAACAGAAAAATGTCACCGTTCGTAATACCCCCGATGCCAACACCACGTCGGTGGCGGAACTGGTGTTTGCTTTGATGCTGACCCTGTCTCGAAATCTGGTGTCTGCCCATAACTATCTGCGCGCAGCGGAGGGTTGGGATCGCGATCGATTTACCGGGTTTGAGTTGGCAGGTAAGCAGCTGGCAATTGTCGGTTTTGGCAACATCGGTAAAAAGGTGGCTCGCCGTGCTCAGGCTTTTGAGATGCAGGTAGCCTGCTTCGATCCCTTTGTTGATGCCGCAGCCATGGCCGAACACGGCGTTGATAAGGTCGACGAGGTTAACGATCTGTTGAATGCTGCTGACTATGTGACGGTGCACGTGCCTCTGCTCGACTCCACTCGCCATTTGCTGGGTGCCCAGCAGTTCGAATCGATGAAATCCACCGCGATCATCGTTAATACGGCTCGCGGTCCTGTTGTCGACAATCAGGCGCTGGTGACCGCGCTGCGGGAGGGACAGATAGCCGGTGCTGGCCTGGATGTGTTTGAGCAGGAGCCACCGCAGGATCCGGAATTACTTGAACTCGATAATCTGGTGATGTGCCCGCATATTGGTGCAGCAACAATCGAGGCACTGCGCAAAATGACCACCCAGGCCGCTCAGGCAATTATCGATGAGCTGGCTGATTAACTCAGCCGTGAATCAAACAATCATTCACGGAACGAAACCTGATGATCGACCCGCAACTGTTACGTAAAACCCCGCAGGTGGTGGCCGAACGCTTAGCCACCCGCGGCCTCAAACTTGACCTGCAGCTGCTGGCCAGTATCGAGGCTGATCGCAAGCAATGGCAGACCCAGACCGAGTCGCTACAGGCTGAACGCAACCGGGTGTCTAAATCGATCGGCAAGGCTAAAGCCAACGGTGAATCCGTGGATGACCTGCTGGCCTCGGTGGCCGGGCTCGGTGACCAGCTGGATCAGGCGAATCAGCAGTTACAGCAGGTACAGCAGCGCTGGGATGAGTTCACCCTGGCGTTACCGAACCTGCCTGATGCGTCGGTGCCGCCGGGAAGCGACGAAACGGATAACCAGCTGGTGCGTGAATGGGGCTCGCCACGGGAACTCGACTTCGAGCCGCTTGACCACGTTGATCTGGGTGCCGGGCTGACGGGGCTGGATTTTGAAACCGCGGCCGGCATCGCCGGATCCCGGTTTGTGGTCATGACCGGCCAGGTGGCGCGGTTACATCGGGCGCTGGCGCAATTCATGCTCGATCTGCATACCCTTGACCATGAATACGAAGAGATCTATACCCCTTATCTGGTTAACGCCAAAAGTCTGCAGGGCACGGGGCAGTTGCCTAAATTTGAAGAAGACCTGTTTGCGGTCAGCGATGATTATTATTTGATCCCGACGGCCGAGGTACCCGTGACCAACTGGGCCGCCGGGCAGATACTGGCGGCAGATCAATTGCCGAAACGTTTTGTCGCCCATACCCCCTGTTTTCGCCGAGAAGCGGGTAGTTATGGCAAGGATACCCGTGGCATGATTCGCCAGCATCAGTTTGATAAGGTCGAACTGGTCTGGTTAAGCCATCCCAACGACTCCTGGGATGCGTTGGAACGGCTGACCGATCACGCCGAGCAGGTATTGCAGAAACTCGATTTACCTTACCGGGTGGTTAACCTCTGCGGTGGCGACCTGGGGTTTAGCGCCGCTAAAACCTACGATCTTGAAGTCTGGTTGCCGTCACAGAAAACTTACCGAGAAATTTCTTCCTGCAGTAATTTTCTCGATTTTCAGGCTCGACGCATGCAGGCGCGCTGGCGCGACCCGGAGACTGGTAAGCCAGCACTGCTGCACACGATTAATGGCAGTGGGGTGGCCGTTGGCCGCGCCCTGGTGGCGGTGTTAGAGAACTACCAGCAAGCCGACGGTAGTGTGACTATTCCTGCAGCATTACAGCCTTACATGGGTGGTGTGGAATCGATTGACCGGGTTTCGGCCTGATAAATTTAATTGTTATTTAATGAATCTGGAGAACAAACAGCATGGCTGAGACAGTAGACGACCTGACGGTTGAATGGGAAGAGGGTGGCCTGGTCACCGTCAAAGAACTGGATAAGAAGGTGCTCTCTAAAGGCGCCTGGTCGACCATCATTTATAAATACCAGGATTACAACAACAAACTGGAAGACTACGGGCCCAACAAATTCACCATCCGCCGATATCAGAAACGTAACGGCGTCTATTCACAGAAATCCAAATTCAATATTTCCAGCGAAGATCAGGCCACTCAACTCATCGACGCGCTGCAGGGCTGGCTCGACGAGAGCAAGTAGACCTAACAGTTTTCTGTGCCGGGGAGGTCTTCCGGCCTGTCAATATCCTGTAAAACTCCCGGGTCATCGACGTCCACGTAGGTGATCTGGTTGCGGTGTTGTTTCAGTAGCTGGCGGGCACCGAAGTCGCCACTCGGCTGCAGGAGCTGTTCGCGGAATCGATGGTTAATGCCAACCGGATTTCCGGGGGTTTGATTATATCGGGGCTGGACCAGGTCAGCTCCGGCTTGCAACGGGATCAATAGTTTTTGCAGCGTTTCGGGTCTGATGAAGGGCATGTCTGCCAGTGCGACTAACAGGTCTGCCTGGTCTTCGGCTGCCGCCACCGCGGACGCCAGGGTATAGCCCATGCCCTGGTCGGCCTGGTCACAGATTTCTACCTGAAAACCCAGTTCAGCTAATTGTTCTCGTAATGCGTGCTGCTCGGGGCGGCAAACGGCGATGCTGGTTGGCAACCGGGAGATAAGTGTCCGGGCGCTTGTTGTTGCAACGGTCTGTCCGTTGCTTAATGGCTGCATGAGTTTGTCGGCGCCAAAACGGCTGCCGCGACCGGCGGCCAGTAGAACTCCGCGAATCATCCGATATCGCCCAGTCGTTATCCGTTAGCGGCCTGTTCATGGGGAGTGGCCAGTACCGGCGCAAATTGCCGGGTGGCGAGGGCCGCCTGGTTGCGTACAGCAATGAGTTCTGCTGCGATAGAAATCGCAATTTCCATCGGCGTATGGGAGCCGATGGGTAACCCAATTGGACCGCGCAATCGGGCAATCGCGTCGGCGGGCAGGTCGAGCGCAGCCAGCCGTTTTAGTCTGGCTGCGTGGGTGCGGCTGGATCCTAAGCTACCCACATAAAAGGCGTCGGATTCGAGGGCCTCCATCAGTGCCATGTCGTCATAGCGAGGGTCATGAGTAAGGGCCACGATGGCGCAGTGGTCATCAATCGCTCGTGTGCGAATCAGGTCATCGGGCATCTCTCGGCTCAGTTCTGCGCCAGCCAGGTCCCAATTGTCGGCGAACTCGGGGCGAGGGTCACTGATGATTACCTGGTAATCAAGCCCGAGGGCGACCGTGGCAACGGCTCTGGATAGATCGCCTGCACCGACAATGATCAGCTGCCAGCGGGGGCCAAACAGCCTGACCAACCGGTTGTTTTTAATGGCGCAGAGCTGGGCTGGCCGCGAGTCATCCAGCTGAACAGCGCCGCTGTCTAAATCGAGCGTGCGGCAGAGCAGAGAGCGGTCAGTCAGGCAGGTCTGCAATCGTTGCCATTCCGCCAGGTCGGTCAATTTTTCAACCACCAGCTGAATTTCACCGCCGCAGGGTAGTCCAAAGCGGTCCCCCTCTTCGCGGGTGACGCCGTAGAGCACAATTTCGGGAAGGGTCTGGGCTATTTCGCCATTAACAATGCGCTGGATCAGGTGTTCCTCAATGCATCCGCCAGAGACGGAACCGACGGGAGTACCCTCGGCGTTAACCGCCAGCATGGATCCGGCGGGGCGAGGCGAGGAACCCCAGGTTTGTACCACCGTGACCAGATATACTGTGTGGTCATTGCCTAACCATTCGACTACCCGATTGACTACCTGACTGTCTGTGCTATCCATAGGTTTGGTCTGGTTAATAATTAAATAAAAGGGCTACGCCGCTATTATCGCTGATTCTGCGGCAATAGTGACCGGTTTAACCGTCAGTCTCGTCGTAGCCCCGTTACTGAAGGCCCTGAGCTAATGCGTCCGTTTTCGTTATTGTTTGTGCTGTTTCTGGCAGTCTCCTTTGCAGAAATTTATGTGCTCATTGAGGTAGGCCGCAGAATCGGCTCGCTGGGCACTATTTTCCTGCTGGTATTTACCGCCGTGCTTGGGGCCTTGCTGGTGCGGATGCAGGGCATGCAGACTTATATTCAAATTCAGCGATCCGTGAGCCAGGGGCGGATGCCGGCGCAGGAAATGATTGAAGGGGTGATGATCATGATTGCCGGCCTGCTGTTACTCACCCCCGGGTTTGTTACGGATACCGTCGGTTTTGTTTTTCTTGTCCCGGCGGTCAGGCGAACGTTAATCGCGCTGGCACTGAGCCGACAAACGCAGGGCCCACAAACGCCTGAATCGGGCCCGGTGTTTGAGGATGGCCCGAAGGCGCGTTCAGAGGGCGGCGGGCGAGTAATCGAAGGCGAACTGGACAACGACTAACGGCGGGCTTGCCAGGCTACCTTGATTGCCTAAAGCCAGCGTCTGACCCGCTGTCGGTACTGTTCAAACTCCTCACCAAAAATGGCTTGCAGCGCCTGCTCTTCCGGAATGATCTGTAGTCGATTGATGGTTGGGATAAATCCCGTGCTGAGCAAAACCGCTAACCCATTACCTAACCACACGCCCCATGCGAGCAGAATAAAATACATTGCCAGGTAGAGTGGATTGCGACTGATACGAAACACTCCCGACGTGATTAAGGCGGAGGTTTTGCCGGGGTGGTGCGGGTTGACGGTGGTTTTTTTTCGCTTAAAAGCAACCAGCGCGAAGGCAAACAGCCCCCCGGTAGCGAGTAACAGCAGGACCGTCGACCAATATCTCCACAATGACGTGAACCAGGCTTCGGCTAATGACGCGGCGGGTAGATAATGGGCGGCGAGCCACATGGCGATGCCATACAGCAGTACTAGTAGCGGCGGCGGAATTCTGGTTTCAAGTTTTTTCATTGGTCTGTTGTGCGCTCATTCATATACCGACAGAGGGGATGGCTAATCGCTGCCCTTAAGCTGTTCCTTCAAGCCTGCAAAGGGATTATGCCGGCCCGGTGTACTACCCGAATCGTTGACAGTGGTTCCGTTTCTTTCTGCTTCCAGCTGGCGCTGATGTTCGTTGTCGTGGCAATAGAGGCAGAGTAACTCCCAGTTGCTGCCATCGTCAGGATTGTTATCGTGATTATGATCGCGATGGTGTACGGTCAGCTCCTGCAGATTTTCGCGTTGAAATTCACGGCTACAGCGACCACAAATCCAGGGATAGAGTTTCAGCGCCCGTTCGCGGTAGCCTTCGGCGCGGACATCGCCGGCTTTTCTTGCCTTCGCTGCAATGGCATCGAGTTGATGCTGTCTGGACTGGTCATCACGGTTAGCCATGCACTCCTCCAGTGAAAATCCTGATGATAACTAACGAATCACCCTTTTTTTGAAAAACGGGTTTGATGAGTATCTGCTTATTTTACTACCGGTTCAGCGACCGGCAGGCGCGAGTCAAACTGTAACTCAGCCAGGCGGGAGTAGAGTCCACCCATTTTGGTCAGTTCACCGTGGGTACCCTGGCTGACGATCCGGCCTTGCTCCATGACGATAATCCGCTGGGCACTGACGATGGTTGCCAGGCGGTGGGCGATGACCAGCGTGGTGCGCCCCTGCATCAATATTTTTAGTGCCTCCTGTACTGCCT
Source organism: uncultured Gammaproteobacteria bacterium (assembly GCA_913060775.1). GTDB lineage: Bacteria > Pseudomonadota > Gammaproteobacteria > Immundisolibacterales > Immundisolibacteraceae > QNFC01. Next base: position 3,251 of record CAJXVN010000050.1, on the reverse strand, counting down.
GTTCGCTCTCGGCATCCAGGGCGCTGGTGGCCTCATCGAGCAGCAGCAGGGCCGGGTCACGGAGCAGTGCCCGGGCGATCGCAATGCGCTGTTTCTGTCCACCGGATAGCCTGGCACCGCGTTCGCCCAGTTGGGTTGCATAGCCGTCCGGCAGGCGTTGAATAAACTCCTCGGCATGGGCAGCCGTGGCGGCGGCATAAACGGCCTGATCATCGGCATCAGGGCGGCCGTAACGAATGTTCTCGAAAATCGACTCGGCGAACAGGGTCGGTTCCTGTGAGACCAGGGCGATGCGGGAACGAAACTGGCCGATATCGGCCTCGCGCAGGTCAACGCCATCTATCGAAACCGAGCCCTGTTGCGGGTCATTAAAGCGTAACAGGAGATTGAACACCGTGCTTTTGCCTGCTCCGGATGGGCCGACCAGCGCGATCGTCTGTCCCGGTTCCACCTGCAGACTAAAGTGATCCAGTGCCGGCTGGTCCGGTCGTGTGGGATAGGCGAAACAGACATCATCAAACACTACCTCTCCACGGGGTGGTTCGGGCAGGGTGATCGGCGTTGCCGGGTTCTCAATCTTTGGCGTGGTTCCCAGCAGCTCCAGCAAGCGCTCGGTAGCGCCGGCGGCCTGTTGCAGTTCGCCAATAACTTCTGCCAGCGCACCGACCGCGGCGGCAACCATGACCGAATAAAAAACAAAGGCAGAGAGCTCTCCGGCAGTGATGCGCCCCGCCAGCATGTCGTGACCACCGACCCAGAGAATGATTCCAATGGCAGTAAACACCAGGAAGATGATCACCGCGGTAAGCTGAGCGCGAGTGCGGATTCTGCTCAACGCTGCCAGAAAAGAACGATCCACCTGAGTACCAAAAAGCTGGCGATCGTGCTCCTCGTGGCCAAAGGCCTGCAGTGTCCGGATGCCGTGAAATGCCTCATCGGCGTAGGCTCCAACATCACCAACCCGGTCTTGCGTGGCCCGAGCCAGACGCCTGACCCGACGACCGAAGATAACAATGGGGACTATCACCAGCGGCACACACAGACTCACCAGACCGGTCAGTTTAGGGCTGGTAATGGCCAGTAGAACAGTACCGCCAATCAAAATCAGCAGGTTACGCAGGGCGATGGAGACGGAAGTGCCAATCACCGATTGCAGCACGGTGGTATCGGCGGTCAGGCGAGACAGTAATTCGCCGGTATGCTGCTCTTCGAAAAAACCTGGTTCGAGAGTGATCAGGTGGTCAAATACTGATTTGCGTAGATCGGCCGCAATGCGTTCGCCAATCCAGGTAACCGAGTAATAGCGCACAGCGGTTGCTCCAGACAGCAGGATCACCACCGCCAGCAATACCAGTAGTGACTGATCAAGCATCTCGCTATTACCGCCAGCAAGACCGGAATCCACCAGCCAGCGTAAGCCCTGGCCAAGTCCTAGCATGGTGCCAGCGGCGATAAGGAGCGCTACTGCGGCGACCAGTACTCGCCATTTGTAGGGGCGAAAATAGGTTGTCAGACGACGAACCTCTGTCAATGCTGCGCTAATGGTTCGTTTGGGGATGGGTTGGTTCACGTGTTTCCTGTATTAGTGGTGGTGTTCAGTGGTCAGCCAGTGGCGTTTGGTGATGGGGTTCAGCGTCTCGGGCGGCGCAAACAGGTTTTGCGCGGTCAAATTGGCTGGACACTTTTTCATGGCAGTTAAATGAGGCTGCAGCAGTTTAGCTTATGGTTGATCGTCTATTAACCGCTGCCAGAAGGTGGCCGAGCGGTTGCCTGCTCCCGGTATCCGGCCGGGCAGAGGAGTAAGCTTTTTGGCCATTATAAACAGTCGGCTAAGCACACAAAAATATGGACCCGCCAATAAAAAAGGGCCGGTAATGAACCGGCCCTTTCAGTTTTATTTCTGCCGAGTCAGACGGTTTGCTAGGCGGCCCGGTTGGCCGTTAGCTTGTCCAGATCAAACCCATAAAGTTTTGCAGCGTTGCTGCAGACAATGCGGTGAGTCTCGTCTTCTGGGCAGCCGGCAAAATTGCTGGCAATCGACTTTTTCGAGAAAGGCCAGACACCCTCGGTATGGGGGTAATCGGCACCCCACATCAGCGTATCGACACCAATCAGCTCCCGAGTAAGTACGCCGGCGCGATCATCCTCAAAGGTTGCGAAGAAGTTTTGACGAAAATATTCACTCGGTGGTTGCTCAAGGCGGGGTTTCATCCAGCCTTTGTGGTCAGCCCACCAGTGATCCATTAATTCCAGTGCAGCGGCGATCCAGCCAATACCGCCTTCCACGATAGACCAGCGCATTTTTGGAAAACGTACCGGAGCGCCGCCCCAGATCACCAGTTGCATCGGTTCATTCAAATTCATTTTGCCGGCACATACCAGCACGCCACTGGCACCGGGACCACGGATATGAGACGGGAAAATGCCACCACCCAGGTGGAAGTTACAGAGCATGTTCATCTCTTCCAGCCGAGCCCAGAGGGTGTCCCAAATCGGTTGGTTATAGGGGCGGTGATCGCACCAGGCTGGCAGCATGACGCTACCTAAACCCAGTTTCTCAGCCCGCTCCGCCTCGGCGACTGCCCATTCGATTGGCCCACGGGTTGGCAGTATTGCAGCGCCTTTCAACCGATCCGGATGGGCATTACAAAATTCAGCCAGCCAGTCGTTATAGGTTTTGCAAACTTCGTAGAGCATTTCGTCATTGTCGGAGTCCCAGATGAACAGCCCGACGCCGGGGTAAATGACTTCGCCAAGCACGCCATCGATATCCTGATCCTTCAGGCGTTCGTCGGGGTCCCAGGAACCAGGACGGCAATCGTCGTAGCGAAAATCGGCGATTTTAGGAATTTCTTCACCACGGGCTTTCATTTCGATCATCGGCCCTTCAAAGGCGATCGGTCGGGGTGCCAGCCCGTCGATGATCATGCAGTCGCCCATTTCGGGAACGTTTGCGATATGGGGGGCAATGTCACGCCATTTTTTCGGCATGCGACTGGTCCACAGGTCGGCTGGTTCCACCACGTGGCCATCGGCAGAAATTAATAGTCCTTGATACTCCTCATTCATTGGTGCTTCCTCTCTATCATTTTGGTGTTAGTTAATCGCTGATTATTTTTTGCGATGATGCATGGCCATCACGGTTGTTATCCTTGCCATTCTCTACTTCAGCTGGTCGGAATTCAAACAGTAATTGAATTAAACCCTGTCTCTTATACACATCTCCGAGCCCACGAGACCTCTCTACATCT
>CAJXVN010000049.1 GCA_913060775.1 uncultured Gammaproteobacteria bacterium | reverse complement strand
GGCAGCGTCAGATGTGTATAAGAGACAGGTCCAGACCAAAGCGCCGGGTAATCACCTGTTGTTCTTCTGCCGTTAGCAGGGTTTCGATTTCCTGCAAATCCCAGGTGTAAAAGCCGCCTTCTACCGGGTCGTCCGGCTGATCACCCCGCTGCTCTCCCAACGGTGAGTCGGCATCCAGACTGGCGTAATAGCCGCCGTCCGGCGATTGCATCTCCCGAATTACCCAGCGCCCGGTTTCTGCCATCACCCGGTGATAGCGGCCACTACCGCTGCTGGCCGAAGCCTGGCAAAGCAGGGTCAACAGCAGGGCGTTGTCGTAAAGCATTTTCTCGAAATGGGGGATTTGCCAGCGGTCATCAACGCTGTAGCGGAAAAAGCCACCGCCGATCTGGTCGTAGAGCCCACCCTCGATCATGCTGTCGAGGCTGAAAATAGCGATCTGTAAAAACTTTTCGTCCTGCTGGGCTAGCCGCAGGCAGAGTTCAAGACTGGGGGTGTGGGGGAATTTGGGGACGCCGCCAAAGCCGCCGTTGTGGGCGTCGAAATTTTCCTTTAGTAGCGCGCCTGCCCGGTGCAGGGGTTCCGCCGTTATCTCCTCTTCGGGGATGGCGTTACTCGCCTCGCTCTGCAGCATCGCCTGGTGAAGGGCCTGGTTCTGCTGCTGGATCTGTTCCTGCTGGGTGCGGTAATACTCATCGACCCGTTGCAGCAGGTCAGCAAATCCGGGCTGGCCCTGACGCGGCTGTGGCGGGAAATAGGTGCCGCCAAAAAAGGGTTGCTGGTCCGGCGTCAGGAACATGGTCAGCGGCCAGCCGCCGCTGTTCTGGGTCAGAAAAAGGTGGGCGGTCTGGTAGATGCGGTCGATATCGGGCCGCTCTTCACGGTCAACTTTTATGCAGACGAAAAACTCGTTCATCAGCGCGGCGATGGATGGGTTTTCAAAGGATTCGTGGGCCATGACATGGCACCAGTGGCAGGCGGAATAACCGATGGAGAGCAGAATCGGTTTATTGGTCTGTTTTGCCAGTTGCAGGGCCTGTTCCCCCCAGGGATACCAGTCGACCGGGTTGTCGGCATGCTGGAGAAGATAGGGACTGGTTTGCTGGCTAAGTTGATTCATTCGTCAGGTCTTTAATGAGAGGGAGTTAACCGGGAACGCGCAGGGGTTATGCGAGAATGGCGCCACATTTTACGCCGCCCAGGGCGGCGGCTGACAGTCACTGGAAATCGAAATGCTGGTTTACCCCGATATTGATCCGGTCATTTTTCAATTAGGACCACTGGCGCTGCGCTGGTATGGCTTCACCTATCTGGTGGGGTTTCTGGGGGCGGCCTGGCTTGGCACCCGCCGCGCTGCAAGCCCTGACAACAGTTTTACTTCCCAGCAGGTGGCGGATCTGATTTTTTATGCCGCCCTGGGGGTGATTCTGGGGGGGCGGATTGGCTACGCCCTGTTCTATCAAATCAGCTATTACCTTGATCATCCCCTGGCGATCCTGCAGATATGGCAAGGCGGAATGTCCTTTCACGGTGGCATGCTAGGGGTGTTTGTTGCCTGCTGGTTATTTGCTCGTCGTTTTAACAAACGCTGGTTTGAGATCACCGACTTTATCGCTCCGCTAGTACCCATTGGTCTCGGTGCCGGGCGCATCGGTAATTTTATTAATGGTGAGCTCTGGGGCGCCGTGACCGATAAACCCTGGGGCATGGTGTTTCCCGGTGCAGGACCCCTGCCGCGACATCCCTCGATGCTCTACGAGGCAGTGCTTGAGGGCCTGGTGTTGTTTCTGATTCTCTGGTTTTACTCGGCTAAACCCAGGCCGCGGATGGCGGTGTCTGCCTGGTTTCTGATTTTGTACGGAGCCTTCAGAACCCTTGTGGAACTGGTGCGCGAACCGGATCGACACCTGGGTTATCTACACTGGGGCGGTCTGACCGCCGACTGGTTGACCATGGGTATGGTGTTGAGCCTGCCCATGGTGATCGCCGGTTTTATCCTGCTGGCGCTGTCCCGCCGTTAAGCTGCCAGGGCTCTGCTAGAGCCGCGGATACCGCGTTAATGAATTCGGTGGTTGCACGAGAGCGCTAACCGGGTTTGGCGATTCGTTGATCGGTCACTGGCTAGTTGGCGGGAATCGCCGCCACCGTCCCTAACCACCCGCTGGGGTTTCGTCCGACAGACCGCCGCGCCCCCTTCATTGGCGCCTGGCCGCTATCCATCCTCAAGAGCATGCCACGAACAAGTGGCGCCGACGAATGGCTGCGTGTGATCTAAACGCGGCTACCCCGCGTAAAGGTCCTCAAGCAGTTTGCTTAACCGCACACCCTCACCAACCTTTCGTCGGAATCTGCACAGATGGTCGAATCAATCCAGAAACTCGCATTACGTCCGTCATGGTCAACCGCTGGCGCAATGGCCTGCTTTCACCTGGGGTATAAACAGCAGAGGAGAGGGGTGTTTGCTTTCACCCGGCAAACTTTATCAGCATCAAAAACTGGTCAGTCAAACCTCCGGTTAGGCGGTCTGGATAGATGCGGGCCGGCGGCGGCCTGCGAGACTGCAAGGCGTGGTCTTTCCCATGCCCATTGGCGGAGGAAATTTTGATGTCACCGAACAAGCAAGCCGGTTTACTTCAAGTCATGGGATCTAACAATGCCTGATCTTCGGGACGCATCTGCGCTGTTTGAAAGCAATTACAACCAACTACTTGCCCTCGTTTTGCGAAGGATGGCAATAGAAATGCAGTACCACCCGAGTGGCGAGCTAAAGCCGCTGGAGGCGGATTTGGTCGAGCAGTTCAGGGAGTTCGGTGAACTGCTCAGGGTCGTTTATCGGTATGACCTGACCGATGTGCTAGCCCAGGAAGCCGCCTGGTACGCGTCTGCCCTGTCCTCCCGCGGGTCCGGCCATGCTGCGTTCAAATTACTGGTTGAGAGCTGGATTATTGCGATTCAGGGAACCATTCGTCCACAGGAGTGTAATCTGCTGTCGGCTCCGCTGCGTGAGCTGCTCAACAATGAACGTTTTATCTTTGACCAGGCTGGTCAAAGAGGTAGCGCAACGCCGGACAACGACATTGTCGATCTTGTTGACCGACTCATTGTGGGTGACCGAGAGCAATCGCTGGCGCTATTAACCGCACACGTTAAAGCCGGAATCAATCCTCCCGACCTGATCACCCGTTTTATTCTCCCGGCTCTGGTTGAAATAGGCAGGCGCTGGGAGAGCAACGAGATTCAGATATTTGAAGAACACCTTGCTTCGGAAACGATCATACGGTTACTCGCCGGTTTCTCCAGCGACCTGCCTCGGGCGGAGCCGGTCAATCGACAGGGGTTAGTCAGTTGTGTGCCGAATGAAAAGCATCAACTGGTACCCATGGCGTTAACTGCCTTCCTGGAGTTAAAAGGGTGGCAGGTGACCTCGCTGGGCAGCAGCCTGCCCGCCAGTCAAATACTGCTGGCGGTTAAGAAATTGAAACCGGACGCTGTTTTCCTGTCATTCCATCTATTGTCGAGGTTGACGGAGTCGATGGAACTGGTTTCACAGTTAAACGAAACCTGCCCGGGTAGCCAGATTTTCATTGGAGGAAATGGTGCTCACGCAGGCAAATCGCTGCTTGAAGCATCCGGTGCTACGGTGGTGGCGAGCTTTGACGAGGCACATCTTTCAGCGTCAAAAGGCAGCCCAGACAATGCGTAGCTACGTTGCGTTAAGGATGGTGCTCCATGACCGTTCCTCGACCACCGGAGCGCTGCTCGGAGTGATCGCCATTGTTTTTCTGGTGGGTCAGCAGCTCTCCATACTGTTTGGGCTGCTGAATTACATGTCAGTGCTGGTTGACCATAGCGGTGCTGACGCCTGGATCACCAGCGAGAACGTGCGTAATTCCGATGCCAGCGGTCTCATTTCAGGGCGATACGCAGATCGCGTAATGGGCCTCGATGACGTTGAATGGGCGGAACCGATGCTGATCAGCAACGGCCTGTTCCGCACCAAAGACGGTTCCTATGAATCGGTTCGCGTCGTCGGTACCAAACGGCCGCGATTGGCCGGAGGCGCCTGGGAGTTCTTTGCGGCAGACCAGGACGCCATGCTGGATCGGGAATCGGTCACCGTTGATCGGCTGGATCTGGAAAAGCTCGGCAATCCCAGGGTGGGCGACATCACTGAGATCGGTGGTCAGCAGGTACGAATTGGTGCCATTACCAACGGGGCTCGAGGATTTCAGGGGACCCTGGTGTTCGCCTCGCTCGATAAGGTGAGTGATATTGCCCGAACCCCTCCCGGGCGCTACAGCGCAATCCTGGTTCGTTTTAAAGAGTCCGCTGATAAACAGGCAGCTCTGGAGCGACTACGAGCGATTTTGCCGGAACGGTCGGTGCACAGTGCTGCCGGGCTTTCCAATCTCACCCGAACTTATTATTTCACCACCACCGGCATTGGCGGCAGCTTTGGGTTCTCGACGGTCATCGCGGTGTTGATCGGCGTGGTGATCATCTCACTCACCATGTACACCAGCGTGCTGGGACGGGTAAAGGATTTTGCGGTGATGCGGGCCATAGGAGCAAGGAAGCTGGACATTGCACTGGTGGTCATCAGTGAGGCGATGATTATTGCCGGTATTGGCGTTTTTATCGGGTTCGTGCTGCTGTCGGTCCTGTTGAATGCCACCAACGGTTCATCCATTCCCAGTTTTCTGCCCAGTGAGGTTCCGGCGTTGCTGGCTATCGGCACCATTTTAATAAGCCTGATGGGTTCACTCATTGCTTTAAGAGTCGCGGTGAAAGCAGAGCCTGCGTCAGTTTTTCATTAACAACCGGGTGCCTTCGTAACCATGCTTTTACTCAAAAATATCGCCAAAGATTTCTCGGATGGTCGGGAGAAAAGGCGGGTACTGTTTCCCACCAGCCTGGAGTGCCGCGCCGGTGAGCTGACGGTGCTTTCCGGGCCCTCTGGTAGTGGAAAAACCACTTTGCTGTCCATCATCGGTCTGGTGTTAACCCCTTCTGAAGGCCAGATGTTTATCGACGACCTGGAGGTGACGGCGCTGTCAGACGTTGAGGCGGCGACCATCCGGTTAAAACGCTATGGATTCGTTTTTCAGCAAGCCATGCTGGTGGAAGGGCTGACGATTCTCGACAACGTCATGCTCTCTTTTGCCATTCAGGGCGAAAAACCACCCGCGGACAGCTTCGAGAAAGCCAGCGCGCTGCTGAAAACACTGGGGCTTGAAGGTACCGCCCAGATGCAGCCACGATTGTTATCTGGCGGAATGAAGCAGCGGGCATCCATTGCCCGGGCGTTGATCAAGGATCCGCCCATCCTGTTATGCGATGAACCGACCTCGGCCCTGGATGCTGAAAGTGGTCAGGTGGTCATGGAGACACTAAAACGAATCGCGATCGAAGAGAACCGAGTGGTCATCGTGGTTTCCCACGATGCACGGGTATTTCCCTTTGCTGATCGATTAATTCAGCTGGAGAGCGGAATCATTACTTCCGATACACGAGAATCAAACCAGGAAGAAAAGGAAATCATCCATGCGAGCCACTAAACTAATTTTTATTCTCATCGTTGTTCTGGTGGCACTGTTTGGTCTGAATTACATCCGTTTGTCGCTTCAACAGGCATCGACGGTCGCGCCACCTGGTCAGGCACCGTCGGTCGAAAGCGCCCCGGTCAGAGTCTATGGACTGGTGGAACCGATGGGCCGCGAAATATACGTGGGCCCACTGCAATCAAAACGGGTGACGGCGGTAAAAGTCACTGAAGGCGATCAGATAGCCACCAACGATGTCCTCGTCCAGTTAGATGACGACGTGGAGCAAAACTCCCTGCAGGTCGCCAAAGCCAACCACCAGGTGGAAATCGCAAGGTTGGCGCTTCTTAAGGATGATTTGCGCAGAAAACGGGAAATGTACGCGGGTAAATCTATTTCCGAATTTGAGGTCAATCAGAGTGAATTAAGCGTCAAACTGCAGAAAGAGGTGGTGAATACGGCGTTTGCAGCACTTGAACTGGAAAAGTCTCGTCTGGCTCAATTGACCTTGAGGTCACCCGCCGACGGGGTGGTTTATAAAATGGATGTTCGCGTGGGCGAGTTGATTACCCCCAACGATTATTCCAGGATTGTGATTGGCGATAACCAGAAACAGGTTCGGTTGTTTGTCGAAGCTTTCTGGAGAGACCGCCTGGCGGTCAATGACAAATTCACCATCCGCGACGGGACGACCAAAGAAACCGTGGGTACCGGCACGCTGGTATCGCTGCTGCCCTACATGGGCGAGCGTGATTTTCGAACCGAAGACTCACTTGAGCGAACAGACATTAAATATCAGCAGGCGATTGTGGCCCTCGAAACCGTCACCGACGTGCCAGTGGGTCTGTTTGTGCAAGCCGAGTTGGTAAGCGACCTGGACCGAGATCTTTCAAGCCGCTAACCGATGAGAATCTGGGATATTCACCCGGGGTATCTCAATCGATCCAGTCTGCTGGGGGAGCATCGCGAATTACACGGCATTGTGTCGATCGTCAGGAATAATAAAAAGGGCTACGCCAAACACCCCGAAACGTTGCGATGGGTCGGTCATGGATGGGCCCTTAGCCAACGCCATAAACTGCTGGTGGCCGAGATGAATTTAAGGGGTTACGTGGACAAGTCGCCAGTCAGACTCCGGTCCAATCGGGGGGTCTGGCCAGACAACGAGATTGACCCACCGGGCCGTCAGATCAATCTCCTTAAGGAAAAATATCAATCCCGTGAGCCGGGGAGAATACCCTTGCCAGTCAATGCGCAGCAGTACTGGGCCCAGCATAAATATTCGGTCATGTCCCGTGATCTGGGTGCTTATAAGAGAATTGGCCAACGGCTCGCCTCCAGCAGTGGTGAAAAGGAATTGCACGAGCTTGCGGCGGAAATACTTTTATTGATGAAGACCCCGCCCAATCCTCGACTGCTACAAAATGCCCTGTCTCACATGTGGGGTTATGTCTCCAGATACGCCGCTATTCCCGGCAAAGAACTCGATTCATGGTCGTTGCCTCGGTTGCTGGAGAAGATACAGATCCTGACCAGAGAAAATAACGTTACCTACCTGGCTGAGTCCACCGCACTCAGCGAACTGGCAGCCTGGAATCTCTAGCCGGTACTGACCTGAATGGCACCAAGTTAAGCACCTCTGGGATGGTTTTTTCGTAATCCCTAGTAGGCCGTTCGACCTAGTAACTCCGCCTTTAAACGACAAGGTTGGCGGTGACCTGGCGCTCTTTAACCGATGCTCAACCCCCCCTATACTTAGTGCCATTCGATATTGACCCGGTTCGGAGGGCTCTGAACTGAGCCAGGCCTACTGCGACAAAGGCGCGGAGTTGGCAACAGGAATGCCTGTTTATTTCGCGCAGAGAGCGCTCGGTCGCCAGGGGTTTCGTTACCGGCTGAATATCCGATTACATCCTCGACGGTGACAGGGAATTGCGACCTGACGGAATCTGGGCAGGATCGACTAAACTACGCAGCTCTGATTTTTTTGAAGCGCATTGAAGCCGCGGAGTAGTCGCATGCCTGTTTACCGTTCTCGTACCTCTACCCAGGGCCGCAATATGGCCGGAGCCCGAGCGCTCTGGCGCGCCACTGGCATGACCGAAGATGATTTCGAAAAACCCATCATTGCCATTGCCAATTCCTTCACCCAGTTTGTGCCGGGGCATGTTCACCTTAAGGACACGGGTCAGCTGGTGGCTGAGCAGGTCGCGGCGGCGGGGGGAGTCGGCCGGGAATTCAACACCATCGCAGTGGATGACGGTATCGCCATGGGCCACGGTGGCATGCTTTATAGCTTGCCGTCGCGTGAGCTGATCGCCGATTCGGTGGAGTACATGGTCAATGCCCATTGCGCCGATGCGCTGGTCTGTATCTCTAACTGCGACAAAATCACGCCCGGTATGTTGATGGCGGCGATGCGGCTGAATATTCCGACCATCTTCGTCTCGGGTGGCCCGATGGAGGCCGGCAAGGTGGTGTTTAAGGGCGAAGAGACGGCGGTGGATTTGATCGACGCGATGATCGTTTCCGCCGACCCAACCGTGAGCGACGAGCAGAGTCTGGCGGTAGAGCGCTCGGCCTGCCCCACCTGCGGTTCCTGTAGCGGCATGTTTACCGCAAATTCGATGAACTGCCTGACTGAAGCATTGGGGTTGAGTTTGCCGGGCAACGGTAGTTTGCTGGCCACCCACGCCGGTCGCAAATCCCTGTTTGAAGAGGCTGGTCAGCGGATTGTTGGCTTGGCTCGTGACTACTACGAGGGTGATAACGAACGACTGTTACCGCGCAATATTGCTACCCGGGCGGCGTTTGAAAATGCCATGTCGCTGGATATTGCCATGGGCGGCAGTACCAATACGGTCTTGCATCTACTCGCGGCGGCCCAGGAAGGGGAAGTCGACTTTAATATGGACAACATTGACCGGTTGTCCCGGCAGGTCCCTAATCTGTGCAAGGTGGCACCGGCCACCCAGTTTTATCACATGGAAGATGTGCATCGTGCCGGCGGGGTGTTTGGCATTCTCGGTGAACTCGATCGCGCCGGGTTAATCGATAACAATGTGAGTACGGTGCACAGTGACACCCTGGCTGATGCGCTGCGGCGCTGGGATGTGGCGGTTAGTGATGACGCAGAAACGGTCACCCGATACAGAGCGGCTCCCGGCGGGGTACCGACTCAGACCGCGTTTAGTCAGAACCGGCACTGGGACCTGGACCTGGACCGTGAACGCGGTTGTATTCGTGACCGTGACCATGCTTATAGTCAGGACGGCGGTCTGGCGGTACTCGCCGGTAATCTGGCGGTGGATGGTTGTATCGTCAAAACGGCGGGTGTCGACGAAAGTATTCTGCAATTTTCTGGCCCGGCGCACGTGTTTGAGGGTCAGGATGAGGCGGTGGAAGCCATTCTGGCCGGAGAAGTTAAGCCCGGAGAGGTGGTGGTGGTGCGTTACGAAGGACCCAAAGGGGGGCCGGGTATGCAGGAGATGCTCTATCCCACGGCCTATCTAAAATCGATGGGGTTGGGTAAAGAGTGTGCGCTGGTTACGGATGGCCGTTTTTCCGGTGGTAGTTCCGGGCTTTCCATCGGCCACGTCTCCCCGGAGGCGGCCAGTGGCGGTCTGATTGCGCTGGTTGAGGATGGTGATCTCATAGAGCTGGATATCCCCGCCAGGGCAATTCGGTTAGTCGTGGACGATGCCGAGCTGGAGCGGCGCAAAGCGGCGATGGATGCCCGTGATCAGCCCTGGAGCCCGTTAAACCGATCGCGGGAGGTGTCACTGGCGCTGCGTGCCTATGCACGGTTTGCCACCTCGGCGGATCGCGGTGCGGTTAGAGATATCGATCAATAAGGTTGATTAATAAGGTTACAGGCATGAAGGATGGATCGCTTAACAGGCTGTTCTCACCGATCAGCATTGCCGGACTGGAACTGCCAAACCGGGTGGTGATGGCGCCGATGACTCGGTCATTTTGTGGTGATAGCGGCGTGCCTACTCAGGCGGTGGCCGATTATTATGCGGCTCGTGCGGCGGGCGGTTGTGGACTAATTATTACCGAAGGCACGGTAATTAATATGACCGATGCGCGCGGTTATAGCGGTATCCCGGCGATCTGTACGGATGCCCAACAGGCTGGCTGGCAGCGGGTGACCGATGCCGTCCATCGAGCCGGTGGAAAAATTGCGATCCAGCTCTGGCACACCGGTCGGCTAGGCCACAGTCGCGCCATGCAGGGTGGGCGGCCGTTGGCACCCAGTGCGATCACCGCAGAAGGTCTGTTTCGAGATTTTGGCGACGGCGAGACGCTGGCGCATGAAATTCCTTATGAGCAACCTCAGGCGATGAGCGCCGAACAGATTGCCAGGACCTGCGGCGAATTTGCGGCGGCGGCGAAACGGGCCAAAACGGCAGGTTTTGATGCGGTCGAATTACACGGTGCCAATGGTTACCTGATTCATACATTTTTAAACGCTGAGAGTAATCAGCGGAGCGATGAATTTGGCGGCGATATGGCTGGCCGCAGCGAGTTTGCGGTGCGAGTGATTCGCGCGGTAAAAGCACAAATCGATGAATTGCCCCTGAGTATTCGTTTGTCTCAGCATGCGGTTAATAACTATGAATGGAGTACCTGGGCCGATCAGAATGAGCTACAGACCTGTCTGGAGTTATTAAAAGCCGCTGGCGCCGACCTGCTGCACTCGTCCGGTTACCGGCTCAACGCACCGGCGTTCGGCGATGGGGAGTCACTGGTCGCCGCGTTAAAACGGTTAGGTGGATTGCCAGCGATAGGCTCCGGGGGCATTACCTATTCCAATAGCACTGCTGAGTCTTTTGCCGGGGAGCTGCCTGAACTGACGGATCCGGTCGAGAGTGAGCAGGCCATTGAGCGGGGTGCCTGCGATCTGGTAGCCGTGGGCCGCGCAATGATCGCAAACCCCGACTGGGCGACCCGAGTGGGTGCCGGACAGTGGCGACAACTGCTGCCGTTTAGTCCGGCCATGCTCGGGAGTCTTTAAGCAATGAGTGGATCGGAATTTGATTTTGACCGTGACGTCATTGAGCGCAGTCACACCCTGCCGGTGCTGGTTGATTTCTGGGCGGAATGGTGTGGGCCGTGTAAGTCTCTCGGCCCAGTGCTGGAAAAAATGGCGACCGAAGCGGTGGACAACTGGCAACTGGTGAAGATCGATGTCGACGCCCATCAGGAGATTGCAGGCCGGTTTCAGGTGCGCAGTATTCCCAGCGTCATGCTGTTTGCGGCGGGTGAAAAGGTTGCTGAATTCACCGGCGCGCTGCCTGAGTCGGACGTGCAGGCGTGGTTGACCACTAATTTACCGACGCCAGCGGCTCGTCAATTACTGGTCATCGAGGGGTTGTTGGCTGCCGGCGAGTTTGCCACGGCCACGTCTCAGCTCGAAGCCCTGGTTGCGGCGGATCCGGCGCTGTTAAAAGCGCGTATCTATCTGGCCCATCGACGGATGTTTAGCGAGCCGGCCGCGGCGGTGGAGCAGGTCGCCGAGGCGCGACTTGGCGATGATCTGTTTGAGCGGGTCGAAGAGGTGCGTTTTATTGGTGATTTATTGCAACGTGATGGCGATAGTTTTGCCGATTCTCCAGTACGGGAGGATTATCTGCAGGCGATCTCGGCGTTGCGAGCGGAGCAGGTTGAAACGGCTTTAGAAGGGTTTATCAAAACCCTGGCGCGGGACCCCCGATATGACGATGAAGGTGCCCGACGATGCTGCGTTGCTATCCTGAACTGGTGGGGGGAAGCTGATGGTCGGGTTCGGGGATACCGGCAAAAAATTCAGCGGGCGCTTAATTAGTGTTGAAGTTAGACGGGTGATCGAAATTTATTAGCTGGAATGGATTATCATCGGGTCAATCTAATAATCAGGTAAGCAGCGCATTAAAGGGATTTAAAACCTCGTGGATTTAGCTGAAATCAACGGCCTGAAACGTCAGGCAAAAATGGTGACGCAGCTGCTCAAGGCCATTGCAAACCCTAACCGGTTGATGATTCTCTGTTCGCTGATGGAGAAAGAGCGGTTATCGGTTAGTGAGCTTAATCGATCATTGCCGCTGAGTCAGTCGGCCCTGTCTCAGCATCTGGCCATATTGCGCCGCGATGGGCTGGTGAAGACTCAGCGCGAAGCGCAGAGCATTCATTACTTTCTGGCCGATGAGAAAATTGCCGTACTGGTGGCAACTCTTTACCACCTCTACTGCAAGCCCCAGTAATTTCCTCGCATGCGATGTCAGTCGCGATATCCAGCCGATAGCAGGCTTAACATTGGGTAGACCGGTTTTGCTACAGCGACTCCGGTAGCTGATGACCTTTCTCTTTTTTTGCCCTTAAATAGCGAATATTGTGTTCGTTAACGCCGACCACCAGCGGCACGATTTCGCTCACCGTTTGACCGCCCTGTTCCAGGTGGCGTCGTTTGTCCGGGTTGTTGGAGAGCAGGCGGACTGGCTCGCCGGCCAGCAGGTAGCGTAGCACCACGGCGGCATCGGTAAAGTCGCGAGAATCTTCCGGCAGGTTGAGGGATTTATTGGCCTGGTAGGTGTCCTGGCCCTGATCCTGCAGTAGATAGGTGATCGCCTTGGCCCAGAGCCCGATACCACGGCCTTCGTGGCCGCTCATGTAGATCACAGCGCCGGCCCCATCGGCCACCATTTGCTCAAATGCCCCCTGAAGTTGCGGTCCGCAATCGCAGCGCTGGGACCCAAAAATATCGCCGGTGAGGCAGCAGGAGTGTATTCGCACTAATGGGGTTTCGGCGGACCTGAATCCCGGCAGGGCGAACACCGAATTAACCGACATGCTGCTGTGTAGCAGTTCCTGCAGGGCATTAGGCTGACCTTCTCTGACCAGGTTTGCAGCGTCCAGTACATCGCCCAGTTCGGTGCGGCGGACAAAGGGATACCATTCCAGTGTCACCTGCTGGCCGTTAATGATCCGCGGCAGCGGTACTGGCCCCAGAATTGAAACCAGTGCAGACTGGTCATCCGTGCTGACGGTTTCTCCCTGCCGGTTAACCGTAACCAGCAGGCCGTGTTTATCTAGCCATTGTTTAATGTTGGCGTCGACGTAACTGAACAATCGATTATTCCTGTAAGAATCTATTTCAGGGGGTTTTTAGTCCCACGGAAGCTAATTCTAACAATGAACAGAGGCCTTTAACCGGGTCAATAAATCACCGGCTACCCATACCGGTTCCTCAGGTGAGAGAGGCAAGTATCGATTGCAGGCTGAGTCTTATAGGGCCCTGTTAGCGACCCGGTAGCACCCTAAATTAATGTCTGCCCGGTTGGCGATGAGAGGGGTGACTCGATACCGTGGGAACCGTTCTATCAGGTATGCTCATGAACTGGGCATTTACCGCGGTTACCGGATTGCTAGTACCCGTTCCGATATAAACGCGATAGTGGGTTACCTGAGCATCGACGACGGCGTTCCAGTTTACGGTACAGCCGCCAGCCGATATATCGCAGTGTGTAAAGTAGCGGGTGCCTTGTCCATCTAACCGCTTGATAATTGGTTAGGGGAGCACCTTAAATTAACCATTTCACAAATAAATAATAGTCAGCAGGTTGTCTTACAAACCTAATGATAAATAATAATAGCGCCGATCAAAACTTTGTTTTTTAGACGACTTTGGGCAAATGGTGAAACAAACCTCGGCTGTGCCGATTCCTTCCGCCACAGCAGTGCTGCTGCGTGATTCAGCAGTAGGGCCGGAAGCCTTGTTGTTATTACGTAATTCAAATTTGAAATTTGCCCCGGGTGCCTGGGTGTTTCCGGGTGGGCGCATTGATCCCGAGGATTATGGACCGGAGTCCCTGTTAGACATACAGCCCGCGGCGCGCCGGGCGGCCAGCCGCGAGGCGTTCGAAGAGGCCGGGGTCACGATTGACGCGGAGGAACTGTTACTGATTGACCACTTTGTGACGCCGGCTGTTCAACCGCGTCGGTTCGCGACCTGGTTTTTTATTGCCGATGCCAATCACTGTCGGCAGGTGACGATCGATGATGGTGAGATAGTCGACTATCAGTGGCTGACCATGAGTCACGCCCTGCAGGCACATGACGATGGCAATCTACCGATGATACGGCCAACGCGCGTGACGTTGCAGAATCTGCGCGCTGCGACCAGTGTTGCGGAGATATTAACGAGCTATCTGACCAGATAACGCTGGCCCTTCACTTTTCTGTATCTCCCTGACCCTTTTCACCGAGTACCGCTTCAATTTTTTCCCTGAGCTCAGTCAGGTGATAGGGTTTTTGCAGGAAGCCCGCAAGTCCCTTGCCGTTAAAACGCTGTGCGGCGTCCTCTTCATTAAAGCCGCTGGTCAGCACTACTTTTACCGTTGGGTGGAGATTCTTCAGCTGATGAAAAGTTTCGGCACCGTCGAGCTCGGGCATGGAAAGGTCCAGCAGTACCAGTTCAAAGTCCCGGGGGGTGCTTTGAAAAATTTCAACGCACTCGCGACCGTTATGGGCGATGGTGGCGCGCATACCTAAAGCCTCAACCATCTGCGCGGTTACCGTGGCGACACTTAGCTCGTCGTCGGCAATCAGTACAGTCCCGTCGAGTGACGGCTTTTTGGGCGACCGACTAGCCTCTGTGGCCTGGTTTTCGGCGGTTGCGATCGGCAATAACATTTTGAAAGTCGTGCCGCGCCCCTCTTCGCTGTAGACCTTGAGGGCGCCATCGTGACTGCGGACAATACCAAGCACGGCGGCCAGCCCCAGGCCTCGACCGGTGAATTTGGTTGAAAAGAAGGGATCAAATATTCGCGATTTAGTTTCACTGCTCATGCCCCCACCGTTATCACTAACCTCAATGAACAGGTAGTCACCGGGTGCCAGGTTTTCAGTCAGGTAAGTTTCATTGAGATAATGACGGTCCGCGCGTAACAGTCCGGTGTTAATAGTGACCATGCCACTGGTATCGCCGAGCGCTTCCGAGGCATTGATAACCATGCTCATCAGCGCCTGACGGATCTGTGAGGAGTCGATTGCCGCGGCCGGCAGATCATCGGTCAGCTGGTATTTGAGGACGGCACGATTACTAACCGCCAGTTCTAGCAGGCGAGTCATGTCGATTATTAAGCCGTTCAGGTCGGTTTCCTCAATCGCAAACCGCCCCTGGCCCGCATAGGCTGTCTCTTATACACATCTCCGAGCCCA
>CAJXVN010000048.1 GCA_913060775.1 uncultured Gammaproteobacteria bacterium | reverse complement strand
CGAGATGTAGAGAGGTCTCGTGGGCTCGGAGATGTGTATAAGAGACAGATCGACATCCATCTTTGACATCATTTTGTGGTGCATCTTCCCGGGGTGGCCTTTGCCGGGCCCGCTGGGCTTTTCTGCCATCGCCGGGCCAGTTACTAGCAACGAAACCGCAATACCCGTGGCTGCCAGCGCGGTGGGCCAGCTAAATCGGTGTTTCATGCTGTTCTCCTTGATTATTGAGTAACCGGGGCTAACGCCAGTCGCCTGTTTAGGCTCACCTTTATCCGAGAAGTTCCCGGCTGACGTGGTTGGTCAGGGTTGCCTTAACTATCGGCGGGTTCATGGCCAATGCCTTCGGCTATCGCTGCTGCCTTCACCGCTGCTGCGATCAGGTAGGCAACCGAATGGTCCAGCGGATCTGGCAGTATCGCTTCGGCGCTGGGTTGGCTGACCGCGTCAGCGAGGGCGTGGGCAGCCGCAATTTTCATGGATTCACTAATGCGGGCCGCGGCGGCATCGAGAGCGCCACGGAATATACCGGGGAATACCAGCACGTTATTCACCTGGTTGGGGAAATCGCTGCGACCAGTGCCGACCACCGCTGCACCGGCCTCATGGGCCAGGTCCGGCATGATTTCCGGAATCGGATTGGCCATGGCCAGTATGATCGGGTCCCTGTTCATGGTGCGGATATCGTCAGCGGTTAACAAATTTCCTTTGGAAACGCCGATAAACACGTCCGCGCCGACCAGCGCATCCTGCAGCGAGCCCGCCACCCCCTGCTGATTAGCAAATACCAGTAGTTGGCGTTTGGCATCGGTCAGGTCATCGCGGTCTGCCGAGATGATCCCACGCGAATCACAGATTAGAATATCTTTCACTGGCATGCAGACCGAGGGGTCGTGACCCACGCAGCGCAGCAGTTTGGCAATTGCAGTGCCGGCGGCCCCGGCACCATTGATAACAACTTTCATCTCCTCCAGGGGTTTGCCGGTCACCTTGCTGGCGTTAATCAGCGCTGCTAGCAGCACAATGGCCGTGCCGTGCTGGTCGTCATGAAAAACCGGAATACCCAGATCCTGGAGGGCATCTTCAATTTCAAAACAGGCCGGGGCGGCGATATCTTCAAGATTAATGCCGCCAAAGGTCGGTGCAATCGCCCGCACCGTGTTGATAATCGCCTGGCTGTCCTGCGTGTCTACCACCAGCGGGACGCCGTCGATGTCGGCAAAGGCTTTGAACAGAATGGCCTTACCCTCCATCACGGGTAGAGCAGCGCGGGCACCGATATTGCCAAGTCCCAGTACCGCGGAGCCGTCTGAAACAATCGCCACACTGTTGCCTTTCATGGTCATTTCGTAGGCGGCGGCGGGGTTGATGGCGATCGCTTCGCAAACCGCAGCCACCCCGGGCGTGTAGGCCCGCGACAGATCGTCCCGACTTTTCAGGGGTACCCGAGAGTGAATTTCCCATTTTCCTCTCAGTTGCTTGTGCAGCTGAAGCGATTGGCTATCATAATCGGTCATGCTCAATATCCTGTTTTGGTAGGGGCGAAACACATGAAGGGAATCAGTGGCTATGTTAACCAGAATTATTTCTGCCGGTCTGCTAGTGGCCGCGGTGTTTCAGGTGCAGGCCGATCAGTTTACCGCCCAATTCGAAAATGACCTCTGGGGCAGTGGTGCGGATCGCCACTATACCCACGGCTCCCGGTTTAGCTGGAGCTCTGACAATGAACTCGGTCTGGTGCAGAGGCTTACACGTCGGTTGGCCAGAACCGTGCCTTGGATGCCCAGGCTTGATGATGAGATAGAGGATATTCGCTTTAACGCCGCCCTTGGCCAGAGCATCTACACGCCTGAAGATATTAACGTGCCTGGTCTGGTTGCCGACGACCGCCCTTACGCAGGCTGGCTCTATCTGGCGGCCGGTGCGGTAGTCCAGCAGCAAAAGAAGGGTTATCGGCAGTTAGATTCGTTTGAGGTTAATCTGGGCATAGTGGGTCCTAGCTCTCTCGCCCACGAGGTGCAGCGAGAGGTCCATAAATTAACCGATTCGCCTATTCCTCAGGGCTGGGACAATCAGCTTAAAGATGAACCGGGGCTGGTGCTGCTTTACGACCGTCAGTGGGTGATCCCGCTTAACGAACCCAGCAGTCAGTTGGAATGGGATTTCACTCCCCACCTGGGCGGCGCGCTGGGGAATGTTTTTACCCACGTTGCCGGCGGGGCATCCCTGCGGTTTGGCCATAATCTGGCGATGGATTATGGGCCACCGACCATTCGCCCCAGTAAACCCGGTGCCAACTATTTTTCAATCGGTGAAGACGAGTGGGGCTGGTACCTGTTTGCCGGCATTGAAGGTCGGGCTGTGGGGCGCAATATTTTTCTAGACGGCAATACCTATAAAAGTAGCCACCGGGTTGACCGTAAAACCTGGGTGGCGGACGGTCAGATTGGCGTAGTTTTGACCTTTTCCCAGCTACGAATCGCTTTTACCAATGTCTTCCGCAGCAAGGAATTTGAGCATCAGCAGACGCCGTCTGAGTTTGGGTCGATCGCGGTAACTTTTCTCTACTAGCCCTGTTTCCGCAGAGCGTTAATGGCCCGCTGGTTGCCAACCGTGGAACAACGCCCGCAGCGTGGAGACCAGTGCCAGAGGCTGGTCAATGAGCAGGTGATGGTGGGCATCCGGGATTTCTACCATGGGAACCTTGCCGGCAAATTCATCGCGTAAATGTTCGATTACCAGATCCGAGACGACCAGACTGTGCTCGCCATGAATGTAGGCGAGATCACAACCGAGCTTTTTTAGTTCGGCATTCTGGTCGTGGAGGGTCATGTTTAAAAATAACTTGTCATCAAACTTCCAGCTCCAGCCGCCCTGCATTTCGGCAATCGAGTGGCGCACGACATGTTCCAGCAGGTGGGGTTGTTCGCACGGTTGTGGCGGCAGTAAAAAAAATCGCTCTGCCGCTGTTTCGTAATCGTCGCAAATGGTCTTCGGACGATAAGGCGCTTTGGTTGGGTCAAATGGCAAGTCCGCACCGGGCGGAAAGACGGCGCTATCGATCATCACCGCTGCCCGTAGTCGCTGGCCCTGTTCAGCGGCCAGGGTCAGGGCCACGGCTCCGCCAAGGCTGTGGCCGACCACCAGCGTGCGGTTATCCAGGTTCAGCTGTTCATAAACACCCATCACGTCCCGGGCAAAAATCGGGCTGGAATAGGCGTCACGGTGATCACTGTTGCCCATGCCACTTAGGTGAGGAGCGATAACGAAGTAATGTTCGGTAAAAAATGGCGCGATGAAGTCCCACCAGTTGGCGTGGGCGGCGGCCCCGTGGATAAAAATGAGTGCCGGTTTGGTGCGGTCGCCCCAGTGCTGATACTCAATGCGACTACCGTCGACGTTAACCGAATCAATTGCTGGCTTAACGGCTAATGCCTGTTGCCACCACGAATCCTGCCGGCTTTCGGCCATTGGTTCTCCTCCTGTATTAATGACATTTTCAACGCGACCCGCCGGACCTGTTATTGGTTTCGTTGGTGGCGGTGCGGGTGGAAGATTTTAGAGCATTAATGGCTCGTGCTGGTCACCGATGCCCGGCGGGCGCACAATAGTGGGTTTCGCCCCCTGTTTTTTCAACGGCAGAATTGGCGAACCCGGTTTTTCGGCCCTACGCTCTGGAGTTCAACAATGGTTAAGATTCTGATTCCCGCCGCCGTAATGGTCGCCCTGCTCGCAGGTTGTGGCAACGACCCGGTGCAGCAGGCTTACGATGACTGCATGACTCAGGTAAGTCAGGCGAAGACGGAAACCAGCAACGATGCCATGCAGGGCATGGTGGAAGGAATCCAGAAAATGGCGGAGTCGGCCTGTGGCATGATTTTAACCACCTGCGAAGCTGACCCTGAAAGCGCGCTCTGCCAGGGAATGATTAGCAAGTATGCAGAGGGCGAATAATGCAGCGGCGATCCTCTCTACGGCCCGGTAAATAACCATGACTGATGATTCGACTAACAATAATGGACTCGACCAGAAGCTGGATCAGATATTCGATCCGGAGCTGATTAGTCGTTACGATCTCGCGGGGCCGCGTTACACCTCCTACCCGACGGCGGTGCAGTTTCACGAAGAATTTAGCGAGGCGGATTACCGGCGACAGGTAGCGGCGAGTAATGCGGCTGGCGGGCCACTGTCCCTGTATGTCCACATCCCGTTTTGCAATACGGTCTGTTACTTCTGTGCCTGTAACAAAATTATTACCGCCAATCGCAAACGTGCGGTGCCCTATCTCGATGATTTATTTAAAGAGATAGAACTGCAGGGCGCGCTTTTTGATTCCAGTCGTCCCGTGGATCAGTTGCACTGGGGCGGCGGCACGCCCACTTACATCGATCGAGACCAGCGAGCCGAGCTGTGGAGCAGGCTGGCGGCTAATTTCAACCTGCATGATGACGATAGCGGTGAGTATTCAATCGAAATTGATCCCCGCGAAATTGACCCCAAAGGCATCGGCGAACTGCGTGAACTGGGGTTTAACCGCATCAGTTTTGGCGTTCAGGACATTGATCCGGCAGTACAGAAGGCGGTTAATCGGCTGCAGCCCTGGGATTTAACCCAGGAGATTTTCTACGCCGCCCGCGACGCCGGTTTTCATTCCATCAGTCTCGACCTCATCTACGGCCTGCCACACCAGACCAGTGGCAGTTTTGCTGCCACGCTGGATGAAGTGATCAAACTGAGTCCGGATCGGCTGTCAGTCTTTAATTACGCGCACATGCCCCAGCTCTTTAAGGTGCAGAAACAGATCAACGACGCCGACCTGCCTTCCGCGGCAGAAAAGTTGGCGATCTTAAAAAATAGCACTGAGCAGCTTACTGAAGCCAACTACCGGTATATCGGCATGGATCATTTTGCCCGGCCAGATGACGAGCTGGCCCGAGCCCAGGATAACGGCACCCTGTACCGTAATTTCCAGGGCTACAGCACCCACTCTGAGTGTGATCTGGTGGCCCTGGGTAATACCGGTATCGGCATGGTTGGTCGCAGTTATAGCCAGAACGAAAAAGGCCTACCCGAATACCACGAGCGCATCGCCGACGGCAAAATACCCGTGTTCCGCGGGGTGGAGCTGACCGATGATGATCTGCTGCGCCGGGATGTCATTACCCGGCTGATTTGTGATTTCAGCCTCGATTTTGCCGGGGTTGAGTCGCGCCACGGTATTAACTTCGCTGACTACTTCGCCGCTGAACTGCAGGTGTTGCAATCCATGCAGCAGGACGGCCTGCTGCAGGTAGATTCCCACGCCATTCGTGTCCACCCGGGCGGGCGGTTACTTATTCGCAACATCTGTATGGTGTTTGATCAGTACCTGCCAAAAGCCACGCAGCAGCGCTTCTCCCGAGTTATCTAAGCAGCAAATTTGCGATCAATTGCGTCACTTTAACGACATATTGGCCGACGTTTCCACCCGCATTGGCGATGAGGAGTTGGCCGAGCAGTTAATTGTGCCGCTGGAGTATCAGCAGCTTGAGGAGCTGGGTGACGACCGTTACCTGTCCCTGATGTGCCTGCGGATTTTTAGAGCGGGCCTCAAACACAGCATGGTAGATGCCAAATGGCCGGCGTTCGAAGAGGTTTTCTACCAGTTCGACCCGGTTAGTGTCGCCAACATGCACGACGAAGCACTAGAAGAGCTTACCGGCGACTCGCGGCTGATTCGCCACTGGGGTAAATTGCAGGCTGTTCGTAAAAACGCCGCTAAGCTTGCGGAGATAAGCCGCGAACAGGGTAGCTTTGGTCGCTATATTGCCAACTGGCCAACGTCGAACATTGTCGGTCTGTGGGCTGAATTACAGCAAAACTTTAGTCAACTGGGCGGTAGCTCCGGTGCCAATTTCCTGCGTATGGCGGGTAAGGACACCTTCCTGTTCACCAAGGATGTTGTCCAGGCGCTTAAACGCGAAGGCGTTTGCGACGGCGAGCCGAAAAGCAAAAAGGCAAAGCAGCAGGTACAGGAAGGTTTCAACACCTGGGCCGAACAGAGCCAGCTACCCCTGTGCCAGATCAGCAAAATACTGGCGCTTAGCGTGGGTTAATGGTTCTCTGAGGCCGGAAGGGTAACAACTGACCTTCCTGTTATCGATCCGAGCCAGTCAAAAGAGCCCCGTTTTACCGAAAATTTCTTAGGTGGTGTAAGCCACCCTTAACCCTCCGAGCCCGCAATAACCTGCCGGGTTTTTTGCCAGGTACTGCTGGTGGTATTCCTCCGCGTAGTAGAACTCCCCGGCGGGCAGTATCTCGGTAGTGATATCGCCGTGTCCGGCCTTTTCCAGGTCGGTTTGGTAAGCCTGTAATGATGCCTGGGCAGCCTGTTGCTGGTCGTCGCTCGTGGTGTAAATGCCGGAGCGGTATTGGGTTCCGGTATCGTTGCCCTGGCGCATGCCCTGGGTGGGGTTGTGGGCTTCCCAGAACACCTTGAGCAGTTGCTCGTAACTAATGACTGCCGGGTCGAATACCACCAGCACCACTTCGTTGTGACCGGTGCGACCGCTGCAGACTTCTTCATAGGTGGGGTTGGGTGTGTAGCCGGCGGCGTAACCGACGGCGGTGGAGTAGACACCGGCCTGTTCCCAGAATTTGCGCTCGGCCCCCCAGAAGCAGCCGAGGCCGAAGATGGCGGTTTGCATCCCCTGGGGAAAGGGTGGGCACAGAGCATTGCCATTGACGAAATGAGCGGTTGGCACGGGCATTTTTTCAGCGCGACCCGGTAGCGCATTGTCGGGGTCGGGCATGGCGGCTTTCTGGCTAAGGTTAAACATGGCTGGGTCTCCTCCCGCAGGAAGTTGGACAAGAGTTTGTGTGATGGGTGTCAGTCTACTAAATAGCCCCAGAGATCGTGGTCATCGGCTTCTTCTATCACCACCTCTACTCGATCACCGGGTTCGACGTTCTCTTCCAGGTCGAGAAATATCTGGCCGTCGATTTCGGGCGCATCGCCGGCGGTGCGACCTACTGCGCCTTCGCTGACGACCTCGTCAATGATGACCGATTGCGTGGTGCCGACTTTGGCCTGCAATTTGGCGGCGCTGATCTCACCCTGGAGGGCCATGAATCGTTCCAGGCGCTCTTCTTTGATGGCTTCATCGACCGGCGCAGCCAGCTCATTCGCGGCAGCACCTTCCACCGGTGAGTATTTAAAGCAACCGGCTCGGTCGATCTGGGCGGTCTGGATAAATTCCAGCAACTGCTCGAATTCTGCCTCGGTCTCGCCGGGAAAACCAACGATGAAGGTGCTGCGCAGGGTCAGGTTCGGTACCTGCTGGCGCCAGCGCTGAATCTGCTCCAGGGTGTTGTCGATGGAGCCAGGGCGGCGCATGCGCTTGAGTACCGCCGGATCGCCGTGCTGAAAGGGGACGTCCAGATAGGGCAGGATTTTGCCTTCGGCCATCAGCGGCATGAGTTCGTCGACGTGGGGGTAGGGGTAGATGTAGTGCAGGCGGATCCAGGCATCGAGTTCCCCGAGGGCATCGACAAGCTCGGTGAGCCGGGTTTTTACCGGCCGGCCGTTCCAGAACTCGGTGCGGTACTTGCGGTCGATCCCGTAGGCGCTGGTGTCCTGGGACACAATGAGTAGCTCTTTCACGCCGTTATCGACGAGCCGCTGAGCTTCGTCGAGAACATCGTTAGCCGGACGACTTACCAGCTTGCCGCGCATGCTGGGGATAATGCAGAAGCTGCATTTGTGGTTACAGCCTTCGGATATTTTCAGATAGGCGTAGTGCGGCGGGGTCAGTTTAATGCCCTGAGGTGGCAGCAGGTCGGTGAGTGGATCGTGACTCAAATCCCGCGGTAGCGCGCGGTGGACTTCGCCGACCACCGCCTCCAGCGCGTGGGCCCCGGTAACGGCCAGCACCTGCGGGTGGGTCTGTTGAATAAGCTCCGCATCTTCTCCGAGGCAACCGGTGACAATCACCCGGCCGTTTTCGTTAATGGCTTCGCCAATCGCCTGCAGGGATTCGGCTTTGGCTTCGTCGATAAATCCACAGGTGTTGACCACCACCAGGTCGGCGTTGTCGTAGTCATTGGCGGTCTGGTAACCATCGCGGCGCAGCTGGGTGATAATGCGTTCCGAGTCCACCAGCGCTTTGGGGCAACCGAGGCTGACGAAGCCTACTTTTCCTGACAACAGATTGAGTCCTTTATTAAATGGGTTGGTGGGTGATTCTAATCGTCGGTGCAGTTTGGAGCGAGGGTTGATGGTATTAAGTTGACGGCTTCGAGCAGCTTTAGCCGGTAACCCCCGGTGCCGATGACAGATACCGTCGATATCTGGGGCTTGTGGAACGAACTCAATAATTCAGGTGATGTTAATGATAAGGCGCCCAATGGGTAACAAATGGTATGGGACGGTTCTGGTGTTGATGGCCGCTTTGTTGAGCGGTTGCGCCACGCTGACCGGTGATCAACAGCCGCCGGTGGTCACCGTTGCCAATCTGCAGCCGTTACCGAGCCAGGGGCTGGTGCCACGGTTTAAGGTGACGCTGGAGTTGCAGAATCGCAATAACCGGGCCCTGTCCATTCAGGGGCTGGATTTTGATCTTGAGGTGGATGGCCGGCGGTTTGCCAGCGGGGTTAGCGCTACCGGCATTAGTCTGCAGCCACTGGGGCGGGCCACTGCCGAGGTGGAAGTCACGGTCAATGGGCTGAGTCTGGCCCGGCAGCTATTCGACTGGCTACAGCAGCCGCCCGATGCGTTGCGCTATGCGATCACTGGCCATCTGCATCTAAACCAGGGGTTCAGGCGTCGTCTGGCGTTTAGTCAGCAAGGAGAGGTCTCCTTACAGTCAGGTAGTCGCCGTTGAGCGGGTTTTACGAGGATAAAATTTTCCCGGTGATTCTGGACGTTGGCCTGCGCAAGCTGGAGGAGGATCGCCGGCGGCTAGTCAGCCAGTTGCGCGGCAAGGTGCTCGAGGTTGGGGTCGGCACCGGCGCCAACCTGCCTCATTACCCGGTCGATGCTGAAGTGGTGGGCATTGAGCCGGGGGCTGCAATGCTTACCAAAGCGCAGCGGCGTATCGATACCCTGACTCGTAATCAGGTATCGCTGGCCGATATTTCGCTGCAGCAGGCCAGTGCCGAGGCATTGCCATTTGCCGACCAGTGTTTTGATCAGGTGCTGATGTTTCTGGTGCTCTGCACGATTCCCGACGCCGAGCGGGCAGTGGCTGAGGCAGTACGCGTACTGAAACCCGGCGGCGAAATCCATTTTTTCGAACACGTGCGCTCGCCGGATGCGGGCGTGGCCCGCTGGCAGGACCGGGTTGATCCACTGTGGCGAAAAATTGCCTGCGGTTGCCACCTGAATCGGGCCACCGATAAGTTGCTGGCAGCTCAGGGGCTTGAAGTGGCCATGAATGAGCAGGGGTACCACCCGCAAATGGGTTTGCGCGTGGCCAGCTACGTGGTCCAGGGGGTGGCCACCCGGCCAGTCAGCCAGTAACTGACCCCGGGGTTAACGCTCTCGGCCCCTGCTGAGCTACAATCCGCGCGATTTTTAATCCATCTATCAGGTATAGAGGCCGTTTCTGATTGTTTTTTTTAGTGCATCGCGCTGAGGCTGAATACCTTAAATCAGACCGCAGGATCAGATTACCGTGACCCCGATTAACCGAGTACATCAGGATCAGTTTCTTCATGATTTCCAGCAGCGCCAGGCGGCGGCTGAGCGTATGTTGCCCATTATTGGCCACCTGCTGCGAGTGCATGGGGTATCACTGACCATTTACGGTCGTTCCATTAACGAAGTATCGGCGGCGGATCTGCTCAAGGCACACCGTTACGTGCGTCAGCACGAGGACACCATTATCACTACCCACGACAGTTTTCCGGTGCTGCAGGCGCTGGTTGAACTGGAGCCCAGTGCGGCTCGAATTGACCTGGGTAAACTTACCGTCGCTTATCTTGAGTCGGGTAAAACGGAAACCCCGGAGGCCTACGTCGCTGCCCAGTTAGCCGGCCACGAAAGTTTGCGCAGCCAGCCGCTGCGTGAGCCCCGTGACGTGGTGCTCTACGGTTTTGGTCGTATTGGTCGGCTGCTGGCCCGAGAGCTGGTGCTGGGAATTGGTAGCGGCGAACAGCTGCGGCTGCGGGCGATCGTGGTGCGTAAACCCCGCGGTGGCGGTAGTGATCTCGAAAAACGGGCCAGCCTGCTGCGGCGGGATTCCGTGCACGGGCCGTTCAAAGGCACCATATCCGTTGATCACGAAAGTAATTCCATTATTGCCAACGGCAATATTATTGCCCTGCTTTATGCGCAAACACCTGCCGACATCGATTATGCCGAATGGGGTATTACCGACCCGCTGGTGGTGGATAACACCGGTATTTACCGTGATGCCGAGGCGTTAAGCCAGCATCTGGAAGCAGGTGCCGGTCGAGTGCTGTTAACGGCACCGGGCAAGGGCGATATGAAAAACATCGTCTACGGTGTGAATAGTCACGATATCGGTGACGAAAAAATTCTTTCAGCGGCGAGTTGCACCACCAATGCAATTACCCCGGTGCTTAAAGTCATCAACGACGAATACGGCATCGAAGTGGGCCATATCGAGACCGTCCACTCCTACACCAACGATCAACACCTGATCGATAACTATCATGAGGCGGACCGACGCGGCCGCAGTGCACCGTTAAATATGGTGCTGACCGAAACCGGGGCCGCCAAGGCGGTTGCCAAAGCCCTGCCAGTACTCGCCGGCAAGCTCACCGGCAATGCTATTCGTGTGCCGACGCCAAACGTCTCCATGGCGATTATGAATTTGACCCTCAAAAACCCAACCGACAAGGAAGGGCTCAACCAGGTGTTACGGTCAGCCGCCATGTCACCGCAACTGGCAGATCAGATTGACTACATGACCAGCACCGAGCTGGTATCCAGCGATCTGGTGGGCACGCGCCATGCGGGCATTGTGGATTCCACCGCAACCATCGCCAACGGCAAGCACTGCGTGGTTTATGTCTGGTACGACAACGAATTTGGCTACAGTTGCCAGGTGGTGCGGGTGATGCGGGCCATGGCCGGTGCCGGATTGCCAACCTTCCCCGGATAATGGGCACGCGGGGGCGAATGCACCTAACAGCAGGCAGAGGGTGAGATGACCAACGCCCCCCCGACGGGACACTGCATCACCTTTGTTAATGAAAAAGGTGGCACTGGCAAATCCACCCTCGCGGTGCACCTGCTGGTTTCGCTACGTAATCAGGGGCATGCCGTTGCCGCCATCGACCTGGATAGTCGCCAGCGGACGCTGAGCCGCTATCTGGAAAATCGTCAACAGCATCACCCGCAGCTAGCGGGTGTTGAGGTGGTGGTGCCACCCCTGTCCGAACTCGACAGCCGGTCAGCGGCAGCGGAGCAGGAGTGCGAGCAGCTTCGGCAGCTGGTGCAGGGGTTAACCGCAAATCACGCCTACGTCATTATTGATTGTCCTGGTAGTGACTCCCCCCGAAGCCGACTGGCGATGGCAC
The DNA here is from genome assembly GCA_913060775.1 of uncultured Gammaproteobacteria bacterium. Lineage (GTDB taxonomy): Bacteria > Pseudomonadota > Gammaproteobacteria > Immundisolibacterales > Immundisolibacteraceae > QNFC01. The sequence continues at coordinate 3,361 of CAJXVN010000048.1, read as the reverse complement.
TTGCCAACACCCTGGTGACCCCGCTGAACGACAGTTTTGTGGATCTTGACCTGCTGGGGCAGGTAGAGCCGGAAGCGCATCAGGTGAAGCAACTGAGCTTTTTTGCCGATACCATCTGGCAGGCGCGCCAGCAGCGGGCGCTGGCCAAATTGCCGGCGCTGGACTGGGTGGTTGCCCGTAACCGTCTGACCATGCTGGATGCCCGAAACAAGCGGCGCGTGAACGAGGCGCTGGAGAATCTGCAGGGCCGGGTAGCCTGTCGGTACGTGCCGGGGCTAGCGGAGCGGGTGATCTACCGCGAACTATTTCCCAGTGGTCTGACCCTGCTTGATCTGGGTGGCTCACCGTTAGCGGGGGTGACCGTACCGAAAATGACGACCTCGCATCTGGCAGCCCGGCAGGAGCTGCGCAATTTTATTTCTGCGTTGAATCTACCCGCCTAGTTCGCCTGCAGCCGGTCACTGGCGGTGGCAATAATGTCGCTATTTTTTCTTCGTAGCTCCGCATCGCTACCGGCCAGTACCCGCGACTTGTTGGCCAGCTGAATCGCCTGTTGCCATTCGCCGGTAGCCAGTCGAACCTGCGCCAGTTCGTGCCACAGATAGGGGTCGTTCGGGGCAATTCTGAGTGCCCGTTCCAGGGTGGCGGCGGCGCGCTGATTATTGCCGGCCTGCATCTGTTCACGGGCGCTGGCCAGTAACAGAGTACTTGCCGGCGGCGTCGCAACCACCGGCGGTGGAGCCGGAGCCGCAGCCGGTTCTGGCAAAGTTGTCGGAGCATGGGCTGGTTCACCGGGCGCGGGTTCAAACGGTGGTAATTGGGTTTGTACCCGCCCATCACCCGGAAAACTAGCGGGTGAATAATCCACCCCGCAACTGGTGACGAGCAGGGCGGTCAGCAAAACCAGACCAGGGCGGATCAGTTGTAGGGCCAGGGGATTTTGTTGAATAGCCATTTAAGGGGTTTATTGATGTCCGGGTGGCGATTAAGTTCGGTATCCGTACCGTCGCTGGTTGCACAGGGCCGGGCGCCGGCGGGCGTGAATTCTGCCATGACCGGTATTCCATAACCACCGGGACAGTCCACCCCCACCGGTGCCGTAATGGCCGCTCGGCCGGCGCCGCTCTGTAGCCAGGTGATCTGGTCATCGGTCGAGGGTGAGTTGGCGATCAGGGGTAATTTGGCCATCACGTCCGCCCACACCGGTAATGCGCCGGTGGCCCCCTGTAGTCCGGTAGGCTGATTATCATCACGGCCCACCCAGACCACCGCTGCCAGGTTGCCACTGAAACCCGCCAGCCAGCTGTCTCGTTCGTCATCGGTGGTGCCGGTTTTAGCCGCCAAATTGAGATTGCTATCCAGCAGCCATTGCAGGCTTCTGGCGGTGCCACGACGGGCGACCTCCTGTAGAGCGAGTTGCAGCAGTTTTACCGCGCGGGGGTCGAGGGTCTGCTCCAGCCGCAAGGGATAGCGGTTGAGTGTTTTTCCGTCGCGATCGGCCACCGACAGAATCGCCCGCTGCGGCGTGTAAAACCCGCCGGCAGCAAGGGTCAGGTAGAGCTGGTTCGCCTCCAGCGGAGTCATGCCGACAGCGCCCAGTAGTAGCGCGGGCTGCTGGTTAACGGGGCGATTCAGGCCCAGCTGTTCCAGGGTTTCCACAACGGCCGGTACGCCTAGCTCAAGCCCCAGCTTAACCGTGGGCACATTCATGGAATGGAGTAAGCCATCGAGCAGCGGTACTTCGCCGAGAAACTCGCCGCCGTAGTTTTGCGGCTGCCAGGGTTCTTCGCCGATCCGTTCCAGCGACAGCGGCTCGTCCAGCAGGATTGAATCCAGATGAAACCGTTCGGGTTGAGCCAGCGCGGTCAGGTAGACCGCCGGTTTGACCAGCGAGCCGATGGAGCGCAGCGCATCCAGTGCCCGATTAAAGCCGTCCTCGCGCGGCGAGCGGCCACCCACCACGGCCAGTACTTCGCTGCTGGCCACGGCGGATATCACCATGGCTCCCTGAAGCTGATCGCCGGCATCGGTGCGGTCGGCAAGCTGCTGCAGGCGGCGCTGCAGTCCCTGCTCTGCGATTTCCTGTACCGATGAATCGAGGGTGGAATAGATACTTAACCCCTCGGAGAGCAGGACTTCGTCGGGGTAATCGCGGCGGAGCTGGCGGCGAACCAGGTCGAGAAATGCAGGGTAGCGGGAGAGGCCCACGGCCGACTGTTTGACCACACCGAGGGGTTTGGCCTGGAGCGCCTTGCTCTGCTCCGCCGAAATTTCGCCCTGCTGTGCCAGTACCGTTAATACCAGGTTACGACGCTCCAGCGCCCGCTGCGGATGGCGACGCGGGTGATAGAGAGTGGGCGCCTTGACCATGCCGGCCAGCAGCGCGAGCTGGTCGATACTCAGCTCGGCCAGTGGGCGGCCAAAAAATAGCTGGCTGCCCTGGGCGAAGCCATGAATCGCGCGGCGTCCGGCCTGTCCAAGAAAAACTTCATTGAGGTAGGCCTCGAGAATCTCGTCTTTGCTGTAGTGAAGTTCCAGCAGCAGGGCCATCACCGCCTCGTTCGCCTTACGGACCAGTGAGCGCCGGGGCGACAGATAGAAATTTTTCACCAGTTGCTGAGTCAGGGTGCTACCGCCCTGCACCGCTTTACCGGCTTTAATGTCCGCCCAGAGGGCGCGACCGATGGCGCGTGGCGACACCCCGTGGTGTTCGTAAAATTGCCGGTCTTCAATGGCGATCAGGGCGCTGATCAGGGGTTGGGGGACTTTGTCCAGCGGGACCAGCAGCCGGTCTTCGTTACTGCTCGGGTAGAAACTGCCAATCAGCAGGGGTTCCAGTCGCAGCAGATCGATGGGTGCACCGTCGGCGACGAGGTTGATGCTCTCGATCTGCGTGGCGTTGAAGGTGATCATTGCCTGGCGCGGTAGTTCGGGCAGATCCGGGAATTCAAAGCCGCGGCTGTAGAGCTGGACTCGGTGGCTGGAAGCGGCGTAGCTGCCAGGTTCGGCGGCACCATCAGTGCGTCGATAACCCTGACGTTTGAGTTCTGCCATTAACTGATCACGGCTAATGGTGGCCCCGGTATAAAGCTCCACCGGCCGTGCAAAAACCCGGGCCGGCAGGGCCCAGCGCTTGCCGGCGAACTTGTGCTGAACGATCAGGTCGAGATAGGCAACATAAACCCCACCCGTAACGACCAGTGCCAGCAAGGTGACGACCATCGCCAGCCGCCAGCGGCGCCTAGGCCGTTGGCGGCTGGTTCGCGGGGCAGATGATTTGCGGCCTTGAGCCGGCTTTTTCCGGGTAGTGGATCTGTCTCTTATACACATCTCCGAGCCCACGAGACCTCTCTACATCTCG
>CAJXVN010000047.1 GCA_913060775.1 uncultured Gammaproteobacteria bacterium | reverse complement strand
CTATCCTCTTCGTCGGCAGCGTCAGATGTGTATAAGAGACAGGGGTGGCCGCTTTAAAATTCATCAGCCGGGCGCTGGTGTTTTCAGCATGGGCCTGTGCCAGCGGGAACTGAATTCCCTGGTAGGCGCTGATCGGCGTGTCGCCAAAGACTTTGCGTTCGTTGGCAAACTCGACCGCCAGACTCATCGCCAGTTCAGAGGTGCCGATCAGCGAGGCGGTCGTGGCCAGGCGTTCGGTGTTGAGCACGTCCAGCAACTCAAAGAAGCCTTTGTCCTCGGTGCCGATGAGCTCGTCCTGACGGATTTTTACGTTGTCAAAAAAGATGGTGCTGGAGTCGAGGGTGTTGGTGCCGAGTTTGTCGATGCGGCCGTGGCTGAGTCCTTCGCGCTCGACGTCAATCATGAACATGGTGATGCCGTCGGTACGACGCTCGGCGTCTTCCTGTTTGATGGTGCGGGCAATCACCAGCATTTTTTCGGCAGTAGCCGTGCCGGTAATCCAGTGTTTTTTGCCGTTGAGTACCCAGCCGTCATCCACCTTTTTGGCGAAGGTGCTAATCGACAGGGTGTTGGTACCCGCATCGGGTTCGGTGAGCGCCATGCAAAAGTTTACGTCGCCTTCACAGAGCCTGGGCAGCAGGGTTTTTTTCATCTCGTCGCTGCCGTATTTGCTTATGGCGACGCCGCCGAAAATCGGGTTGAGCATAAAAAACTGGCCGACAGTCGCACCACCGCCCCCGCGCGATAGCGCTTCGATGGCGATACACATTTCCAGCGTGCCGAGGCCACTGCCGCCGTATTCTGCGGGCAGGGTCATACCGGCGATGCCGGCGTTACAGACTTCTTTCCAGAACTCAGTGGGGAATTTTTTTGCCCGGTCGTGTTCGCGCCAGTAATCCAGACCGTATTGCTCACCAATTTTGGTGGCCGTTTCCTGGATCATGCGTTGTTCGTCGTTGAAGGAAAAATCCATGCTGGTTTGCCTCGTTAAAAAATTAGGGGTGCGAAAAATTCAGTGCTGGCGTTGGGCGATGATCAACATCGGTTGTTGCAAATAGTCGCAAATCGTCTTCAGAAAGCGAGCACCGTCGGCACCGTTATAAACGCGGTGATCGCAGGCCAGCACCAGGTGTAACTCCTTGCAGAGTTTCGGTGCACCCTGGTCATCGGGACGGAACAGTTCCTGGGTCCGGCCGATACCCAGAATGCTCGACTGCCCCGGGTTAATGATGGGGAAGATTTGCGCAACCGGATAGTTGCCCAGGTTGGAGACGGTGGTCGCCCCTCCCTGCAGGCTGTCTTTGGGTGGGTCATCGTCCCGGCAGCGGTCAATTAGCTGGTTAATCTGCACGGCGTTGTCGCCGAGCCGTCCTTTAGCCAGATTGCGGGCCACCGGCGCATAAAGCCCGGACTCAGTCGCCACCGCAATGCCGACATCGGCATCGGGCAGTTCCAGCCATTCATCCTGATGGTAAATGGTACGAAACAGGCCGTCGCTGGCCAGTGCCAGCGAGACGGCGGTGGCAATCCAGTGGGTCAGGGTAAGCCGGTCTAGTTCCGGGTTGTTTTTCATCCCTTCGTGGAGCCAGAGGAGCTCGCTAATTTCGGCATTGGCCGTCAGATAAAAATGCGGAATCTGCTGTTTCGACTCGGTCATGCGCCGGGCGATGATCGACCGCAGGCTGGAAGACGATGCAGCCGGAATGGTCGTTGGTATTGATGCAGTGGCCGGGTCAGCGGTATGAATATCCACCCCTTTGATGCGCCCCCCGGGGCCGCTACCGATAATGGATTTCAGATCGACGCCCTGTTCGCGCGCTAATTTGAGGGCGTGGGGGGTGGCAATAATGCGGTTGCCGTCATTGCGGGGGGCTGGCGCTACCGATGCGGCAGCAGACGGTTTTTTTGACTCAGCGGGTGCCTGATTAGTTTGAGCTGGCGCGGACTCTGCGGCCGGTTTCTGTTCAGTATCCCCGGCTGCTGAGCCGTCCGACTGCCAGGTAGCCAGCGGACTGCCCACGGGTACCGTTTCACCCTGTACAACCAGAATGGCCTCGATCACCCCGCTGCGATCGGCCACGACCTCGTTCGCAATTTTGTCGGTTTCGGCGACGTAGAGCAGATCGCCCTCCGCCACGGACTGGCCCGCAGAGACTGCCCATTCGGCAATCAGTGCTTCGGTCATGGTTAAACCAAATTGCGGTAGCCGTAGTTGGTTAGTGGGGTCGGTATCGGTCAACAATTTGGTCCGTATAGTGGTGATTTAATCACTTCTGACATCCTTAGATTTAAGGCAGTTGATCTTGAGTTTCCATTACTGGCACTGACATGGGAGACACGGAAACCCCGAGTTCGCACGGGCCGGACGTTCATTTCTTTTGCTTGCCCAAAAGAAACGAACCAAAGAAAAGGGCACCCCAATATCGCTTTCATCCCACAAAGGCGACTGCTTTTCGGGTTTGCGCGAACTCGCTACGCTCAAACAGCGCGCTGCTCTAATCCGAAAAGCACTCGCCTTTGCGGGCGCGCTATCAGGGGAGGTAAACCAAAGACCCCCGGATTTTAGCCAATGTGGGTAGTGGATTTTAAAAACTCTCTAAATAGAGTGATGGGCGGCTCAACTTGGTGCTCTTTAATCACACCCCTTTGAATTCAGCGGGGCGTTTTTCCAGAAATGCTTTGCAGCCTTCATGGGCGTCTTTGGAATCAAGCACCAGGCTGATAATTGATTGCTCGTACTGCAGGGCGGCCTGCATTGGCATGTCGATGCCGTGATTCATCGACCGCTTGAGCATTTTCAGGGTGAGCGGTGATTTACTGGTGATTTTTGCGGCGGTTTCTTTCACCGAATCAAGCAGCGCGTCCGGGGCCACGACTCGGTTGATCAGGCCGTAATCCAGTGCTTCGGCGGCGCTCATGGTGTCGCCGGTGAACATCAGTTCACGGGCGCGGCATTCGGGAATCTGTCGAATCATTCGCTGGGTGCCGCCGGCGCCGGGGAAAATGCCCAGGGTGATTTCTGGCAGACCGAGTTTGGCGTTTTCCGAAACAATACGGATGTCGATGGCCAGCAGAATTTCGGTGCCGCCGCCCAGGGCCCAGCCGTTCACGGCCGCAATGGTGGGTTTGTCAGACATCTCAATGCGCCGGAACACCCGGTGGATCAGCTCGCCAAATTCCTGGTAATGGGCCATGCCCTCGCGGGAGTCGAGATCGGCAATATCGCCACCGGCAATAAAGGCGCGCTCTCCGGCTCCGGTGAAAATGATTACCCGCACGTCATCGTCTGCTTCAGCGGCGGCAAACGCCTGCTCCAGCTCCTCGAGGGTAGCGACGTTGAGGGCGTTCAACACTTCGGGCCGATTGATGGTGATCCAGGCCTGGTGGTTTTCGATTGCTAGCGTAATGTTCTGATAGTCGCTCATTGCGATGTCTCTATATAGATGGAGTTGAAGGGGCGAATGACGTGGGTTTTCGCGCTAGTGTTATAGCAGCAACCGATCAATCGCCGCGTTTAGCTGGTCGGCATTGGGGCCAAATTCAGCTTCCAGCGCCACGGAGTAGGGCACCGGCATGAAGGGCGCGCCGAGGCGGATAATTGGTGCGTCAAGCTCATCAAAGCCTATGTCGGCCATGCGCGCGGCGATTTCGGCTCCGATGCCAAACGCCTCGGTGGCTTCGTGGAGCACGATGAGTCGATGAGTTTTGCTGAGGCTGGTAAGGACGGCGGATTCATCCCATGGCTGCAGGCTGCGCAGATCGATAATCTCGATATCGATCTCCTGTTCAGCGCGCTCTTTAGCTACCTGTTCGGCCAGGTGCACCGTGTTGCCGTAGGTGACAATGGTCAAATCGTTGCCAGCACGGGCTGTCCGGGCTTTGCCAATCTCAATGGGCTGCGGGTCAGCGGGGAAATCGCTTTTGGCCGAATAGAGCCGCTTGTTTTCGACGAACACCACCGGATTGGGGTCGTTAATCGCGGCCCGCAGCAGGCCATAAGCATCTGCCGCGTTGCTGGGGCAGACCACGATCAGGCCGGGTATATGGGCGAACCAGGCTTCCAGGCATTGGGAGTGCTGGGGGCCCGCATTAAGCCCGCCGCCGTGCGGCGTGCGTAAAACCAGCGGTACCGGGCCCTGCTCGCCGAACATGAAGTGAGCTTTGGCGGCCTGGTTGACCAGTGCATCCATGGCCAGGGTGCAGAAATCCATGAACATGATTTCGACCACGGGTTTGTAGCCACCCAGTGCTGCACCCACCGCCAGATTGACCATGGAGGCTTCGGCAATGGGGTAGTCGCGGACCCGGTTTTCGCCAAATTCGTCGAGTAGTTTGCGGGTAACACCAAAAGGGCCACCGGCCAGGGCAATGTCTTCACCCATTAAAAAGACTTTATCGTCGGCGCGCATGGCATCGCCGAGGGCGCGATTCAGGGCCTGACCAAAGCGCAGGACTTCAGGTTGATTGTCCGGCTGGGAGTTGCTCATGCGTAGACCCCCGCAGTGGCCTGCTCAAACTGAGGATGGTCGGCGGCGATTGCCTGAGCGACTGAGGCGTCAATTTCGGCCTGAATCTGCTGGTCCAGTTCGGTGAGTTCTCCGGCGGTCACGCCACCGTTAATGAGTTTGTCGTAGGCTGCGCTAACCGGGTCCTGGTCGCCGAGCTGGTTGAGCTCCTCTTCCGGCCGGTATTTTTGTGGGTCGCCCTCATAGTGGCCGTGATGGCGGGTGACTTTGCACTCCAGTATGGCCGGGCGGCTGGTTTTACGAACGGCCTTGACCATGCGGCCCGCCAGGTTGCTGAGCTTAACCACGTCGAGCGCGTCGATGAACTGGTAATCCATGTTGTAGGTGGCCGCAAGTTTTTTCAGGTTGCCGGCAAATTGATCATCGGTTTTGGAGAATTCGCCCCAGCCGTTATTTTCACAAACGAACAGGCAGGGCAGGTTCCATAAGGACGCAATATTGAGGGACTCGTGGAACACCCCTTCAGCGATGGCGCCGTCACCAAAATAGGGCACGGCGATGTTGCCCTCACCATCGAGCTGATGCGCCAGGGCGCTGCCCACGGCAATGGGGATGCCACCCGCCACAATGCCGTTAGCACCGAGCATGCCCACTGATGAGTCGGCAATGTGCATGGAGCCGCCGCGTCCCTGGCAGATGCCGCTGGCCCGGCCCATCATTTCCGCCAGAAAGGCGTCCAGGTTGATGCCCTTGGCCAGTGCCTGACCGTGGCCGCGATGGGTGATGGCGACCGTGTCGCTATTGGTCAGGTGGTGGGTGATGGCCGCCGGTACCGATTCCTGGCCAATACTCAAATGAATAAAGCCGGGGATAGTGCCGTCGGCAAACAGCGCCGACAGGCGCTCTTCTACCCGGCGGATGCGTAACATGGTGCGGTAAAGGTCTAGCAGCAGCCGAGTTGGCGCTGAGCGTTTGGAAGCAGGCATGGTTTGGCGGTCTATCCTTAACTGGCGGGCGGCTGAGTCTGCTGCATGGATTCGCGGCTGGAAAAACCGGGAAGCCAGGCGGCCAGGGTGGGATGGTTATCGCGCCAGTTGGTCTCTGGCAGGCGGAAGTCGAGGTATTCGAGCATGACGGCAGTGGTGATTTGGGCCATGGTGACGTGGGAGCCGAAATCGCCTGCTGCTTTTTCCATTTCGACCAGGCCGCGGCTAATCGCTGCGTGCTGGCGGTCAACCCAGGGCTGCCAGCGAATTTCTTCGGGGCGGAACCATTCCATGCGGGCCGCAACGGCGGCGTCGAGGATGGAGTTAGCCAGATAGTTAACCCGTTGAATTTCCCAGTGCTCATCACCGCTGCCGAACAGTGGATTAGTATCTGACAGGGTATCCAGATAGCTACAGATCAGTGCACTGTCGATAATGCTTGAACCATTATCCAGTTCCAGGGCGGGGATTTTAGAGACCGGATTGGCCGCCAGCAGTGTGGGGTCATCGTTCATCGGGTTAACCAGCACGAATTCCACCCGGTCCTGCAGGCCTTTTTCGATGGCGGCGACACGAGCTTTACGGGCAAAGGGTGACGGCGGGGCGTACATGAGTTTCATCGTCTGGACTCCATTGGTAGACCGCCCCCGGCCGAGGTAAGGCGGGGTTAATGGCCGAAAAATTCTTTTGATATTCTAATCCAGTCTAAGGTGAAATATCTTGTTCCCGGGCTAGATTTGCCCAGGCAAATGACCGTTTTCGCTTCCGGGTGAGGGGGGGGCGGGATCACCGCGGCGAGTTTTATTTAGGAGAGCGGGCAGTCAGTGTTTGACCTGGCAGGGTAAGATGGGCGGCTTGGCCTAAAGGAATGTGGCCGGCCGGATATTCTTTGAAATATCAGGCTTTCAATGCCTGAAAAGGTTAATCCACGGGCTGTTTTAAACCGATAAATGATGGAGTGAAAGGAATGAGTTCAGATCTTAAATTTGGTGTTTATACCGAGATGAATTGCATGGCTGGGGTGACCAGTCAGGAAGCGGTATGGGACGTGGTGAAGCTGATTGAGCAGTCCGACCGGCTCGGTTACGACGTCTACATGACGATTGAACACCATTTTTACGAAACCTTTGGTATGTCTTCCAATCCACTGGCTGTTTTTTCGGCGGCTGCCCAGCGTACGGAAAACATCCGTTTTCGCACGCTGTGTCACACCCTGCCGCTGCATAACCCGCTGATTCTGGCCGGTGAGATCGCCACCGCTGAGGTGCTCACTAATGGCCGTCTGGATCTGGGTTTTGGCCGTGGCCACTCCTGGCTCTATCCTGCTGCAGGTTTACCTTACGAACTCAGTCAGCCTCGTTATGTGGAGGCGATGGAGCTGGTGATGAAGGGCCTCACCGAAGAGAATTTCTCCCACAAGGGTTTCGAATACGACGTTGAGAATGTCAATATCTGGCCAAAAATGGTGCAGAAAGACATTCCGGTTTACCTGACGGGCACCAGTGGTAAGTCCTTTGACGTGGCCGCCAAAAATGGCTGGGGCATCTCGGTGGGTGGTCCGGCTCCCTATCCGGTTTTTAAGGATGCGATAGCTCAGTATCGTGCAGGCTGTGCTGAGCATGGCAATACCGCAGAAGTAAGTTACATCCAGCCGGTGCTGATTCATGAAGATGAAAATAAGGCGCACGAAATCGCTAAAACCGCCTGCGAGTACTTTTATCACAACATCGCTAAACCGATTAATTACCTGGACCAGGAAGGTGACCGCGATCGTCTTATCGCATCGGGTTACGGCTTTTACGCCAGTAACGCCATGAATGATATGCTCACGCTCACCTATGAGCAGATTGTTGAAGGTGGCCTGGTTTGGGTGGGCACGCCAGACCAGATCCGGCGTCGGTCTGAGGATTTCCTCAGCCAGGAAGATCTTGATGAATTTGCTATTCAGGTACTACCGCGCGGCGAGGGTGGTGGGTTAACCTTTGAGCAGATGCAGCAGACACAGGAGCTGTTTGCGACTAAAGTGATGCCCGGTTTGAAATAGCCTTTACGGCAGCTGTAATTAATCGTTCCATTTTAAATAATAGATGAGGTAGTTAAAGCATGGCCATTACCGTTGATAAGAAGACCACTGCAGTGTTGTCGATGGACTTCCAGAACGACATCGTCCACCCGGACGGTCCGTTAGCACAGGCTGCCGGGTTCGGCGCCATGGTAGAAAAAACCGGCATTATGCCGCGTTCAGCTGCTCTGCTGGATAAGGCTCGTGAAGCCGGTATGCTGGTGATTCATATTGTTGTTGAATTCGATGAAAACTCTCCGACTATGCCGAGTCGCGGTGCCTTCTTTAAAATGCTGGGTAGCGGCGAACCTGCCCTTCAGCCGGGCACCTGGGGTGCAGCTATCCACGAAGACGTTGCCCCTAAAGACGGTGATCTGGTCGTGAAAAAGGGCATGATCAGTGCGTTTTGTCAGTCCACTCTGGCAGACGTGCTCAAAGAGCACGGCATTACTGATATCGCCATGATTGGTGTGGCTACACCCTTTGTCGTGGAAGGTACTACCTGGTCCGCGGTTGACATGGGCATTAGCTGTATTGTCATTGAAGATTGTGTTTGTGCCGGTGATGAAGCGTCTCATCAGTCCTGCATCGACACCTCGCTGAACTATCTGGCTGATATCTGCTCGTCCGACGAGTTCGTTGCTGCGATCAGTTAAGTTATCGAGTAGTTCTGAGTATGAGAACCCGGCCGGGTTGTTGGTGATGAGCCGACAATCCAGTCGGGTTTTTTAGTGCACGATGAAAATGAACAGAGGAGTATCAAAAATGAGCTATCCGAAGCAGATTATGGGGTTGGACATTCCCACCCCCGAGCCACTGGATGAGTTTGTCGTGGAAGCCTCAAAGGTAGCGGAGAGCAATCTGGGTTTTGTTCCCAATATTCTCAAAGGCTATGCCCACGTACCCGAACGGCTAAAGAACTTTTTTGCCACCCGCGACGAATTGATGGTCAGTGAGTCGGGTTTGAGCCCGCTGGAGCGGGAGATGATCGCGGTGGTCGTTTCAAGCCATAACAGCTGTTTTTACTGCCTGACTTCTCACGGTTCCAAAGTGCGTCAGCTCTCCGGCGACCCCACCTTGAGCGAACGGCTTAGCATGAACTATCGCCATGCCGGGCTGGATGACCGGGTGCGGGCCATGCTCGATTTTGCCGTGGCCCTGACCGAAGCCCCGCAATACATTGGTGACGATGACCGCGAGGCCCTGCGCGAGGCCGGTTTTTCGGAAGAAGATATCTGGGACATTATCGAGGTGACCGCCTTCTTTAACATGACTAATCGTCTGGCGGCGGGAACGGAGATGGTTCCCAATGAGGAGTATCACAGCCTGGTGCGCTGATATAGCCGGTAGGCAATAGAATAAAAAAAAGCCCGTGGCCAATCTTGGCCAAGGGCTTTTTTTGTCAGGAATTTTTTCGCTCAGGCGATTTTTTTAGTACTCGTAGTCAAAGGCAACCACGGCTTCTTCAAAACTACCATCGAGCATGCCGCCGATGCTGCCAGCGATGTCGACATGTTCCGGCGATGGTAAGTAGGCATCCCGTGCAGTCGCATCTCTGAAAACCATGCTAAAACCGTAGTTGTAGCCGCGGTTGATGCCTTCCGGGCTGGAGTAAGGGCCGCCGTGAAACGACTCAAGGCCGTCCATGGTGGTGACGGTGGCCTCAAATTTGCCGAAGAGTTCATCAATTTCTGCACTCGAAACGGTGGATTTGAGTTTCAGTAAAACCATGTGCATGATCATCTAGGTAGTGCTCCTCTGTCTGCTATTAATGAGCGGATAAATCAAAACCGGGCTTCGCTGGATAACCGCGAAGCCCGGAGATACTAACAAAGTTTCTGGCGTCGGTAAGCGGCTGAATCTGGCTGCCGAGATTGCTCACCTGCGTATGCACTTGTTTGGGGTAGCCCGGTGATTAATTCGGGCACCAAACCCGGTGCGGACGTATCGGGTCAGTTCGCCTGCTGATTAATTGGCTGCTAGTGACCAGGGGTCTCCAGGCCGCGTAAATCGACGATTTCATCAAGCGATGGGCGGCGTTGAATGCTGCCAATGGAGAGCATCATTTCGATAGCCACTTCGACACCCGGTAAATCCAGTTCGCCGGTGGTGTTCCATATCGGCAGGGTGCGGGTAAGCGCCAGGTCAATCACCTCGTCGGCATAGTCTGGCATCTCCTGCTTCACCATCGCTCTGGTTTCAATCGGGTTTTGCTGGCAGTAGCGTGCGCCGCGGGCATGGGCACGGAGCAGGCGCTGCAGCAGTTCGGGGTTATCGTCAATAAACTCATCGCGGGCGACCAGTAATCCCCATTGAAAATGAGGTTCGGCTACGCTCACCGGTTCAACCAGACGCCAGGCACCGGTTAGCTCGCCCGCCGCGAGCATTGGCTCGGTGGTTAATTTGGCAGCGTATTCACCGCGCGCCATGCCATCGATAGACTCGTAACGTTCACGCAGTTCCAGATAGGTCACGTCATGCTCCGGATCGAGTCCGGCGCGGCGCAGCTCCATTTTCATCAGGTGACCATCACAGCTACCTCTGGAAAGCACACCGATGTTCTGGCCTTTTAATTGGGAAAGGTCTTCAATTTCTGGCCGCACCACCAGAAAAAAATGATCCAGGTTGTGCATCACGTGGCTGGCGACCATCTTGCCGCCGGGGAAACTGCCGTTATCGATCGCCTGCAAAAATGGCGGTGTTCCCATGCGGCCGATTTGAATCTCGCCCCGGCCCATGGCTGCGGCGAGTGCGTCGCCACCCGGAACCACACGGGTGGATAAATTAATCCCTTCCTCGGCGAAAAACCCCTTTGCCTGTGCCATGACGAACGGCCAGTCGTGGTGCCCCCCCTGGTTGGCAAAGCCCCAGGTGATGTCGGTCAGGGAGGCGTTATCGGTGGGTGCAATGGGCATGTCCTGCTCCGTCGGTGAACTCAAAACTGTTTGAATCGTGAGTGTAATGGATCGACCCGAAGGGTTACGAATAATCAGCGAAATTGTGGTTCGATCAACTGATCGATAGAATTGTCGCGCACCCTTCCCTAGCCCGGTTTAACGACGGAGATTCAGAGTGACCAAACCAGCAGTCATCCCTCATCCTCAGGACAATGAGGTGGCGGAGCGAATTATGGCGAATGCATTACCGCTATTTGCTGACCACGGCTACAGCGGGGTGAGTATGCGCGCCATTGCGGCCGCGGCGGGCTTGACGATTGGTACGCTCTATCACTACTTTTCAAATAAGGAAGCGCTCTACCTGGGCGTGTTGCAGGCGAGCTACGCAAGCTGTGCGGAGCAGTGGCAGACGATTTTTGACGCGCCAACACCCCCCCTGGAGCGGTTGCGCGATTATCTGCTCCAGTACTGCAAGTTTGCTGCAGAGAACAAGGAATTTGTTGGCCTGGTCAAGCGTGAGCAGCTGGAGGGGAATCCCCAGCGGATGGAATTGATGGCCAATGTGTTGCTGGGTGAGCAGTTTGAGAAAACCTGGCAACTGCTGGAAGAGATTAATCCCGACATTGACGCGCGCATGGCTGCCAATTCCCTGATCGGCATGGTCGTGCATCATTTTGAGATCGCCGCCCTGCGCCAGCGATTTCCGCAGCACCGAGACGAATACGATGACCCGGCGCGGGTAAGTGAGCACATCTATCAAATACTCGTTCACGGCTTGTTGGGTAAACCAGCCGAGTAACTAGCAGGCCCGGCGCTGTGGGAGCCGTCTCGGTTTTTTAAAGGGTTGATTGCCGCAGCGATAGCAGGGAGAGTTTTTGGGTTGCTTGTCGATCAAGCGATTGATAGAGTTTCATTTCGGCTAAATGTCCGGGGTATTTCTTTGCAGGGTGGGATGTGTATTCGGCACCTTTTCCGCGCCGCCGCCGGTGTTTGCTTTTGAGGAGTATCACGTTGCCAATGACCAGACAGTTTCATGTAAGGAAGAACGATGAACTCGTTTAATCAACCGCTTCGTTCCGCGGGGGCCTGGGTCGATGTTGAGGCGGGTACTGCGTCTCGGGCCATTTTCAGTGACGAAGAGATCTGGCGGCTGGAACAGGAAAAAGTCTTTGCCAAAAGCTGGCTTTTTCTGGCGCATGAAACCGAGATTCCGGAACCGGGCGACCACGTTACTCGTCAGTTGGGGAATGATCCCGTACTGGTGGTCCGGGGTGAGGACGGCCGTATCCGGGCATTTCACAACAGCTGTGTTCATCGCGGCACTAAGTTGTGCCGCACTGATGCTGGCAATTCGAAAACCTTTACCTGTCCCTATCATGGCTGGGTTTATGGCCTTGACGGAAAGCTTCAGGCGACGGTTTATCCACCGGAAGTGGCAGCAAAAATTGGCGAATCCACGAGCAGCCTGATTGAGATGGCGCAGGTCGATAGTTATGCCGGGCTGATATTCGGTACCTGGGATGAAACGGCGCCGTCACTTGATCAGTATCTGGGCGATTCCCGTTTTTACATCGATCTGTTTGCTAACCGGACCCAGGGCGGTATGGAAGTGTTAGGCCCGCCGCAGCGCTGGGTATTTAAAGCAAACTGGAAACTCGGGGCCCTGAATTTCGCTGCCGACGGCCCCCATGCGGCCAGCGTCCACGGGCCGATTACCTATTTAACTCTGCAAGTGCCGCCCGAGCAGATTTTGCAGCAGCTGATTAATAGCCCGGCGGTGGTCATCGGCGAAGGTCATAACTGCATTTTTCTTGAATACCCCGGAGAGGCTCCGGATTACGCCGGATTTTCGCCGGCGCTGGTGCCGCTTTACCAGCAGCAGCTTAACCAGGCTCAGCAACGCATGCTGGCCCGGGGGTTAACCAAGGTAATGACCAATTTTCCGAACACCTCCTGGGTGGAAAGTTCGGTGACCTTCGACGATAAAACCCCGCCGATTCCATTTTGTAATCTACGCACCTGGCAACCGCTTAGCGCCCAATCCACCGAGGTCTGGAACTGGCTGCTGGTGGAGAAAGAAGCTGCCGAGGAATTTAAGCAGCAGAGTTACGAAATCGGTATTCGCACCTTTGCGGCAGGCGGTACCTTTGACCAGGATGACGCCGAAGCCTGGTCGGCCATTAACCTGGGGTGTCGGGGTTCGATTGGCTCCCGGTACGAAGTTGATTTTCGTGCCACTAAACATTACCGAGACGAGCCGATTGAGAATTTCCCCGGTCCCGGCGTGGCCTATCCCTCGACCTTTTCCGAAATGTCGGAATTTGCATTGTTGGCGCATTGGCAGAAAGTCATGAGCGCCGGGAGCGATTGCTGATGCCGGGTACCGATTCAACGATGGCTCGGCTCCTGCTCAGTGGTGAGGCGTTGAGTGATGGGGATTTCAGGAGGGTCTACGATTTTCTCAACCTGGAGTCGGATTGCCTGGGGCTGGGCGAGTATGAAACCTGGTACGGGCTACTGTCACCCGCGGTTACCTATAAGGTGCTGGCACCGGCGTTTCTGGATGCCACCCGACCACGGCGCTATGGCCGTGAGAACGCTTATTTTGATGATGACTATGCCAGCCTGGGGATTCGAGTTAAGCAACTAACCACCCCCGGTTTTACCATTGCCGAAAACCCGGCAACCATCAGCCGTCATTTCGTTACTAATATCCGCGGCGTGGCCAACGGGGAGGGTATCGAGGTGGTAAGCAATGTACTGGTGGTGCGGGTGCGCTCCACTGAACCGGAGCCGGGGGTAGTGTCGGCTCGCCGGTTTGATCGTCTGGTTGAAACGCCGGAAGGGTTGCGTATTGAGTCGCGGTTAGCGCAGCTCGATCAGGTGAGTCTGCAGCAGCTAAACTTGAGCTTCTTTATATAAGTGGCGTGGCGTCGATAATTTTTTTAATCTAATCGCTCGATGACATAGTTCACGGGAGAGTGCAATGAATCATCCAGAATCGCTAAACCCAGTGCTTAAGTGGCCCGATGATCCTACTCTGGTGCCGTTTCAGGTTTATACCGATCAGGCTTTATTTGATCTTGAGCAGGACAAAATTTTCCGCGGTTCGACGTGGAGTTTTGTGGCACTGGAGGCAGAACTTCCCAATCCTTTTGATTATAAATCGACGTTTGTTGGTGATACGCCCGTGGTGGTTACCCGCGATGGCGAGGGCGAGTTTCACGCCTGGGTGAATCGGTGTGCCCACCGGGGTGCTCAGGTTTGTCGAGATCTGCGTGGTAATGCCCAGACTCACACCTGTGTTTATCACCAATGGGCGTTTGATACTGCCGGCGAATTAATCGGCGTGCCGTTTCGCCGCGGCCTGGGGGGTAAGGGCGGCTATCCCAAAGATTTCGATATGGCGGATCACGGTCTGCAACGGTTGCGGGTGGAGACTCTGGAAGGGCTGGTGTTCGCTACCTTTGATCACGAAATGATGGGTCTCACTGATTACCTGGGTGAAGAGATGACCGGCTGGACAAAGCGGGTATTCTGCAAACCGGTGGAATTTCTGGGCACCTCCCGGCAACATATCAAATCGAACTGGAAACTCTATACCGAGAACACCAAAGACCCTTACCACGCCAGTCTGTTGCATCTGTTTCATGCCACCTTTGGGGTTTATCGGTCATCCATGGGCGGTGGCTGTTCGGTGGGTGGGCCTCACGGCATGCACAGTATTTTGCGGGTGTTCAGTATCGAAGACGAGGATCTGACGGAATATAAAAAGGGCGATATTCGTACTTATGACGAGACTGTCACCTTGTCTGACCCAGATCTTCTCAGTGTCTACCCGGAACTGGAGCCGGTATTCACTAACCATATCCAGTCGATTTTCCCCAGCGCGGTGGTTCAGCAGATTCATAACACGCTGGCGGTGCGGCAGATACTGCCAAAATCGGTCGATGAGTTTGAGTTGGTATTCCACTTTTTTGGCTACGCTGATGACACGCCCGAAGTGCGGGCCATGCGTATCAAACAGGCTAATTTTGTCGGCCCTGCGGGGTATATCTCTATGGAAGATGGAGAGGCGACCGAGCTGGTGCAGCAGGGTATCGTTCGCGATGCTGATCAGTTTTCATACGCAG
The DNA here is from genome assembly GCA_913060775.1 of uncultured Gammaproteobacteria bacterium. GTDB lineage: Bacteria > Pseudomonadota > Gammaproteobacteria > Immundisolibacterales > Immundisolibacteraceae > QNFC01. The sequence goes on along the minus strand of CAJXVN010000047.1, from coordinate 385 downwards.
CGCTGGGGGGGAGTGGTACCGACACCACTGAAAGCCTGGTGGATGAAGCCCTGATTCGTTCCTTCTGGCAGGGGTATCGAGGTTTTTTCGGGATGTAATTGCTGTTAAATAACTGTTTTATAAAAAAATTATCAAACTTAACAAATGGCTAAATAACGGAGTAAAAATGCACACCTCCTCACCGATCTCTACTTTGGGCTACATGGTTTTTGGCGTGTCGGATCTGAGTAAATGGGAAGATTTTGCCGTCAATATTCTCGGGGCGGGCGCTCGTCCAGTGGCGGACGGACTCTCGCTTCGGATTGACGATTACGAGCAGCGCTTTCAACTCAGGGACTGTCTCTTATACACATCTCCGAGCCCACGAGACCTCTCTACATCTCGT
>CAJXVN010000046.1 GCA_913060775.1 uncultured Gammaproteobacteria bacterium | reverse complement strand
ACGAGATGTAGAGAGGTCTCGTGGGCTCGGAGATGTGTATAAGAGACAGCCGCTGAATTACTCGGTGCACGAATCCAGGCAACGGCGGCGATGCCGCCGGCAACGCTGGTGATCGTTGACCAGGATCGGATCGCGGCGGTGGCCATGGAGTCCAGTGGCGGACTCTTTGACTATTTACTGGCGGACTGCGAGCCGTCCATGTTGCGAGCAAAAGTCTCTTTTATGTTGCGAATGCAACGCCAGCAACAGCTCTATTTCACTTCATTGGCCGAACTTGATCGGGTTAATCAGCATCACCAGCAACTGCTCGATGCCACTGCGGACGGTATTTTAGGGATCGATAAAAATGGGGTGATTCGCTTTGCTAATGTTGCGGCAGGGGATCTGCTGCATTGCGACAGTGAGGAGTTGCTCGGCAGGCAATACCAGACACTTACCCAGGCCGACTGGTCGACATTAGCCGTCCAGTCGGCCAGCGAAAACGCAGCCGGTTCGGATCGGTTTGCGAGCACGACCGGTGAACGGGAATTCTTTCGAAAAGATGGTCAATCGTTCCCAGTTGCCTGTCGCCCCGGTGCGGTTAGCGGCGATGCTGCAGTGACCTCAGTACTCCTGTTTGAAGACATTTCTGCTCGCAAACAGGCAGAGGCGGTGTTACGGCGTCGGGCCGAACAGGATCCGCTCACCGGACTGGCTAATCGCGCGGCCTTTCAGGATTTCCTGGGCGGCGCCCTGGCGCGGGCGCGGCGTTCCGATAAACAGATTGGCCTGCTTTATCTTGATCTCGATGGATTTAAACAGGTGAACGATGAGCTGGGTCATCAGATCGGTGACCAGTTGTTGACCGGAATTGCCAAAAGGCTTGAAAAGGCAGTTCGAGGAGGGGATCTGGTGGCTCGAGTCGGCGGTGATGAGTTTGTCGTGGTGCTCGATGACGTTGCCGGCGAATCGGGGTGTCGGGCAGCGGCGCGGACCATTGCCAGAGCGCTTAATGTTCCTCACCGGCTTAGCAATACCCCAATAAAGTGTAGTTCGAGCATTGGTATCGCCACTTTCCCCCAGGATGGCCTCGACGAGGAAAGCCTGATCGCTGCCTCTGACCAGGCAATGTATGAGCAAAAACAGTCCCGATATTGCCAGGTAGCATGACCGACAGCTAGCTGCGCTCGGGTTCCGTGGTGCTTGCCGAAAAGCGGGCAAGCGGCCCCTTTAACCTCGCCCGATGCTGTACAGCGGCGGTTTAACCGCTATCATCCCGCTCCAGACAACTGCCAGCCAGGCAGGTGATAACTAAGGAGCGAGTAGAGATGGAAATTACCCAGCGCAAAATTGTGACGGGCGGTTTTGAGACCTTCTTCCACGAAACCGGCGCAGACAATCAGCAGACTCTGCTGTTACTTCATGGGTCGGGTCCCGGTGCTAATGCTATTTCGAACTGGCAGTTTGCATTGCCGTTTCTGGGTGAAACCTATCACTGCCTGGCCCCGGATATTGCCGGTTTCGGTGAGAGTCCCTGTGATCAACCACCCACTGGTGCGGCGGCATGGATTGATGTCTGGGTGCAGCAGATGATTGATTTTCTCGACGCGTTGGGACTGGAAAAAGTTTGTCTGGTAGGTAATTCCATGGGCGGCGGGGTTTCCCTGCATCTAGTGGATCGTTACCCGGAGAGGTTCGAGCGCGTTGTGTTGATGGGGGCGGTCGGCGTGCCGTTTACTGCTACGGAAGGGCTGAAGCGGGGCTGGGGTTATTACAACACTGCAACGAAAGATGAACTGGCTTACCTGGTACGTAAGTTTCTGCATAACCCGGATGTATTGGGCGGCGATGTCGACGCAATTGCTGAGACTCGGTTTAAATTCGTGATGCAGGATGCGGTTAAAGAGCAGTTTGTCGCTATGTTTCCCGGTGACACGCAGACTCATGTCAATGCCTTCGTGCTGCCGCCAGAGCGACTGGCGAAGATGGAGCAGCCCTTTATGCTGACCCACGGGCGTGAAGACTTTTTTATTCCGCTGAGCAACTCCTACTATATGGAAGAGCACCTGCCCAATGCTCAATTACACGTGTTCAGTCAATGCGGTCACTGGATACAGATTGAACAGCGCAAATCATTTAACAATATCGTGAAATTCTTCTTTGACGGTGCGCTCGATCAGTAAAACCCTGGCTGGATGAACGGCGGAACCCAAGCTGCCCTCGTTAATGGGGGTAGGCGCTTTTTTTCAGATTCAGCAGCCCAGTCACTTTCCCAGCACTCAGAAAGCGGCTGATGTTGTCGGTCGCAAGTTGCACGGCGACCTGGTCCGCGCCGGGGGATCGTGGTGAATTGTGGGGCGAACCGATCACGTTGGGCAGGTCCAGAAACGGGTGTTCAAGTTTGAACTCGCCGTGGCGAAAGGGTTCAACCCACCAGGCATCAATGGCCGCCCCGGCATCCGGGTGCTGCTTTAAATGTTGATAGAGGGCGGTCTGGTCAAAAATTTCGCCGCGGGCAACGTTGACAATGATGGAGTCCGGTTTCAGCCACGCGAGCTCATTCGCGCCAATCAGCCTGTCGCTGGTCGGCGTTAACGGTAGCGAGATTAACAATAGATCACTGGCACGCATGACCTGTTCAAGGTCATCCAGAGTGCCGGTGAATTCCACGCCTTGCTGTGGTTTGCCGCTGCTATTGATGGCGAAAATAGTCATGTCCAGGGCCCGAAACAGGCGGGCTGCGGCCTTGCCGATGCCGCCATATCCGAGGATGCCAGCCGTTTTGCCGCGCAGGGTACCGGTGGTGGTGAGCTGATCGAATTCGCCTTCGCGCATCGCCTGGTGACGCTGCGGCAGTTTTTTGGCCAATGTCAGTGCCATCGCCAGTATGTGTTCAGCCATGGGTTCCGCGTAGGCTCCGGCATTGCTCGCAACCGGAGTTGAGTCGGGAAACGCGCTGAAATCGATATGGTCGACTCCCGAGCTAAGACTCTGAATAAAATCCAGGTGGGGCATCTGTTTGAGCACCCCGGTGGGGAGTTCAGCGTTAGGTTGCAGGCAGAAGACGATGTTGGAGTCGATTAACTGCCGGCGGCGCGCGGATTCATCGGCTGCGTCAATATCTTTCAGGAAAACGACCCTGGCCTGCTCAGACAGAGTTTCCTGGATAAGGGAGCGGCTGTCTGTGGAGTTAAAGGTGACGCAGACGGTGGGCAGGGGCAGTTTCATGACACAGACTCCAATGAAAATAGTTATCGACCTGAGTGGCATTATGCCTCCTCATTCGCGCTATCGGATGGCGGTTATTTAATTCTCCTCATTCAGCGCAGCGTGGGTGATTAGTCGCTGTAGTTGGGCGCAGTTGTGAGCGCTGGCAGGTTAAAATAGCGCGATATCAGGTGCCAGGCCGGACCGGCCTGCAATCAATGTCGGTTGGGCTTGAGAACCCCATCGTTAGGGATGGCGTTCAGTAATCAGGCCAGCGTGTCCGCGCCAGAATTAATCCTCCTCCATAAAGACGAAATGCTGGAAGCCAGAGAATGCAGAAAACCCCTTTAACCGAGCAGCTGTTAGGCGCATTAGTAGGGCGTAACCATGAGCTTTGCGCGGAGCCGGTGCAGGCGCTGTCACGCTATTACCTGCTTGACTGGCTCGGCTCGGCTATTGGTGGGATGGGTACGCCGACGGGTAAAGCCTTTCTTGACTACGGAGGGTCTCTGGCAGCCGGCAGTGCGCAGGTGCTGGGGCTTGCAGAGGGTCGTTCGACTGAAACAGCGGCACTGATCAACGGCGCTCTGTCCCACATTGTTGAGATGGATGACGTTGAACGGGTGTCCATTATTCATCCGGCGGCGGTGATTATTCCGGCGGCACTGGCGGCGGCCGATGAAGTTGGTGCTAGCGGAGAGCAGTTACTGGCGGCAATAGCGGCCGGTTATGAAGTGGCTATTCGTATCGGCGGGGCGGTGGGTCCAACGCATTATTACCATTTTCATAACACCAGTACCTGTGGCGTCTTTGGTGCGGCGATGGCCGCTGGCTGGATCTATCAACTGACCGAACAGCAACTCGTCTGGGCGTTAGGCAGTGCTGGCACCCAGGCAGCCGGGTTGTGGGAGTTCAATACTGAAGGGGCGCAAAGTAAACCGTTGCATACCGGACGAGCCGCGGCCAACGGGGTGCTGGCAGCCCAGCTTGCCCGAGGTGGAATTAGCGGTGCGAGACGCATTCTTGAGGGAGATCGCGGGTTTTTCGCTGGAATGGCGAGTGATGGTCATCCGACCAGGGTGGTCGAACGACTTGATGGCCCGCTAAAAATCGCCGACGTATCCATAAAACCCCATGCCTCCTGTCGGCATACCCATGCCCCGGTGGACGCCGCGCTGAGGTTGCGAGAGCAACTATTGAGTGATCCGGATTCCGGCGGGGCAGGGGCGCTTCAGCGGGTTGACGTGACGGTTTACGAAGCAGCTCAGGTGCTTTGCGATAAGGCGGATCCGCAATCGGTGGCCGATGCCAAATTTAGCCTGCAGTATTGTGTTTCAACGGCGCTGTTGCGTGGCAAGCTGGGTCTGGAGCAGTTTTCGAGCAGTAGCCTGGCCGCTGAGGATGTTCGTCGACTCATGTCGCGAGTCACCGTGGTGGTTGATGAGCTGCATCAGGCTCGGTATCCAGACTGCTGGTCGGCGACGGTGACGGTGGTGACTGATGCTGGCAGGCAGCTGACGCTAGAGGTTGCCAATCCAAAGGGCGACCCGGAGAACCCCTTGATTCAGTCAGAACTTGAGCAAAAATTCCGGCAGTTAGTCGAATACGGCGTGGGCGCTGAAATGGCCGCTGACCGAGCGGAGTTGTTGATTCAATGGGTGGCGTCGCTTGGTGGTGATCGGTCGGTTGACAGCGATCAGCTTCAGGGTCTTCGACCCGTGCCAGGGCGCAACTAATGGCAATAGAAACAGTGGTAAAAAGGGCGCTTGCTGGACGTCAGTCCCTGTTAAGCCAACGGCGAGCGGATGAGGTGGATTTGCCGCTGCGTTTATGGCGTCAGCAGGCACACTTCACGACACCGGCAACGGGCCGCCCGGAACGCGCGATTGCTGGCCTGGAACCGGTTGTCCGATTACTCGAACGACATCGAATTAGTCTGGATGAACTGGCCGTCCGTAGTGGTGCCGATAAACAGGTATTACAGTCGTTGTTGTCGGAGTTGCCCTGTTCCCCGCTGGTAATGGTGGACGCAGAAGATGCGGTAGCCGATACCGCCGACGCGGTGGTCCAGGCCCGTGAAGGGGCCATCCGCTGCTTCCGTGAGGCGGAGTGGGGTCAGGCTTTACGTTTTTTTCGGCCGGCGGGGATCGAACTCCCCAGTTGTGTCGAGGATATCGCTAGCGTGCTTGGCGCAACCCAGGCACCGGATCAGAATCGCCTGTTAGTCGACGGTATTGTCTGGCCCAAGGTGGAGTCAGTTGATGAGATGGCCTGGCTTTGTGACTTGCTGAGCGACCTTGAAAACGACCTTGGAGTAACGGCTAACAGTATTCGGCTGGAATTTCTGGTGGAATCGGCAACGGCGTTGCAGCAGCTTGATCAAATTGTGGCCGTTGCCCGTCCGCGACTGTGCGGAATTATCTGGGGTGCTGCGGACTATGCAGCAGATGTGGGGTTGAGGCACTGGACCAATGACCACCCGCTGTTCGACTGGGCTCGAGGGGTCATCGTCAATTCCGCGGGCGCGGTTGGCGTACCAGCGATTGATGCGATGACTTTTAACTACCCCACGCCGATTTATCGCGGCGATGACCTTGATGACCGTCAGCGGCAAGCTAATAAAGAGAGCATCCTGATGGCCCTTGCTGAAGTTTACGACGACGCAGTGCACGGACGTGAAATGGGCATGAGTGGTAAATGGGTCGGTCATCCGGCTCAATTGCTCATGGTTCAGGCCGCCTATCGGCAGCCCAGCGATCAGGCGTACCTGCAGCGGGCGCTCGACTCGGTAGCCAGCTATGAGGCAAGCGTCGGCCAGGGTCACGGCGCCACCATTATTGGTGAGGGTGGTGCCGCGAAGATGGCCGATCGGGCGACAGATCGGCACTTGCGCACCTGCTTGCGGCGAGCGGCGGCGACAGGAGAGCTGGCCGCAGAAAAAGCATTGCAGGCTGGGCTGATTAATGAGCCAGAGTTTGCTGAATTACAGGCAATGCCGGTCACTGCTTTCCACTCCTGATGAATAAACCAATGAATCACATTAGAGTTGACCAGGCACTCGCCGAATTTTTGCAGATGTTTACTAAACAGCTCGCCACGCAGGCCGGAGGTGCGGCAAATATTGATCAGTGGCAGGTCGCCACGCGCGAGCTTGCCCAGCTGGCTACCGGGCTTGAAGCCGCCCGAAGCCTCCAGGCTTATGCGGATGACCACCCGGAACCCGGTCGTGATCTCTATCAGCAGATAGCGGCGCTCTGCTGGTATGAGTCATTATTGATGGCGCGGGCTGCTGCAGACCGTTTTCACCAGGGCTTATCACTCTCCGTTTGTGACCTTGATAGCGCTGAAATTACCACGCTGTTGCGCAGCTTCGATCACGAAAAGGCCTGCCGGCAGATTGGCGCTGAACTGGTTGCGAATGGTCTGGAGCTGGATCCTTATCTACCGGATGACGAGCCACTCCTGAAAGACCTGCTGGCAACCACTCGCCGATTTGCTCAGGAACAGGTGTTGCCGGTCGCTCAGGAGATTCATCGGCAGGACCTGCTGGTGCCGGATACGGTCATTAATGGCATGGCCGAACTTGGCCTGTTTGGTGCCTCGATTCCCGATGTGTACGGCGGCGTGGGTCTGGGCAATCTGCCGATGATCCTGATCACCGAAGAGTTGTCGGCGGCCAGCCTGCCTGCCGCCGGTAGTTTGATTACGCGGCCAGAGGTGCTTGCCAAAGCCCTGCTGGTAGGTGGCACCGAGGCGCAGAAAACTCGTTGGTTACCCGGGGTTGCACAGGGGGAACAGATGGTGGCGGTGGCGGTGACCGAGCCGGATACCGGTTCTGATGTCGCTAATCTGCGCTGCCGAGCAAGTCGCGGTGAAGTGAAGGGCCAACGGGGCTGGTTGATTAATGGCAGTAAAGCGTGGTGCACGTTTTCCGGCCGGGCCAACCTGCTCGCGCTGCTGGCGCGCACGGATGCGGATACCAGTCTGGGTCATCGTGGGCTTTCTCTATTCGTGGTCGAAAAAGAGTCCTTTAGCGGTCACCACTTCTCGGTGGATCAATCGGGTGGTGGCCGGTTGACGGGTAAGGCGGATGACACCATGGGTTACCGCGGCATGCACTCGTTTACTTTGCAGTTCGAGAACTATTTTTTGCCCGAGGAGAACCTGATTGGTGGTGAGGCGGGCCTGGGCAAGGGCTTCTATTTTCAGATGGCGGGTTTTGCTGGTGGGCGATTGCAAACCGGGGGCCGCGCCATCGGTCTGGCGCGGGCGAGTTTACAGGCGGCACTGGAGTATTGCCTGCAGCGTAAGCAGTTTGGTTCGCCGCTGGCTGAGTTTCAGAACAGCCAGTATCAGCTGGGTAAGATGATGGTGGCTGTCGCCGGCGCTCGTCAGCTTACCTACCGGGCTGCCAGAGCCATGGATGGTGAGGCTGAGGAGTCGCAGCTGCTGGCGGCCATGGCCAAGCTGCGAAGCTGCCGAGTGGCGGTAGAAGTGAGTCAGTCTGCTCAGTTAATGCACGGTGGCTGGGGTTATGCAGAGGAGTTTCCGATTGCCAGGTATGTGGCGGATGCGCTGGTATTGCCCATTTTTGAGGGCGTAGAACCAATACTGGAGATGAAAGTGATCGGTCGGCAATTGCTGCATAACGCTACCGCTGGGTAACCGTGAGTAATCGATATGGATAAGTTAAAAGGCGCGCTGGATGGCCTGCGAGTACTGGACCTCACTCAGGTACTGGCCGGCCCCTTCTGCACCATGATGCTGGCAGATCATGGAGCGGAGGTGATTAAGATAGAGCCGCCGCAAGGTGATTCCGCACGGCGTTTTCCGCCGTTTCCGCAAAGCGATCAGTCGCACGAATTTGGCGGTTATTTTCAGAGCATTAACCGTAACAAGAAAAGCGTGGTGCTGGATTTAAAGAGTGAACAGGGCAAGGCGGATTTTCGGCGTCTGGTGGTCGATGCCGATATTCTGGTAGAGAATTATCGCGCCGGTGTGATGGAGAAGCTGGGACTCGGCTATGAAAGCCTCGCGAGGATCAACCCACGACTAGTTTACGGTGCTATTCGGGGCTTTGGCGATCCGCGCAGCGGTGAAAGCCCTTATAATGAATGGCCCGCTTATGACGTAGTTTCCCAGGCCGTGGGTGGTTTGATGGCGATTACCGGGCCGGCCGCTGACCAGCCGATGAAGGTGGGGCCGGGGGTGGGTGACCTGGTTCCGGCGATGATGATGAGTTTCGGTCTGCTGGCGGCGGTGAGGCATGTCGAGCGGACCGGTGAAGGGCAGTTTGTCGACATTGCCATGGTCGATGGCGTGCTCGCGCTGTGTGAGCGAATATTGCATCAATACAGTTACGGTGGCGATGTGGCGGTGCCCGAAGGCAACGGTCACCCGCTGTTTTGTCCGTTCGGCATGTTTCAGGCAAAGGATGGCTGGGTCACCATTGCCTGTCCAACGGATGCTTTCTGGGCCAAACTCTGCGCCGCCATGGGCAGCCCTGAATTAGCCGATACGCCGGAATTTGCGAGCAACCGGCAGCGGCAGATTAATTCCGCAGAGACACTGGCAACCGTAAAGCGGTGGACTGCGACGCTAACGCGACAGGAACTGGCGCAGCGACTGGGAGGTGTTGTGCCCTTTGGTCCGGTGAACGATGTCACGGATATCCTCGGCGATAGTCATTTTCAATTACGTAATATGCTGGTGGAACTTGATCATCCGGGTGCTAATGGCAGCTACACGGTAGCGGGAACGCCGGTGAAAATGAGTGTGACGCCGGGTGGCGTTAACCAGCCAGCGCCGACGCTGGGACAACATACCGACGAGATACTAGGCGCGCTGAAGGGTTAGGGAATGTGATGAACATGTTGGTGGCTATTGATTTTTCGAACCTGGCGGAGCGGTTGCTCTCAAAGGTCTATTGGCGACAGTGCGATGAACCGGAGTCATATTCTGTCCGTTATGGCGATGAATCTGTAGTGATCCGTGATCAAATTGCCAACCCGTATCAGCGAGAGCATTATGGGGTGCAGAAGTCTATGCAAGGTTTCGGAGAAGCGTGCCTGAAGGCCAGGGTGGTGCCCTTTGTGGTCGTCTCGGAGGGTCAAAGTTGATGGACGCTTCCATTGAAGAGCGGCTCATGGAGGTCGAGTCCCGGCTCACTTTTCAGGAGGAGGGAATTCAATCGCTGAGTGAGCTGGTTTATGCTCAACAGCGGCAGCTGGAGCGGCTGGAGCATAGTTTTAACCTGCTGACCCAACGGCTTCAGGATGCTGCCCAGAGTGAACCGGCCAAAGTGATCGATGAGCCGCCACCTCACTATTAGGCATGGTTACCCCTACGAACGCTTCCGTACCGGATTGGCGTTATTTAATCGAGAGCTGAAACAAACAACGTGAAATCCACCGTCGCACCCTTTATCCCGCAAACCGCGAAGCCGCTCTACTCGTACCCTAAATACTGGGCTGAGTGCTTTGGGCCGGCACCGTTTCTGCCCACTAGCCGGGAAGAAATGGACCTGCTTGGATGGGATAGCTGTGATGTCATTGTTGTCACTGGCGATGCCTACGTCGATCATCCGAGCTTTGGTATGGCGGTAATTGGTCGCGTGCTGGAGGCCCAGGGTTTTCGGGTGGGCATTATTGATCAGCCCGCCTGGGATACTGCTGAACCCTTCAAGCAGCTGGGGCCGCCTAATCTTTATTTTGGTGTCACCGCCGGCAACATGGATTCGATGATTAATCGCTATACGGCGGACCGTCGCCGGCGCAGCGATGATGCTTATAGTCCGGATGATCAGGGTGACCGCCGTCCGGATCGGGCTACCCTGGTTTACAGTCAACGCTGCCGCGAGGCGTATCGGAATGTGCCGATTGTCCTCGGTGGGATTGAAGCCAGCCTGCGCCGTATTGCCCACTACGATTACTGGTCAGATAAGGTTCGACGATCGGTGCTGGTGGATGCCAAAGCTGACATGTTGCTGTTTGGCAACGCCGAACGGGCACTGGTGGAAATCACCCATCGTATTGCCGGTGGTGAAACCATTGATGCTATCCAGGATGTTCGTGGCACCGCTTTTCTAGCAACCTCGTTACCACCGGCTAAACTGGTTGAACAGGAACGGCCCTGGGTGGAGCTTGATTCGACGTCCGTGGACACGCCGGGGCGGGTGGAGCCGATGCAAAACCCTTATCAGGTGGAGTCGGAGGGGGAGGCGAAACTGGATACCGCTTCCTCAGCGGTCCCGGTCGTTAACGACAACGAGCAGGTCATTGAATTTGCCCCGCGTCGTGGTAGCCGAGCGAGTCGTGCAGAGACGGTGATTCGGTTACCGGCCTACGAACAGGTTAAGGGCGATCCGGTGTTATATGCCCACGCGTCAAGAATTCTGCATGCCGAGACTAATCCCGGGAATGCCCGTGCGCTGGTGCAGGCTCACGGCGATCGCCAGGTGTGGATAAATCCGCCTCCGGTACCCTTAACGACCGACGAAATGGACTCGGTCTTTGGTCTGCCGTTTGCGCGGGTCCCGCATCCAAAATACGAAGGGCAGAAACTGCCGGCCTGGGAGATGATCCGGTTTTCGGTGAATATCATGCGTGGCTGCTTTGGCGGTTGTACATTCTGTTCGATAACGGAGCACGAAGGCCGGATTATTCAGAGTCGATCAGAGGATTCGATTCTCAATGAGCTGGAACAGATTCGCGACAAAACGCCCGGATTCACTGGGGTGATTTCGGATCTGGGTGGCCCGACCGCCAACATGTACCGGCTCGCCTGTAAGGATCCCAAAATTGAGGCAGCCTGCCGTCGTCCGGCCTGTGTCTACCCCGATATCTGTAGCAATTTAAATACGGATCACGCACCGCTGATCAACCTCTATAAAAAAGCCCGGGACATGCCTGGCATTAAAAAAGTATTGATCAGCTCCGGTGTCCGCTACGACCTGGCGGTGGAGTCTCCGGAGTATGTGGAGGAACTGGTGACTCACCATGTCGGTGGTTACCTGAAAATAGCCCCGGAACATACCGAAGAAAAGCCACTGGAAATGATGATGAAACCGGGTATCGGCACCTACGAGCGGTTTCGGGTGTTATTTGAGCGTTTTTCGAAAAAGGCAGGAAAAGAGCAGTACCTGATTCCCTATTTCATCGCCGCTCACCCGGGGACGACTGATAATGACATGGTGGAGTTAGCTATCTGGCTAAAACGTAATGGCTTTCGAGCAGACCAGGTGCAGAATTTCTACCCCTCGCCGATGGCGACGGCAACCACCATGTACCACACGGGTAAAAACCCGTTGCACCGACTCCGACGGGAGGGCGGTAATGTTGAGATAGCGAAAGGGGGGCGACAACGAAAACTGCACAAGGCGTTATTGCGTTACCACGATCCCGATAACTGGCCGATGATTCGGACGGCGCTGAAACAGATGGGTCGAGCCGACCTGATTGGTTATGGTAAACGTGGCTTGATTCCTCCCCGTCAGCCCGCGAGTGATCCGTCCGCAGAACCGGGTAAAAATAGAACTTTTCTAACGCGTCATCCAGCGCCTCCTTCCGCGGCTAAAGCCGGGCCCAGAAAAGCAAAACGTTCGGGACGATTAAAATCCAGAAACAGTCGATCGACTCGGCGGGTTTAAAGGTTTGAGCGTTCGGTATTACAACAAAAGTAATGAGGATGGTCCCCACCGGATGGTGATTTACGCTAAGCTTTGCTGCTCAAATATTTCCAGTCATTCATTTTTCCACCTAACCAATTGAAGGCTCATAAACAATGAAACTTTTCTATTTTCCCGGTGCCTGTTCCATGTCCGTTCATATTGCGCTCAACGAAGTTGGCGCAACCTATGAACTGGAAAAAGTTGACCTGATGAATAAAACCCTTGAGTCGGGCGGTAGCTTTCTGGATATCAATCCAAAAGGCTATGTGCCTTGCCTGCAGCTGGACAATGGCGAATACCTGACGGAAGTGGGTGCCATTCTGCAATACCTGGCGGATAACAACCCGAACGCCAACCTGTTACCACCAGTGGGTGATCCGCAGCGCTATCGGGTAGTCGAATTTATCAGCTACATCTCTGGTGAGTTGCACAAAAACTTTACGCCACTCTTTAACCCCGAAACCACCGATGAAGGACGCGCGGCGGCTCAGGAGATATTGGGCAAACGCCTGTCCCTGTTGAACGACCAACTGGGTGAGGGCGGTCCGTTCCTCACTGGTGAGCAGTTCACCATTGCTGACGCTTATCTGACCACCGTTCTGGGTTGGGCACAATTCGTCAAGATGGACCTTTCCCCCTGGCCGAATCTGGGTGCATACGCTGGCGCTGCCATGGGGCGTCCGGCTGTTCAGGCTACCCTGAAAGAAGAAGGGATGATGTAACCGGATTCGCTTGCCGGAATCGATCAGCCCCGGGTCCGATTAATCGGCCCCGGGGCTTTTTTATTGCCCATTGATTATGGCTGATGGAAAAATTACCTTTAAAACCAATCGGTAATGCTAATTGATCTATTGGTGAATAGCCGTTGACAGGCTGATCAGGCTGTTTATAATCGGCCTAGCTTGAAAGTACGACCTAATATTTATGTGCACCATTTTGATCGGCAGTTGCTAGTTATCATCCTGTTTGTCATAAGTAATAGATACACTTCCAGCCAAACCGGTCCTGCTTGCAGGACTAAATTACTCTTGAAATAAATAGGAAATAACTATATGTCTACTACTACCGGCACCGTTAAATGGTTCAACGAATCGAAAGGTTTTGGTTTTATTGAGCAGGAATCCGGCCCTGACGTGTTTGTTCACTTCAGCGCTATTTCCGGTTCAGGTTTCAAAACCCTGGCCGAAGGCCAACGCGTTGAGTTCACTGTCACTCAGGGCCAGAAAGGTCCTCAGGCAGAGAACGTCGTCGCTGTATAAGCGAACCGACAAATAGTTAGCCCGTTTAACGACGGGCTGCTCCAGTCCTTAACGGGACTGGGAGGAAGGGCAGGGCCTGACGGTTCTGCCCTTTTTTATTGTTCCTATCAAATTAAACGGACAACCCATTCCTTGAACGACACCCGTTTCTCAACCCTGAAACTGCAAGCCGCGCTCCAGAGCAATTTATTTTCGCTGGGATATCAGCAAACGACTCCGGTACAGGCGCTAAGCCTGCCGGCGATTCTCGCCGGCAGGGATGTGATTGCTCAGGCTAATACCGGCTCGGGTAAAACGGCGGCCTTTGGTCTAGGGTTGTTGCAACAGCTCGACGTTACCCGGTTTGAAACTCAGGCACTGGTCCTCTGTCCTACCCGCGAGCTCGCGGATCAGGTGGCTAAAGAAATCCGCCGACTGGGCAGAGCAATCGCCAATATAAAAGTGCTGACCCTTTGCGGTGGGGTGCCGCTCTATACCCAGATCAATTCACTCGCCCGAGCACCGCATATAGCGGTGGGTACCCCCGGGCGGGTAGAGGAACTACTTAGAAAAGGACATCTGCGTCTGGAGCAATTACAGACCCTGGTGCTGGATGAAGCCGACCGCATGCTGGACATGGGCTTTCAGGATGCGCTGGATGCGATTATCGGGTTTGTCCCGGCGCGCCGTCAGACCCTGCTGTTTAGTGCCACTTATCCAGAACAGATAGAGGCGGTCGCCAACCGGGTGATGATTGATCCGGTTCGGGTAGCGGTTCCCAGTGACGATGATACCCGCGACATTAAAGAGCACTATTATCAACTCGAGGATGCCGATCAACGGCTCACCGCGTTGAAGTCGCTGCTGTTAAGTTATCGACCCGAGTCCGCGTTGGTGTTTTGCAATACCAAAATAATGACTCGCGAGGTCGCTAATGAACTTTGCGAGGCGGGCTTCAGCGCCATGGCGCTACACGGTGATCTCGATCAACGGATCCGCGATCAGACACTTGAAAGATTTGCTAACCGTAGCGTATCGATACTGGTGGCCACCGACGTGGCGGCACGCGGACTGGATATTAGTGATCTGGATGCGGTCATCAACTACTTTGTGGCCCATGACAGTGAGGTTCATTTTCATCGTATCGGCCGGACCGGTCGTGCTGGGAAAAAAGGACTTGCCTTTACACTCATAGGCCCGCGGGAGCGCCACAAGCTGACCCGACTGGAGCAGGAGCTGGATTACCGGGTATCGCCACAGGCATTGCCCCCACTGGAGGTGCTAAATGAGCCTGCCTATCAGCCGCAGATGGAGACCTTGCAGATCGATGCCGGGAAAAAACAGAAGATTCGGGCCGGTGATGTCCTGGGGGCGCTAACTGGTGAACAGGGGATCGATGGTAAAACAGTCGGCAAAATTTCGGTCGGGGATAAAGTGACCTACGTTGCGGTGGCTAGTACCGAGGTCAGGGCCGCGCTGAAAAAACTCAACGACGGCAAGCTAAAAGGCCGCTCATACCGCGTTCGCTGGCTGCGCAGGCAGTAAAAAGTTTAGCGGTTACCCCAGTTATCCGGTCGCTCCTGGGGCGCCTGTTTGCCGCGAGGTGCCACGTTTCCAACATTGTCATCGCGCGAATTTCCGGCTCTACGATTACTATTGCGATTGTTGGAATTACCGCTTGAGCTGTTGCCAGCGGTACTTTTCGCGCGTCGGTTAGTGTTACCCGCGCTATTGCCATTGGAGCCAGTGTTTCCAGTCGAACTGCTGTTTCCACTCCGCTTGCTATTGCCGGCGCCAGTGCTGCCAGCACCCCGGCTGCGCCTTGGCTTGCCTGATGCCTGTTGTTCGTTGCTGGATCGTCCACCGGCGCGATGGCCACGGCTATTTTCGCCTGACCGCTGACCGTCTCGGTGTCCGCTGCGACGACCACGGGGCTCTTTTTTGGGTGCGGGTGGTTTTGGCGGACGTCGATCCAGCGTGGTTTCCGGCAGGTTATGTTCGGGTTCAAACCCACCAATAAATTTACGCGGTAATAGCTGACCGATCAGGTGTTCGATGTCCGACAGCAACCGCACTTCATCCGCGGAGACCAGTGACTGTCTCTTATACACATCTGACGCTGCCGACGAAGAGGATAGTGTAGAT
>CAJXVN010000045.1 GCA_913060775.1 uncultured Gammaproteobacteria bacterium | reverse complement strand
ACGAGATGTAGAGAGGTCTCGTGGGCTCGGAGATGTGTATAAGAGACAGCTCAGACAACAGACTGTCGACAATCGCTGGCTGAGCATTATCGGCATCAATCAACACCGCTAACTTATCGGTACTATCCATTTTTTCGGGTTCATTTCCTGTATTAATTAACCGGTCGCTGACCGGCGAGGGTGTTTGGGGACCGTTCGGGCGACGGGGTGCATTGTCGTCGCCTGCTGACAGCTCGGGGATTGTTGTCTACACAACTTACCGCAAATCAGGCAGGCGCTCAGGCCTTATCGATGCTATTGCTCTGCCGGTCGATTGAACCTATGTCGAGCACCGGTGCTGCATCAATGCGCTGAGCGTCCATCATATGCGCAACCCGTTGCAGGGCGGCAATAATCATTGTCTGCTCCCACTGCTCGAGATTCCTAAATTGTTCGGTGAAGTGCTCCTGCAGGGGCACGGGCGCATCTTTCAATATGTTGACACCGGCTTCGGTCAAATGAGCGTGCACCTTGCGCTTATCTTTGGTGGAACGCTCCCGATAAACCAGCTCTCGCTTTTCCAGACGGTCAAGAATGGTGGTTACCGTTGCCTGGCTGAGGCTGACTTCATTGGCCAGCTCGCCAATGGTGACATCGCTTCTCGCACGAATAGCCTGCAACAACAGGATTTGGGGGGTGGTGAGCCCGGTTGTTTTGGCCAGATGCTTGGAATGCAGATCGGTGGCCCGGATTACCCGGCGCAACGCGACTAGAACGTCATCTATGTTTTCCAATTCAGGGCTCTCTAGTGTTATCCCGATGCGCTTGTTAGCGAATTATATTTTGACTGCACGGGAGTTGCTATCGGTCTCTACCGCCTTTGCGAATAAATACCAGGGAGTGTTTGTCTACTGCATCGACCCAGTCAACGGGCCGCCCGACCGGGGCCAGCAGTTGCGAAACAATATGCTTAGGGTACAATACTTCGAGTACTAAACAATTAATTCGTAAAAATGAGGCCTCCTCCCTTTATTGGTAACAGACCCCTAAATAACAACCGGATTCTTTGCTTTAACTTTCACCCATGCTAATCATTTTTGGTTAGTTCTATAACGATATTAATAGGAAGTTTTATAACTTACAGTGTTATTAATGAGTCAGGAATTTAATTTCTACCCTCCATCCGTCGACGATGGCTGGGCCGTTTCTCAACTAATCAGCGCCTGCCCTCCCCTGGACACCAATTCAGCCTATTGCAACCTGCTGCAATGTCACCACTTTGCCAGCACATCAGTGGCCGTTCGGCGACAGGATGAACTGGTTGGATTCATCAGCGCTTATCGAGTCCCCGACAAGCCTGAAACCCTGTTCATCTGGCAGGTAGCGGTTGCCGAAAGTGCGCGCGGTCAGGGACTTGCCTCGAAGATGATTGAGCAGATTCTTCAAAGAGAAGCGTGCGAATCCATCCGTTTTATCGAGACCACTATTACCCAGGCCAACGAAGCCTCATGGGCGCTGTTTGGCCGCATTGCCAGGCGTTACGGAGCACCACTCGCCAGTGACGATCTGTTTACTAAAGAGAAACATTTTTCCGGGCAGCACGACACCGAGCTGCTGGTGACCATCGGACCACTGGAACGGTCCGCCGATACCACCAGCGAAGACGCGCCAGTCTCTGCCGTTACTCCACAAAGAAAGGAAGCCAGGGCATGAAAATATTTGATGAAATTGAATCGGAAGTGCAGAGCTACGCACGAGCATTCCCACGGGTTTTTCACAAGGCCCGCGGTGAGTACCTCTACGATTCCGAGAATAATCAATACCTCGATTTTCTCGCCGGAGCAGGCACCCTGAACTATGGCCACAACAATCTAGTGTTCAAGAAAGAACTGCTGGAGTACATCAATAACAACGGCATCACCCACGGCCTGGATATGCATACCAAAGCCAAGGGAGAATTCCTGGAGGCTTTTAACGAAAAGATCCTCAAGCCGCGTGGAATGGACTACATGGTGCAGTTCACGGGGCCCACGGGTACCAATGCGGTCGAAGCAGCCATGAAAATTGCCCGCAACGTGACGGGCCAGCAGAACATTGTCACCTTCACTAACGGCTTCCACGGCGTCAGCCTGGGTGCGCTGGCGGCCACCGGAAACTCCCACCACCGAGACGCTGCCGGCACTACGCTTAGTGGTGTTCATCGCATGCCTTATGACGGCTACCTGGGTGATGGCATCGACACCACTGCTTACCTGGATAAAGTCCTGTCAGATTCCAGCAGCGGCATTAACTCACCGGCCGCAGTGATCGTGGAAACCGTACAGGGCGAAGGCGGCATTAATGTCGCTAGCCTGGACTGGTTGCGGAATTTACAGGCGGTATGCAAGCAACATGGGTTGTTGCTGATTATTGACGATATCCAGGCGGGCTGTGGCCGCACCGGTGATTTTTTTAGTTTTGAAGCCGCTGGCATTGAGCCAGATATCATCACCCTGTCTAAATCCCTGAGCGGCTACGGTCTGCCGTTTGCCGTGGTCTTAATGAAACCGGAACTGGATCAGTGGAAGCCCGGCGAGCACAACGGCACTTTCCGGGGGAATAACCTGGCCTTTGTTACCGCCAAAGAGGCAATCGATCACTACTGGTCGGATGATGTTTTTTCCAAAGCGGTGAAGCGTAAAGGGCGGTATGTGTCTGAACGACTGGCCGCCATTGTTGACCAGTATGGCGAGGGCAACTTTACCGCGCGTGGCCGCGGTATGTTTCAGGGCATCAATTGTGTGAACGGGGAGCTTGCCGGCGCCATCACCCAGCACGCTTTCAAACATGGCCTCATCATCGAAACCAGCGGCGCTGACGACGAGGTAGTGAAATTCCTCTGTCCGTTAACGATCACCGATGAAAACCTTAAAAAGGGTATCGATGTCGTCGAGCAGGCCATCAAAGAAGTATGCGCCAAAGAATCGCCGATTCCCGAAGAAGTCGACTTTTTCGATGATCCGCAACTGGCCAGCGCTTAACTGTCTGACGCTAACCGCCAGGCTCATAAAGCGGTGACACCTGTAGCCCGGCTGACCATCCGGGTCTGCCCAAATTTTTATAAAAACCAAGGAGTATTGCTGTGCTCGTTAGAAACCTGCAGGACGCAGAAAGAACAAACCGACGCGTCGTTTCCCCCGATGGCAACTGGGAGAGTACTCGGCTCCTGCTAAAGGACGACGGTATGGGGTTTTCTTTTCATCTCACCACCATCTACGAGGGTGCTGACTTCCAGATGCATTACCAAAACCATCTGGAAGCGGTCTACTGCATTTCCGGTGAAGGTGAGGTGGAAACAGCTGCCGATGGCAAGGTCTACCCCATCGCCCCGGGCACCCTCTACAACCTGGATAAACACGACAAACATACCCTGCGTGCTTTCAAGGAAATGAAAATGGCCTGTGTATTTAACCCGCCGCTCAATGGCAAGGAAGTACACAACGCTGAAGGGGCCTATGAGCTGGAGGCCGAAGCGATAAGCGATTAATCATCCTTCACAGACTGAGGAACCACTGGTGAACAGGCAGATTGAAACCTCACCAGTCGATGATCCACCGGATTATGAATTCAAAGACCGCACCAACGCCGAAACTCGAGCCAGACCGCTACCCGTCCCGAGGTGGGCTACCCGCTCAACTCAGTAAACGCCTGGACCCGGTGGTTTACGCTGCGGAGAACTCCCCGGCACCGATCGAGCGAGAGCGGGTGAAGGAATACGAACAACAAGGTTTTCTGATTTTAGAAAACTTGTTCAGCGACGAGGAAGTTCACCACTTTCAACAGGAACTCGAACGACTGAGGCGGAACGACAAAATTGCTGCGTCGGGCGAGACCATTATTGAACCCGGCAGCGGTGATATCCGCTCAATTTTTAGAATCCATCAGATCAGTCCGGTCTTCAAAAAGCTGGCAGAGGATCGGCGTCTGGCGGGGCTCGCCCAGTATCTGCTCGACGATGAGGTTTACATCCATCAGTCGCGGCTGAACTACAAGCCAGGCTTTCGAGGAAAGGAGTTTTACTGGCACTCGGATTTTGAAACCTGGCACGTTGAGGATGGCCTGCCGGCCATGCGCACGCTAAGCATGTCCATCACTCTGACGGAAAACCATCCGGCAAACGGCCCATTGATGTTGATACCTGGCTCCCATCTGCACTATGTGGTGTGCGAAGGAGAGACCCCGGCCAACCACTTCAAATCATCGTTACGCAAACAGGAGTATGGGGTCCCCAGCGATCACTGTTTAAATCAATTGACTGAAGCGGGTGGCATCGTCACTGCAACCGGCAAACCGGGCAGCGTCATCCTGTTCGACTGCAACACCATGCATGGATCAAACGGCAATATCACGCCTTACCCGCGCTCTAATGCCTTCTTTGTCTATAACGCCCTTAGCAATCGCGCGGTCGACCCATTTTGCGATCAACCACCAAGACCCGAATACATCTGTAGTCGCAAGACTATCGCCCCCGTCATCGTTGCACCCAAGGAGAATAACGATTAACGAACAGCAACGGCACACGCTTAAGCAGCTGATGCAGGCACGTATCAACGATATCGAGAAATTTTTAACGTCTGCACAGGAAGAAAGAGACGCGGAAGAAGAGACCTTGAGCGTCGACGAAAAATTTGCATCGGCGGTTAATTCTCAGGTGAGTGAAAACGAAAAACTCGAACTCGCCCTGATACGCAACAACCTGCAGTGGCTGGAAAGCGAAGACGCTGGCTACTGCGAGCAGTGCGGCGACGAAATTCCTTTCGCACGATTACAGGCGGTGCTGGCCACGCGGCTTTGTATTGGCTGCGCCGAAAACGCATAAACCAGTGCAACTCGACCAAATCCTGCCCTCGACTCATCTCTATTCCTGGTATCCGATATGACACCTAACAGACAACCACCCGCACAGCACAGCGTTGAAAAAATCGGCGGCACGTCGATGAGCGACTATCAGGCGGTGCGCGATAACATTGTTTTGCGGCCTGCCAACGGCGACTCGCTGTATCAGCGGATCTTTGTGGTGTCGGCCTATAGCGGCGTTACTAACGACCTGCTGGAACATAAAAAATCGGGACAACCCGGCGTTTACGGCCTGTTCGCCAGCAGCGAAAACGATGACAGCTGGTATGACGCCATGGCTCAATTGCAGCAAAAATTGCACGGCATTAATCAGCGACTATTTAGCAACGAAGCCGACCTGAAGCGTGCCAATCGATTTATCGATGCTCGCCTTGATGCCGCCCATCAATGTTTGACGGATCTCCAGGGCGTCTGCCGCCATGGCCATTTTTCGTTATCCGAACATCTGGACACGGTGCGGGAAATGCTTGCCAGTATTGGCGAAGCCCACAGCGCCTGGAACACCGCAGCCTTATTGCGCCGCGATGGTGTTAATACCTGCTTTGTCGATTTAAGCGGTTGGCAAACCGCCACCCATGTCCCCCTGGATGAACGTATTCTGCAGGCATTTTCTGCCATTGATCTTGCCACGACCCTGCCCATTGTCACCGGGTATGCCCATACCGACAGTGGATTAATGGCCAGTTTCAATCGCGGCTATAGCGAGATCACCTTCAGCCGCATCGCTGTGTTGACCGGCGCCCGGGAAGCGATTATCCACAAGGAGTTTCACCTAAGCAGTGCCGACCCCCTGCTAGTCGGTGAAGCCAACGCCGTGCCCATTGGCCGGACCAACTACGATGTGGCGGATCAACTGGCCAATCTCGGTATGGAGGCGATTCACCCCAAAGCGGCAAAAGGTTTGCGTCAAAACGCCATCCCTTTGCGCATCAAAAACACCTTTGAGCCCGACCATGCCGGCACCATATTCGCGCGGGACTATGTCAGCGAAACCCCACGTGTCGAGATCATTGCCGGCAGCAAGGGCATCCATGCGCTGGAGCTGTTTGACCAGGACATGATGGGGCAGATTGACCTTTATGATCGTGAAATTCTGGCGGTACTGCGCCGCTATAAGGCGGAAATCGTCGCCAAGGACGTGAATGCCAACACCATTACCCACTACCTTGCGACCAATCTGAAAACCATTAAACGCATCCGCAATGAACTCCAGAACCGATACCCCGACGCGGAGCTGGATCAACGAAAAGCCGCCATTGTCTCGGCCATTGGCAGCGACATGCGGGTTCCGGGCATGCTCTCCCAGGCCGTCGCCGCACTGGCGGCACAAAACATTAATGTACTGGCCATGCATCAATCCATGCGTCAGGTGGATATGCAGTTTGTGGTGGGTGAAGACGATTATGAAACCGCGGTCAAAAGCCTGCACGGCTGTTTGGTGGAGGTCCACGATCACGGCAGATCGATATGCGCCGCGTAAAATGGATGGCCGTGTGCCTTTGCCTGCTGTTGTCAGGGCTGGGGCAACCCTCTGCCCAGGAGCCGCCGGACGATAATCCAGCGTTTGGCGAGCGCATCACTAAATCGCCTTTTGTTGAGCTCTATGTGCTGGATGAACTAAAACAGCTGCGCACCGACATGGCCGAGCAGAAAAACGACCTGCTCCAGCAAATTGTTGATCGCGAAATTACCTCCATCGACCGGGGCGTCGAATACGCCACCGATACGGTCAGTTACTTTTTCTACCTGATAGCAGGAGCCAGTTCGATCCTGGTACTGGTGGGGTGGACGTCAATCAGGGATATCAAGGAACGAGTGCATTTAAACGCCGACCAGCAGGTGACTGGACTGATCGAGACCTACGAAGACCGCCTGCGTAACATTGAAAAACAACTGAGCCAGAAAACCGAGCTCTTTGAGGAAAACCGAGCCGAAATTGCACTCACTCAGGAACTGCATTCTCTGTGGTTAAGAGCAGGACAGGACCTTGGTTCCCATAATAAGATTGCTACCTACGACCAGATATTAAAACTTCAGCCCAACGACACTGAGGCGCTCACCTATAAGGCCGATGCGGCATTAGAGCTGGAAGAACCACAATGGGCGGTAAATCTCTGCAACCAGGCACTGGCGGTTGACCCCGACAACGGCCACGCGTTTTATCAACTCGCCTGTGCCTATACAGCGCTGAATCAGTTTGACGAAGCAATGCGATATCTCGAAGAAGCACTGGCACGCTCTGAAACTTATCGGGAGGATTTGCTGAGTGATTCCGCGTTGGTGCCGCTAAAAAACTACGAACCCTTTAATCAACTACTGGACCAGGTACGTGAAGCTTAATTTTGATCTGGAAGACGCCAGTCAGGTGGCGATCGGCGCATTTGCGCTTGCGATTCCTATCTCTTTTTCCGAAGAAGCCTGGAGCCTGAGTAAAACCCTGCCCGCCGAGAACATTTTTCTGATCACTGCGCTGTCGGTCATGTTTCTGGCCTTCTTCACCTACGAAAGCGTTTTTCAGGGAGACATTACCTACCGTATCCCCGTTTTCCTTTTCCGAATATTGATCGCTTATGTGGTGGCGGGACTGGTAGTAGCACTGGTGTTAACCGCCCTCGATAAATTTCCTATCGTTGCTGATCCCATCATTGCGATTAAACGATTAATCATCATCACCATGCCGGCTTCGATGGGTGCCATCATTGTCGACGCTTTCGACAAAGAGTGACAGAGAACATCAAACAGCCCGGGTTTTATCACCGGACCGGGCACCGTCGTTGGCATCTGGTCTCCACGTCAGTGCCTGCACTGTGTTTGAGGTTCGACCATGGGTGACACCTTAATCGCCCTGTCCTTCATCGGTTTCCTGTTAGCCTTCACGCTGGTCGGTCTCTCTTCGATACTTAAAAGCCGCGGCACCCGCCAGGATTATTATCTGGCAGACAATACGGTGAGCCCCTGGCTGGTGGGCTTATCTGCCGTATCAACCAACAACAGCGGTTATATGTTTATCGGCGTGATTGGTTATACCTATGCCACCGGCCTGGCCTCTATCTGGTTGATGATCGGCTGGATAACCGGCGATTTTCTAGCTTCCCTGTTCGTCCATTCACGCTTACGAGAAGCAACGGAAAGGAGCGACGAAGCAAGTTATGCCGGAGTGTTAAGTGGCTGGTATGGCGGCAACAACAATCAGTTACAGCGACTAATTGGTGTTATTTCGCTGGTTTTCCTGTTGGCCTACGCAGGCGCCCAACTGGTTGCCGGCGGCAAAGCCCTGCAAGTGCTTTTTGGATGGGCTCCCTGGATGGGCGCTGTTATCGGTGCGGTACTCGTATCGCTTTACTGTTTTGCCGGTGGTATTCGGGCCTCCATCTGGACCGATGCCGCCCAGTCGACAGTGATGATTGTCGCCATGGTTTCATTACTGATCGTGGCAACACAAGCGCTGGGCGGAGTGGGCGGAGCCATTTCAAGTATGCAGGAGGTGCCAGGGTTTCTCGACTGGTTTCCCAAAGACCTGGCCCTACCCGGAATTGCCGGGGGCATATTGTTTGCCGTAAGCTGGCTGTTTGCCGGGCTATCGGTAATCGGACAGCCCCACATCATGGTGCGGTTTATGGCGCTGAACAATCAAACCAGTATGCGCCAGGCCCGCGCCTGGTATTACCTCTGGTTTATCGCGTTTTATTGCATCACCACTGGCGTGGGGCTGCTATCCCGCGTCTATTTATCGGATAGTGGCAGTTTCGATGCCGAACTGGCGTTGCCGATGATGGCCCTTGAATTACTGCCGCCCCTGGTCGTCGGTCTAGTGCTGGCGGGTATTTTCGCCGCGACCATGTCCACCGCCGATTCGCTGATACTCAGTTGCTCTGCGGCGATCACCCACGACCTGCTGCCGCACCGGATCGAACGACCATTACTAATTAAATTCACCACTATTGCCATTACCGGCTGTGCGCTGCTGCTGGCACTATCGAACAACCAGAGCGTATTCAGCCTGGTTATTATGGCCTGGTCCGGGCTTGCCAGTGCCTTTGCACCCTTACTGATTGTTCTCTGCCTGGGGATGAAACCCGGCCAGTCAATCAGCATTATCGCGGCGTTGACGGGACTCCTAACCGCGCTGGTCTGGCGCTATCTGGAATGGCATCACGCGGTTTACGAGGGCCTCCCCGGAATACTGATCGGTCTGACAGTGCTACTGCTGTGGCGCGTTCGAAAAGTCATTGGCGATAGCTCTGCCAATCAGCCATCACCCGCCGCTCTGGATCAACGAGTCGAGTCTGCCTGACACCCGATGATCATCGGTTAACGGCCGCTCAGTCCCTCGCTGCGACGCGATCACACTCGGTCTGCAGGTATAGCAGATCACTGGCTATAAACTCAGCCAGTAGTTTAGCCACCTGGCTATAGGGCTCGCTATCCGGTTCTGCCTGAGCGGCCAGAGCGAACTCGCTACTCCACTCGCCGAGATGATTCGTTAAAAAATCTCGCTGAGCCCGGCGAAAATCGCCACCGGCGTCGCCACTGCCACACTGTAGAAAACTCAGGTAATGCATAAATTCGAGTTGATTGACCAAGTGATCCGGGCCACCTTCGGCGGCGGCTTCGGCAAACTCAAGGCCGAAATGGTTGTAGTAGCGCAGCAGGTCTTCCCACAGTTTTTTCTGGGTTTTGGTCTGGCCTTTACCGTAACGGCGCTCTAGCAGCGACACCGCTGGCAGCCCCTGAACCACGTCAAACAGGCGGCTGAAGGTTAGTGACACTGCGCGTTCATCCAGCGCCGGGCCAGGCTCTGCGGCCGCGAGTGGATAAGGTAATAGATCCACCAGCTCGTTACATTGCGTTCGCCAGTCGCCGCTGGCGAGCAACTTCAGCAGATTAATATCCGGAAACAAAAAATAACTGGCCAGCAGTGCATAAAGCCCACTGCGGGCTGTGTCTGCCTGGCGTTCGGCTGGAATGGCGACCGCTACTGGCTCTGCCTGGTTCTCCTCGTCCGGCAACCCAAAGGCATCGGCTGCTCCGTCTCTAGTTGGCAATGGATCAGGCCTCGATATCGATCAACATGAACTCACCGGAGAAGGACTTGCGGCCGGCCCGTTCCCGGTTGCCACCATCCCAAACACCGAAAGCAATCTTGTGACCACTACCGAGATTAAACTGGGTATATCGGTTGCCCTTATCCAGAGGTCGTCGCAGTACAACGTGCCAGGATTCGCCGTCGTGTACCGCCTCACAGGTGAGTTCAGTATCCGCTCCGGGACGGCGCTCTGAACTACCGTAACCTTCTGCGACTACGTCAAAACCCTCCGTCGGCGTATTCGCTTTCCAGTACCAGGCGTTCACGGGTGCCCCTTTGGCACCCATGGTGACCGCGCTGGAAGCCACCGCCAGGGGATACATCACCGCCACTCCGTCAACGAATTGATCCAGGTCGGCGATCTCGCTGTTTTTTGCACAACGCCAGGACAACCGCAGAGCGACCTCGGTGCCGTTATGCATACCGGCCGCCGATAGCTGGCGGATGGTACCGTGGTCAGTGCTGCGTTCGATGAAGGGCGATATTGCCTTAATCGCCGGGTTACCTTTCAGGGGCGTGGGCACCATGGCGAACTGCTGACTCTCCACTTCGTTCCACACACCGGCCGTGGGATCCAGCATGGTGGCGGCGGAAGCATTGACTCGACTGATTTTCATCCCAGATCACTCCCGTCACTCATGGCGGCGGTGCTAAAAGTATCCAGGTCCGCCGGGTCGCCGGTGAGCTCACTGAACCGATCCCAGAAATTACGCCCAATCAGCAGGTCCATAATTTCCGACGGTTCGTTGTTCTGGCGTTTTTTACGTTCAGCTTTCAGCTTACGTACAACCTCACCAACGTCGGGACCGAACAGTTCTTCCAGCACGCTGATTTCAATGCGCCCTTCGTCCGTAATTGACCCATCCTCCGCGAAGGCTCTGGTGGAATCAAACGGTGGTATGTAATAGACATTTGGCTCGGTGCCAAACTCGGGATGTAGCGGCAAGGCCACCTTGTGCTCGACGATGAGTTTGTACATATCGCTATCTTCGTCGTCCATATAACCGGCAAGCCGGGTACGCCCCGGGCACTGACGATCACAGGCTGGGGCAATGCCCTGCTCTACCCGCGGAAAGCACATGACACATTTTTCGCTCTTTTCGGTCACCGGGTTGTAGTAGATGGCCTTGTAGGGGCAGGCTTCAATACAGAGCCGATCGCCATGACAACGGTCCTGATCAAGCACGACGATACCGTCCTGGTCGCGCTTGAATAACGCGTTGTGAGTACAGGCATCGATGCAGGGAGCGTTGGTGCAGTGATAGCACTTACGTGGCAGATAAAAGTAGTAGCCGTTGGGCCAGTCACCACCGCCCTGATCTTCATCCCAGTTGTAGCCCCATTGAGGATCTTCGCCGGTGAGCGCGCTGGAGGGTTTCAGGTGCACGCTCTGACCTTTGCCCTGGTAGTAGACGTCGG
This sequence comes from uncultured Gammaproteobacteria bacterium, assembly GCA_913060775.1. Classification (GTDB taxonomy): domain Bacteria; phylum Pseudomonadota; class Gammaproteobacteria; order Immundisolibacterales; family Immundisolibacteraceae; genus QNFC01. The sequence continues at coordinate 4,114 of CAJXVN010000045.1, read as the reverse complement.
CGTGGTTGAACTGAAAGTTATCGCCCACATCACTCATGTTAGTCAGTGCGCCGGGACTGGCGGTACCGTCGGCCTCAAAGCCGCCACCCATGCTTTCATAATCTTTGGGATAACCCTTGCCTGGGTAGGTGGTGACATTCATCCAGCGCATGTGCTCCGTGCCGGGGCGGTCGGTCCAGAGGTTTTTACACGCCTGGGTACAGGACTGGCAGCCCATGCATTTGTTCAGGTCAATGATATTGGCGATCTGGCGGCTGGACTCTTTTAACAGCGCTTTGGGTGCGCCTTTAGGTGCGTAGGTCATCGATCGTTCCTCTCTAGATTAGGCAGTAGCAGCGGTTTCGTTGAGTTTTTCAAAATCAACGCGCACACCGCGGTCGGTACTCGGACCGGGGCTACCGTTAAGAAAGTAAAAGCGCATCTGCTCATAACCACCGGCCAGATGCAGCGGCTTGGGCATACCAATAAGCAGGTTGTCGTAAATCTGCCAGTTGCGGAACTGATAGCCCTCCCAGAAGTAGACAATCACCTGGCCCGGGGCCACCGTCGGCGAGGTACGGATCATGATCTCGAACGACGCGTAGTCGTTAAACACTTTCGCCCAGTCGCCATCGGCAAGACCTTTGGCACGGGCCGCGCCATCATTGATGTGCATGACCGGCTGACCCCGGTGCAATTTCATTAACCCCGGGGAAGAGGTGTGGGTGGAATGAACACTGTGGCGCGGGTGGCCACCGGTTATCACGAAGGGATAATCACCGCCAATCTTGGGCGGTTCTTTCCAGGTCGGCAATTGTTCACCGGCCTCGATATACCAGTCGTGATCCAGATAGAACTGCGCGCGGCGAGTCTGGGTAGGATAAACAACCTTGTCATCGACGTGATAACGCAGGCTGAAAAATGGCTTCCTCGGGTCATAATCGTTAGCAGTGAGGTGTTTCATAAAACCCGCACCCATGCCCTGCTGCTCGAACATGCCATCTTTATCAAACTGCTCCAGGGTGTAGCCAGGTTTGGCGATGCCGGTGGCCGCGGCTATGTCGATCATCTCTCTGAGGGCATCGTGCTGGGTCACCACCTGGCCATCCATGGTGAACTTGTTCCAGAGCTCGTCGTAACGACGCTCACCACCGAAGAAATCGGTGTAACTGGTCAGACCCCTGGCGGTCGCCACTTCACCCACCTTTTTAAGGATAGCGGCGTAAATTTCCCATTCCGGCCGTGCCTCGCCCTGGGGCTCGACCGCTTTTTCGATGCGACACATCCGCGGGTTCATGGTGATGCTCAACGTCATGTCTTCCTTTTCGTAGTACCAGGCTGCCGGCAGTACGATGTCGCTAAACATGGCGGTGGTAGACATTCGCGGATCAATGGCGAAGAGCATATCCAGGTTGGGAATAAACTCGTCACGAAACTTGATCATACCGCTACGCAGTCGCCTTAGCGGATTACCCGAGGTCACCATGTAGACCTTGGGCGTGGTCTCGGGTGCCGGGCGCACGTGTTCCCGGGTATACCAGCCTTTCTCGATGGACTCCTCGAGGTAGGCGGTAAAATTTCGGGGTAGCGCTGGGTCATTCCACTCCATATTGTCGTAGAGCTCTTTGTAACCCGAGTGGTAATAGAGCAGAAACACCGGCGGTACCTGGCCCAGCTGGGTGGTCATCGCCTTAATCAGCTCAATACCGACCATTTCGTCGCTGATGTCTGGGTCTTCGGCGCGAAGTTTCTCGCCGAGGGCGTGTTCGAGCTGACCCAGTTCCGCTAGTCCGCCCTGCTTAACCGGCTTATTCATCACCATCATCATTTCAATGGGATCGGCCGGGGCGGCCCAGCAATTCCAGCCGGTACCGGGTTTTCCCCAGTTGCCGGAAAGCGCCATCGCCAGCACCAGAGCACGCTCGCCCAGGTCACCGTGATAGATCTTGGCTGAGGTAAAACCAACATAACTGCAGGTCACCTTGCTGGCGACCTTGTGCGCCAGTTCGATCAGCAAGGTGGGATGAATGTTGGCCGTTTCGTAGACCTTTTCAGGCGTGTAGTCTTTTAGTTCGGCAACCAGAAACTCCATTGTCGGCGACACTTCCACCTGCAAGCCATTGGCTAACTTAACCTGAAAGTGCCCGGCCAATGCCTGCTTGCCGGTAAAACTCAAAGTGCCCCGTGGCGCCTTAACCAGACCGTCGCTGGTCAGATCATAAAAATAATACTGGTCATCGCGGCCGCTACCCTCGACATCAACCTGAGTAAGGAATTTTGCGTTGTCATGACGAACTAATAACGGCATATCGGTCTGTGAGCGAACAAACTCCTCATCCACCAGACCCTCATCAACAATCACCTTGCTGATACCCATCCAGAATGCGGCATCGCACCCCTGCCGAATGGGCGCGTGGTAGTCACAGGTGATCGCCGTGGGGTTGTAATCCGGCGTGATTGAAACCAGCTCGGTGCCGTTGTAACGAGCCTCAGAGAGGAAATGGTAGACCGACGGATTGGTGTATGACCAGTTGGAACAACTCAAAAAAATGAGTTCTGCATCAAAAAGATTATCGGCTGAATAACCGGTGTGCTGCTTACCAATCGTATCGAAAAAACCCTTGTAGAAATCACCAATCAGCACATTCAGGTCGGGACTAACCCCACCGAGTAACTGGGTCATGCGGTGCGAACCGGCCCAGCCCACACAGCCGAGGTGAGCATGGGGCGGATCCATTACAAAAGCATCCGGCCCCTGAGTTTCCAGGGTATCAACAATCGAGGTGGCAACGTCGGTGAGGGCATCGTCCCAGCTCACCCGCTCCCATTTACCCTCGCCACGCTCGCCTACCCGACGTAGCGGGTATTTGACCCGCTCATCGCCATAAAGGTTGTTATGGAACGAACAGCCTTTTTGGCAACCTAGCGGGTTGTAGTCCGGGTATTTGGGATTACTGGCGTCGGCATTAACGCTCTGCTCTTCGCGCCAGACCATGCCGTCTTTGACGTAAATTCGGAATGAACAGGAACCCGGCAGGCAGACATTGGTGTGCGAACCCCAGGTAACCTTGTCCCATTTCCAGATGTCCCGGTAGAGATCTTCGGTACTGCTGTAGGCGATCTTCTCATCCGCTGCAAACACCCGGCCGACAAAGGCTGTCGATACTGCTCCACCGAGCTGGGTCATGGAGAGTGATAAAGCCCCTCCGCCGCTGATTTTAAGAAAATCACGACGACTCCAGCGCGAAGCACCGCTTCGAATCTGTTGCAGCCTCGTTTCGATCACACCCATCGCCCTCTCCTTCTCCGGGTAATTTCCAGCTGGATCAGCCGGAACTAAACAATCGTTAAGGATTGTGCCACAAGTTTGCTAGTTATTCGCAGCCCCCCCATCGACCAGCATCACCTGACCGGTCATAAAATCGCTATCGGACGAGGTCAGGAACAGTAAGGCACCGACCATGTCCTCGGGTACCTCGCGTCGTTTAACCGACTGCATGGTGACGACAGCATCGCGCATTTCATTACCGATACCGCCGGTCACCCCCGGTGTGGTCGTCAGGCCCGGTGCAATGCAATTAACCTGAATACCATCGTCACCTAGTTCAGATGCTAGCGAGCGGGCCATGCCGATCACCGCGCCTTTGGTGGCCACATAGGCCGATGCCCCGGGCGTGCCCATGAAAAAAGTACCGGAACTGATGTTGACGATTTTGCCTTTACCGGCCTGCTTCATGCTGGGCACCACCGCCCGTGTTGCCAGAAAAGTACCGGTGAGATTAATGCCGATGATCCGGTGCCAGGTATCCAGATCAGTGTCCTCGATTGACTTAAGGGGGTAGATACCGGCGTTATTGACCAGGATGTCGATTTTGCCAAAAGCTTCGATGGCCACGCTGGCCATACTGGTCATCGCGGCTTCATCGGTCACGTCCGCAATGATTGCAATCGCCTTGCCGCTCGCCGCTTCGATCTTCGCCACGGTTTCGTCTGCATTAACCAGGTCTGCCAGCACCAGGCTGGCACCCTCAGCAGCCATGGCGACGCTAAACGCCTGACCAATACCCGCCGCGGCACCGGTCACGATCGCCACTTCACCCTTTAACCGATCTCCCATTTCCCTCTCCCGTTTAAT
>CAJXVN010000044.1 GCA_913060775.1 uncultured Gammaproteobacteria bacterium | reverse complement strand
AGATGTAGAGAGGTCTCGTGGGCTCGGAGATGTGTATAAGAGACAGCTTTTAAGGTCAGCGGCAATCACCGGAAACAGCGCAATCGCAGGAATCCTCAACCGCTGCACCTCTACCAACTGCTCCAGCAATAAATCAATCGACAGCCTTTCAACACCGGGCAGGGAAGCGATTGGCTGGCGGACGGCTTCGCCGTCAGTAACGAACAGCGGCAGAATAAAATTTTCGGCGCAGAGCCGGTTTTCCCGCATTAGCGCCCGGGAAAAAGCCGAGCGCCGCATTCTGCGCGCTCGAAACGCCGGGTAATCCCGCGCTGGAAATTGCATAGACTTAGCTCGCTTCTAACCGACTACTTCACTGGGCTACGGAAAAACGCTCAACCGCTGCACAAATTTCGTCAAACACATCACCCATGCTGGCGTTCCCCATGACCTTGTGCAGTAACGCTCGATCAGTATAGAAACCGACCAGCGGCTCTGTTTGAGCCGCATAGGTATCCAGGCGACTGGCAACGGTAGCCTCATTGTCATCACTGCGCTGATAGGTCTCCCCACCGCACTCATCGCAAACGCCTTCCACTTTTGACGGAGAAAAGTAGACGTTATAAATCGCTCCACAGTCACGGCAAATCCGCCGACCGGCGATTCGTTGTGTCAACTCACTGGCGGGCACATCCACCAGCACCACTCCCATCAACGGCTGGCCCACCTCGGCAAGCATCTCCTCGAGCGCCTCAGCCTGATGCAGATTACGGGGAAAGCCATCAAGAATAAAGTTCTTTACTGCATTGGCCCCCGTCACTCTGTCACGAATCAGTTCAAGCACGATTTCATCCGACACCAGGCCTCCGGCCTCCATCACCTCTTTCGCCTTTAAACCAGCCGGCGTTCCCTCTGCCACGGCCCCCCGCAATAGATCGCCAGTGGATAATTGCACGGCATCATATCGCTCCGTCAACAGTTTGGTTTGGGTGCCTTTTCCGCAGCCGGGGGCGCCCAGTATCACAATTCGCATAGCTTGCTCTCAAGTTAAAAACAGCGGCATTTATACCATTATCCCCACCGACGAAAAACGATGCGGTTAAGCGCTCTCCAGCACACCGAGCCACTGCCTGGCGTCTTCAGCGTAAGGCACCCACTTCCAAAGTGGGGCATTGCGAAATAACACCCTTTCACCTATTATCCGCGCGGATATTTTTGGTCGCTCTGCCTTGATCCTGCGATCAAAAATCTTTTCGCCAGCACCTGACTGTTTTATTAATTCACTTTCCTGACAATATCGGAGGATCTCATGGTCAATGAGATTGTAATGGGCGTGCCTGCGCTCGGCATCGTTGGTCTTATCGTCGCGTTAATCATCTACGGCGTCATTAAAAGGACCCCCGCTGGCGAAGGTGCCGTCACCGAAATCGCCCAAGAGATCCACCTCGGAGCCATGGTATTCATGCGTCGCGAGTACACCCAGCTAAGCCTGTTCGCTGGTGCAATTCTGATTGCAATTTTCTTCTCGCCGCTGGGATTGAATACCGCTATTGCCTTCCTGGTGGGAGCCCTGACCTCCGCTGCCGCCGGTTATATCGGCATGTTCACCGCCACCAAAGCAAACGTCCGTACCACCGTTGCTGCTAATGAGGGCAACGTTGGCGGCGCACTGTCAGTCGCATTTTTTGGCGGTTCCGTCATGGGATTAACCGTGGCGTCGCTGGGACTGCTGGGTGTCGGTACCCTTTACCTGGTTTTTGGTGGTGACCCCCACACCGCCCACGTCATTCACGGTTTTGGTATGGGTGCATCCACTGTTGCCCTGTTCTCTCGTGTTGGCGGTGGCATTTTCACCAAAAGCGCCGACGTCGGTGCCGATCTGGTGGGAAAAGTTGAAGCGGGCATTCCCGAAGATGACCCCCGTAACCCGGGTGTTATCGCCGATAACGTTGGCGACAACGTCGGCGACGTCGCCGGAATGGGTTCTGACATTTTCGAGTCCTATTGCGGCTCTATGATTGCGACGGTAGCCATGGCCTCCACCATGGCAATGGAACTACTCACACCGCTCGGCGGCGACCGCGAGACTTTGATGTTCCTGCCGCTGGCACTGGCCTCGCTTGGACTGATCTGTTCCATTCTTGGTATCGGACTGGTTCGCATGTCGGTTAACCGGCCAGCGGAACTGGCCCTGCGTATCGGCACCATTGGTTCAGCCGTGCTGTTTATTGTCAGTTCCTACTTCCTGGTTACCCAGTTAGGGGTATCGGCTAATGTCTGGGGTGCCGTTCTAACCGGCACCATCGGCGGCGTGATTATTGGACTCGTCACCGAGTACTACACCGGTGGCAAACCCGTCATCAACATCGCTAAATCCGGTGAAACTGGCCCGGCCACCGTAATGATTACTGGCCTGGCCATTGGCATGGAATCGGTCGTTATTCCAGTGCTAACGATCTGTGGAATTATCTTTATCTCCACCGAGTTATGCGGTCTTTACGGCGTAGGTATTGCTGCAGTGGGCATGCTCGCGACGGTCGGCATTACCATGGCTATCGATGCCTATGGCCCGGTTGCAGATAACGCCGGCGGCATCGCTGAGATGGCGGGTCTGGGCGAAGAAACTCGCAAGATCACCGATTCTCTCGACGAACTAGGCAACACGACTGCCGCTATCGGCAAGGGTTTTGCCATTGGCGCTGCCGCGCTGGCAGCACTGGCGATTATTTCCGCCTTCGTTCAGGATGTCTCCCAACGCATCCCTGACTTCGCGCTGAATCTTAACGAACCTCGTGTGCTGGTTGGCCTGTTCCTCGGCGGACTCTTCCCATTTTTGGTGGCGGCGCTGACCATGACGGCCGTGGGCGATGCTGCATTTGCCATGATTCGCGAGATTCGTCGTCAGTTCAAAGAGATTCCCGGACTGATGGAAGGCACGGCTAAACCCGATACCGCCAAGTGTGTTGATATCGCAACCTCTGCAGCGCTGAAGAAAATGATCCTGCCCGGAGCGCTGGCAATCATTGCGCCGGTCGTTGTTGGATTCGGGATCGGTGCCGAAGCACTGGGCGGAATGCTCGGTGGCGCGCTGCTCGGCTGCGTACTCCTGGCGCTAATGATGGCCAACGCCGGCGGCGCCTGGGATAACGCTAAAAAACACGTCGAAAAAGGCAACTTTGGTGGCAAGGGATCCGATGTTCACACCGCCTGCGTGGTGGGCGACACGGTTGGCGATCCCTTCAAGGACACCTCTGGCCCTTCGATGAATATCCTCATCAACGTAATGGCCATTGTGTCACTCGTTATCGCCCCAATGCTCGGATAACAGGGATGGTAGCCTTTACCTGCTGATTCAATCAGGTAAGGTGATAAGGTCGAAAAAAAGGCCGATTCCACTGGAATCGGCCTTTTTTTATGGATAAGGACAACGCCACCCTCGCCAATGGCGAGGGCAGTTATTCACGGGGGGTATTCGATTCCACCCAGCGCTCGGTTCCGTCATTGAATCGCTCTTTTTTCCAGAAGGGAGCTCGACTCTTAAGCTCCTCGATCAGATAACGCGCCGCTTCAAATGCCGCCACTCGCCGGGCCGACCAGGCCGCAACCAGCACAATACAGTCATCAACTTCTATATTGCCGACTCGGTGAACAATGATCGCGTCGTTAAGCGACCATTGCTGCCCAGCCTCCTCGAGTATTTTTTGCAGGTATTTCTCCGTCATCCCCGGAAAGTGCTCCAGGGTCAATCCGGTAATACCCTCCTCTTCATTGAAATCACGCATCGATCCAGTAAATACCGCCGATGCGCCGGTTTTGCCGGGCAGTCGAGCAATCACCTCACGCTCATAATCGGCGACCAACTCCCAGGGCTTCAGCGGTTTTTCCGTAATCCAGCTTTTCATCATTCAGATCTCAACACCGACGAGCCCACGTTAACCACCGGTAACCGGTGGGAAAAAAGCAACCCGGTCAGCATCCTTGACCACCGCATCCAGGGGCGCATATTCCTCATTAATCGCACAGAGTGAATTCCCGGGTAGCGCATGCCCGCCCTGACCGGCCTGACCCGCCTGCCAGACATCGGCTACGCAAGAACCCCTGGCCATTTCAATCAGTTCATGGTCGCAGCCCACGCGTTCGCGCAAACTGGCAAAATAGAGCACTTCAATCTTCATCGGTTTAGATTCACCTGTTTAGATCTATTTGGGGAAAGCCCCGGGGTCAGCAAGGTCTGGCTCGTTGGAGCCTACCTGATGGACAAGGTTCTCCTTTAAGGAACTCAACTATGCGCCAGGATCAATGGAATCCGGGGCCGGTCAAGGTCGCGGTACTAACAGTGTCCAGTCGACGTACTGCGGACGACGACACCAGCGGGGATTTAATTCGCGCACTGGTCACCAGAGCCGGCCACCAGGTCGTTACCTCTGCCATACACCATGGCGACGAACTGGAAATGCGAAATTTCCTCTCCACCTGGATCAACGACCCTGAAATTGCCGTCATTATAAGCAATGGCGGCACCGGTATAACCGATTCCATGCCCGAAGCCCTTAAACCACTACTCGACCGAGAAATTCCAGGCTTCGCCCAACTCTTTCAACTGATATCTTATGAAGATATCGGCAGCAGTGGCATGCTCTCGCGGGCGATGGCCGGGCTCGCCAATAACACCCTGATCTTTCTGATGCCCGGCTCCACGGCCGGCACCGAACTGACCATGGAAAAACTGGTCATTCCCCAACTTAATGAACAGACCAGGCCCTGTGCGCTGGTCGGTCTGCTTTAACTACCGAGAAGCCCCCATGAGCAAACTCACTCATTTCAATGCGGATGGCCAGGCACACATGGTCGATGTCGGCAACAAAGCCGAAACCCGACGCCAGGCAACCGCCAGTGGCCAGATCACCATGCTTGCAGAAACACTGGACGCCATCCGGGCTGGAAATAACAAAAAAGGGGACGTGCTGGCGGTCGCCAGGCTTGCCGGCATCATGGCCGCAAAGAAGACGGCTGATTTAATTCCGCTGTGCCATCCACTGCCAATCACTGCCATCGATATGGAGCTAACTATCTCCGCTGCCGGTTCTGCGGTTTCCTGCCAGGCGACCGTCTCCACCCACGGGCGCACCGGCGTCGAGATGGAAGCACTGACGGCCGTGCAGGTAGCGCTGCTAACCGTCTATGACATGTGCAAAGCAGTCGATCGTGGCATGGTCATTGAACAGGTCTGTCTGGTAGCAAAACTCGGCGGCAAATCCGGCCATTGGCAACGAGATTAACTTTCCTGCTAACGCCTCGACGATTAATTAATCGACCCACAAACCGCGGTTTCGGTGCCACTCTTCCAGCGACTCTATAGAATCAATAATGTCGTCGATGGTTTTACCGGTGAAATCGTAAACCTTGTCGACCTCGCTGGCCTGCGGAACCGTTACCCACTCGGGTGCCAGCTCTACAAATATATGATTACGCTCGGGCGGCTTCGGTAGCGGAGTATCAATACAGGAAGCATTCGGGTGAAACATCTCTGGCCAGCGTGGATCCCACACCCAGAGGGCAGTGCCACACTCCTTGCAGAAGAATCGGAAGCCTTCACTGCGCACACTTCGCTGCGGGTCCATCCATGCCTGGTAGCGCCCAATATGTGATTCGCCCTCAATTTTCAGGGATTCGTAATCGGCCATAATGTTGATCGCATATCCACCACCTCCACCGAGCTTGCGACAGATACTGCAGTAGCAGTTCATATAAGGGTGGGGAGCATTACTGGTCGCTGAAAACGATACTGAACCGCAGTGGCAGGAGCCCTCTAATTTCATCGCTGATACCCTCTATCGTTTCTTGGTAGTTTCACGCCGAATTAAATCACACGTTAACCCGTTGGCCGCCAGCAACCGCTTCAGGTCAGTAGTAGTTCAATGAGCGCTTTCTGGGCGTGAAGGCGATTCTCGGCCTCTTCCCAGACCACGCTTTGCTGGCCGTCGATCACTTCCTCGGTGACTTCCTGACCACGGTAAGCTGGCAAACAGTGCATAAAGAGCGCGTCAGGACTGGCTGCTGCCATGACCTGCTGATTCACCTGGTAGGGCCGAAAAATCCGCTGGCGCTCCTCTTTTTCTTCTTCATGCCCCATGCTGGCCCAGGTATCGGTAACGATCAGGTCCGCGCCCGCTGCCTCGGCAACATCCGTTGACCAACGCACATGGCTGGCCGTCTTCTCCAGTAGTTGAGCGTCCGGTTTCTGTTCGGCGGGGGTTATCACGTTAAGCTCGAAATCAAAGAGCTGGGCAGCATTCATCCAGGAATGACAAACATTGTTACCGTCTCCCAGCCAGGCCGCTCGTCGACCGGCCACCCCTCCGTGGCGCTCCACCCAGGTGAGCATATCGGCGAGCAGCTGACAGGGGTGATAGGTGTCGGTTAAGGCGTTGATTACCGGCACCTGAGAGTATTCGGCAAATCGCTCGATGCGGTCGTGACCGGCCGTCCGAATCACAACGATATCCACCATACGGGAAATCACCCGGGCGGAATCTTCAATACTTTCGCCGCGACCAAGCTGCGTATCGCGAGGCGACAGGAACAGCGCATGACCGCCAAACTGAGCCATGGCGGTCTCAAATGATATCCGCGTCCGCGTTGATGATTTTTCAAAAATCATCGCCATCACCCGCCGGTTAAAACTCACCGGGTGCTGGCCCGCCTTTGCTGCTGTTTTTAACTCTCCGGCCCGTTGAATAAGCCGCCGAAGCTCTTCAGGCTGAAGATCCCGCAGCGTCAGAAAATGGCGCACGCTCACGGGGTCACCTCAACCGAATCTCCCCTGGCAAAATCAAGCACCAGTTCGGCCACTGTATCGGCCAGCTGGTCTATCTGCTGATTATCAATGATTAGGGGTGGAATCAGTCGCACCACATTCCCTGCCGCCACGTTTATCAGCAGATTACGCTCCAGCGCCCGAGCCACTAACTCACCGCACGGCCTGTCCAGCTCTACCCCGCACAACAAACCCCTGCCACGAATATCAACCACCGCCGAACAACCTTGTAACTGCTCGGCCAACCGGTGACGCAACCGTTCACCCTTGCCAGCAACCTGTTCAGGCACTCCATCCTGCTCCATCACCGAAAGCGTTGCCAGTGCAGCCCGGCTAGCCAACGGGCTGCCACCAAAAGTACTACCGTGGTGACCGGCCTGCATCAGCTCAGTGGCCGCACCTGCCACCAGACAGGCTCCAACAGGAAAGCCATTACCCAGTGCTTTAGCGACTGTCATCACATCAGGTGTCATTCCTTCCATACCGGCAGCAGACTGAAATGCGAACCAGCTACCGCAACGGCCCATGCCGGTCTGCACTTCATCAAGCATCATCAGCCAACCATGGGTGTTACACAGCTCACGTACCGATGCCAGATAACGGGTGTCAGGGACCTGAACGCCTCCCTCTCCCTGCAACGGCTCCACTAAAACGGCCACCACACCGGCGTGTTGCTCGGCAACGCGCTTAATTGCTTCAATATCGTTGTAGGGCACCCGCAGGAAACCACCCACCAGTGGCTCAAAACCAACATGAACTTTACGGTTCCCGGTCGCTGACAGGGTCGCCAGTGTGCGACCATGAAAGCTGTTTTCCGCCACCACAATCAACGGGGAGTCGATACCCTGTTGATGCCCATGAAGGCGAGCCAGCTTGATCGCCGCTTCGTTAGCTTCAGCGCCGGAGTTACCAAAGAAGGCTCGCTGCATTCCCGCCAGGCCGCAAAGTTTTTCGGCCAGTTCCGACTGTAGGGGGATTTCGTACAGATTTGAGGTGTGCATGAGCTGGGTGGCCTGGTCAGCGATCGCCGCAGCCACCTGGGGATGGGCATGACCCAGATTACAGACGGCAATGCCGGCTACCGCATCCAGATAACGCTCACCAGCGTCATCCCAAAGCCAGACCCCTTCACCGCGGGTGAAGGCAATCGGCAACCGAGCATAAGTGGGCATTACGGCAAGGTTTGAGCTGGTATTCATCAGTAAATTCCTGACCCTTAAAAAGAGAAAAGCAGCGCATTGGCGCTGCTCTTGAGGGAACGTTTTACTATATCACAAGGTCAATTATTACCTGAACTGGTCCATGGCCTGAACAATTTTTTCGATCTTAATCATTGACGGCAGGCTCACATCTTTGCATCCTGAACGGAACAAAAAGAGGATTGTGTTATCACACCTTAAGTCAAATACTCCGATATACCATCAGTTTTAGTGAGAGACCATTAATACTGCAACTGCATGACAACAGAACCACAGACCGACGCCGCGATTGGCTGGAGAAAGAACTGCCATGACATCTAAACCATCAACCAGACACAATGATGATCTCGACCTGCAGGAGCAGAAGAGTGAAATCAAACCACCACCGCTATTTAAAGTCGTGCTGCTTAACGACGACTACACCCCTATGGAATTTGTCGTTCATGTGCTCGAACGCTTCTTTGGTCTGGGGCGGGAAAAATCAACCCAGATCATGCTGAACGTGCATACCAAAGGCAAAGCAGTCTGCGGGGTCTACACCAGCGAAATAGCGGAAACAAAAGTTGCACAGGTCAATGACTATGCTCGCGAAAATGAGCATCCCCTGAAATGTGAAATGGAATCAGCCTGATATGCTCAGTCACGAACTGGAATTCACGCTCAACCAGGCCTTCAAACAGGCTAAACAGAACCGCCACGAATACATGACGGTAGAACACCTGTTGCTGTTGCTGATCGATAGCCCATCAGCGGCCACGGTGTTACGAGCCTGTGGTGCCGACCTTGATCCGCTAAAGACCGAACTCGATGAGTTTGTACAGGAGCATTCAACGCTGCTCCCGGAAGGCACGGAAGACCAGGAAGTGCAGCCAACCATCGGCTTTCAGCGAGTACTTCAGCGCTCCATGTTTCACGTCCAGGCATCCGGCAAGCAGGAAGTAACCGGCGCGAACGTGCTCGTGGCTATCTTCAGCGAAAAAGATTCTCACGCGGTCTACCTGTTAAACAAATACGGTGTCACCCGTCTTGATGTGGTCGACCATCTCTCCCACGGCGGTCAGGAGAAAGAATCCAGCGACGGAGCGGCAAGCGCTGGTGGGGATGCGGCCAGTGACGAAGACGCAGAAAAAACGCCACTCCAGCAGTTCACGGTCAACCTGAATGACGAAGCGGAAGAAGGACGAATTGACCCGCTGATCGGGCGCAGCGCGGAACTCGACCGGACCATGAAAATTCTTTGCCGGCGACGCAAGAACAACCCGCTATACGTGGGTGAAGCCGGGGTTGGGAAAACTGCCATCGCCGAAGGTCTGGCACGCAAAATTTTCGAAGGTGACGTGCCCGAAGCGCTGAAAGATTCAACCATCTACTCTCTCGACATGGGCGCACTGTTAGCCGGCACCAAATATCGCGGCGATTTTGAGAAACGGTTAAAAGCGGTCCTCAAAGAACTAAAAGAGAAAGAAGGCTCGATTCTATTTATTGACGAAATTCACACCATTATCGGTGCAGGTGCCGCGTCGGGTGGGGTGATGGATACCTCCAACCTGATCAAACCGATGCTCTCCTCCGGCAGTCTGAAATGCATTGGCTCTACCACCTACCAGGAATTTCGTGGAATATTTGAGAAAGATCGTGCCCTGGCGCGGCGATTCCAGAAAATTGATGTGCCCGAGCCATCGGTTGCCGAAACCATACTCATTCTAAAGGGCCTGAAATCCAGTTACGAAGCCCATCATGAGGTGCGTTTCACTCAGGCCTCCCTGCAGTCAGCCGCTGAGCTATCCGATCGCTATATCACTGACCGCTTTCTGCCTGACAAAGCAATTGACGTCATTGATGAAGCTGGCGCCGCACAGAAGGTACTCAGCACCGCCAAACGCAAAAAAACCATCAGCGTCGGCGATGTGGAAAAGATTGTGGCCAGTATCGCGCGTATTCCGCCGAAACAGGTTTCCAGCACCGACATGGATAAACTAAGGACCCTGGAGCAATCGCTGAAGATGATGGTGTTTGGCCAGGACGAACCGATCGAGTCGGTATCCAGCGCTATCAAAATGTCGCGCTCAGGCCTGGGGCCCCAGGAACGGCCGATTGGCTCCTTCCTGTTTGCCGGGCCAACCGGGGTTGGTAAGACCGAGCTAACCCGCCAGCTGGCGAAAATACTCGGGATCGAATTGATTCGTTTTGACATGTCCGAATACATGGAACGTCACACCGTATCGCGACTGATTGGTGCGCCTCCGGGTTACGTGGGCTTTGATCAGGGTGGACTACTGACCGAGGCGATTAACCGACATCCCCACGCCGTGTTGTTACTTGATGAGGTAGAAAAAGCCCATCCTGACGTGTTTAACCTGCTGCTGCAGGTAATGGATCACGGCACGCTAACCGATAACAACGGCAGAAAAGCAGACTTCCGTAATGTCATCCTGATAATGACCACCAATGCGGGTGCCGACCGCACCTCGCGGGCATCGGTAGGCTTTACCGTGCAGGATCACTCCAGTGACGCCACCGAGGCCATTAATCGGATGTTTACGCCGGAGTTTCGCAATCGTCTCGATGCGACCATCCAGTTCAACAGCCTTGAGCAACGCACCATTTTTAATGTTGTCGACAAATTTGTGCTTGAGCTAGAAGAGCAGCTCGCGGAGAAACGAGTCAGCGTCGAACTCAACGACGAGGCCCGCGCCTGGTTAGCGGATGAAGGTTACGATAGCCAGATGGGTGCCCGGCCGATGGGCAGGCTGATTCAGGAGAAAATCCGCCGACCACTGGCCGACGAATTGCTATTCGGCAAACTCGCCAATGGTGGCTCAGTCCTGGTGACTGTCGAGGATGGAAAACTCAAGCTGGAGTCTCGGTCAGCGGCTGAGGAAGCCAAAGACACAACAACCGCAGCCTGACGGGCTGCGGCCTATCGGTGAATCAGCGGTCGCGGTAGGTTATCCGGCCCTGAGTTAAATCGTAGGGAGTCATCATCACCGTTACCTGATCACCGGTCAGGATTCGAATATAGTGCTTACGCATCTTCCCGGAGATGTGGGCCATAACAACATGGCCGTTTTCGAGTTCTACCCGAAATTTGGTGTTCGGTAAGGTTTCAATAACCTTGCCCTGCATTTCTATGCCTTCTTCCTTTGCCATGCAATCCTCTTGCCTGTATTACCGGCCAACATTGGCCGCTAAAGCGGCCTCTGATCGCCGCTGGATGTCGCCAGCCGTGACCAGCGCAGCCCATTCACTCATCGCTATTTACTAGCGCTGAACCTTAATAGCCGCGCGATTCTAAATGACTTTTGCGGTTAACACCAAGCGCCATCTGCGCGGCGGACCATTAATTAACCGACTTATTCACTTCCATCCGGGGCCGTATCGGGTAATTCCATCAATTTCCATTCCCCGTCCTGATAGGAGTGAAGCGGCCTGAACATGGTCTTATAGTTCATTTTTTCGCACTCTTCGATCCAGTATCCCAAATAAAGCCAGGGCAATTCTCGTTGGCGGCACAACTCCGCCAGAGCCAGTACGCCATACACTCCCAGACCCCGCTGCGGGTAATCAGGGTCATAAAAAGTGTAGGCGGCAGACAACCCCTGGGGAATTTCATCGATGACCGCCACCATTAACAGCTTGCCATCGAGCCGAAATTCGACAATGCCGGTATTAATAAATTTACTGCGTAGAAACCCTAGCTGGTCATGGGCATCACTATCACTGGTTTCCGGGTCGTGCCGCTGCTGTTGGTAACGAAGGTATAGCTGTAGATGCTCATCAGTAAACTCAAGGGTATCGGCGCTGATCTGGAGGTCAGCATTGCGTTTTTTATTACGCCGCTGTGACCGGTTTAACGCCAGTTCGTTTACTGGGATACGCACTGGCGTACAGGCCGTGCAGGAACGGCAGTGCGGACGATAAACATTGTCGCCACTGCGCCGAAAGCCAAAGTCGATTAACCGCCCATAGGACTCACTATCAACCACCTTGTTAGGGTCCGCAAATAACATGACCGATTCACGAGCCGGCAGATAGCTACAGGCTCGCGGCTCCGTGGAGAAGAAAAACAGCCGGCCTGTGCGGGTGTTGAATATCATCATTCCAGGGTCCAGAGGCCGGGCCAGCCCGGCCGTTTGATCAAACTACTTATCCTTGTCAAAAACTCTTTTCGGGGAATATCAACCGCGCCGAGGCTACTCAGGTGGGCGGACGATACCTGGCCATCAATTAGCCCAAACCCACGGTCAGCCAGCACCCCGGCCAACCGAACCAGGGCTACTTTAGACGCATCCCGACTGCGGGCAAACATCGACTCACCAAAAAAAACGCCTCCTATGGCTACGCCATAAAGCCCGCCGACCAGTTGAGAATTCTCCCACACCTCAATTGAGTGAGCGTAACCCTCTAAATGTAACTGACGATAGGCCCTGCTCATATTAGCGGTTATCCAGGTGCCCTCACTACCCGGTCGACATTTTGCGCATTGCTCAATCACCTGGTCAAACGCCGTATCGGCGGTGAGTTGATAACACCCGGATCGAATCCGTTTTGCCAGGCTCCGGGGCACTCTGGGATGCAGGGGATCAATCACTGCGCGGGGGTCAGGACTCCACCAGAGAATCGCATCGGCATCATCATTAAACCAGGGAAACATACCGCCCGTGTATGCAGCAATCAGGGATTCCGGGTCCAGGGAGCCGCCAGCCGCGACCAATCCATTTGGCTCCTGCAGGGCCCGGTCGGCGGTCGGCATATTTGGCACCCATTGCTCATCTGCGAAACAGAAATACATCAGGGTTCTCGAAACGGCGTGTGTGCCTGCAGCATCGATTGATACCCCGCTATCTGTTCACGTTCATCCTCCAGGTAATCGGCAACCGCATCGGCAAATTGAGGGTGTGCCAGCCAGTGCACAGAACGGGTCGTGGTCGGCAGGAAACCACGACTGAGCTTATGCTCCCCCTGCGCACCGGCTTCATAACAATCGATTCCTTCGGCGATACAGTATTCAATAGCGCTGTAGTAACAGGTCTCAAAATGGAGACTGTCATACTCTGCTTGGCAACCCCAGTAACGGCCGTATAGTGTGTCAGCCCCCCTGAAATTCAGGGCCGCCGCCACGTAGCGATCATCCACTCGTGCCAGCACCATCACCACGGCCTTAGCCATGCGCTGCGCAATCAGCTGGAAAAACTGCTCAGTGAGATAAGCAGTGCCACCCCGCTTAAAGGCCGTATGCCGATATAACCGGTAGAAGAGTTCCCAATGTTCGTCGCCTAGTTCCTCTCCTCCACGGATTTCCATGACTACGCCGGCTTCACCTACTCGCCGCCGTTCGCGGTTAACATTTTTCCGCTTTTTGGAAGAGAAAGCTGCCAGATAATCGCTGAATTGCTGGTAACCCTGATTACGCCAGTGGAACTGGATATCGTGGCGCGGTAACCAGCCGGAGTTAGACGATACGGATCCACTACTCGGCGACTGCACCTTGCCGGACTGTTCAACCAGTAAAGCCGCCTCCTCTTCAGGTAAAAACAGACAATGAACCGAGGACGCGCCGAGCCGCTGCGCCTCTTCGATCAGTGCATTGGCCAACATCACCCTGATCTCCTCCACCCGTTTAACCTGGTCCGCAACCGTCAGCAAACGACTACCCGCCGCTGGGGTGAAGGGTACGGCACAGACCATTTTCGGGTAGTAGGCAAGCCCGGCGCGCTGATAGGCATTGGCCCAGCCCCAGTCAAATACATACTCACCGTAAGAGTGTTGCTTGATGTAACAGGGCGCGGCACCGACCAGCCGCTGTTGATCATGCAATAACAGGTGATGAACCTGCCAACCGCTGCTACCGCCGACCGACCCACTCTCTTCCAGAGCCTGAAGGTAAGCATGGCTTACAAAGGGATTATCAACGGTCGCCAGTAACTGCCAATCGGCGGCATTTACCTGATCAATAGAATTAACAAAGCTGGTTTGCAACGAACATCCTTACTGTCATTGGCCAGAGGGAGAGTCTCCGCTTCTACCCTGCTGGGTTTGGTGATACATTCCTGCCCCTGTTTTATAGAGTCCCTGTGGCCACTAGCGCAGCA
Organism: uncultured Gammaproteobacteria bacterium; assembly: GCA_913060775.1. Lineage (GTDB taxonomy): Bacteria > Pseudomonadota > Gammaproteobacteria > Immundisolibacterales > Immundisolibacteraceae > QNFC01. The sequence continues at coordinate 1,723 of CAJXVN010000044.1, read as the reverse complement.
ACCAATCGGACAGGGAAGCCAGGCCAACTGCCACCCATTCCCCTCATTGTTACAGGATAACCTGATGGGCAGAGAATTAACCGTCGCCGTCGCGCAGATGAACTGCGTCGTCGGCGATATTAGCCACAACGTCCAACTAATTTCTGAACTGGCTGAACAGGCCAGAGAGCAGGGAGCCGATTTGCTGGCCTGCCCGGAGCTCACCCTCACCGGCTACCCACCGGAAGACCTGCTTTATCGGCCCGAATTCCTGCAACAGGTGACTGACGGTCTGCATCGATTGCAACGCACTGTCACCGGGATTGCCCTGCTCGTTGGTCATCCTCAGCTGGACAGGAAGAAACTCTATAACGCTGCCTCGCTAATCAACGACGGCAAAATTATCGGCACCTACTATAAGCAGTTACTACCTAATTTTGGCGTGTTCGACGAAAAACGTTATTTCACCCCTGGCCTTAAGCCACTGGTTGTCCCGGTTAACGATATCCCCCTTGGCATTACCATTTGCGAGGACATCTGGCAGCCCGAACCGATACGGGCCGCTGTCAACGCCGGCGCTGAACTGATTATCAACATCAATGCGTCACCCTTTCACGTCGGCAAACAGCAGGAGCGCGAAGCGGTCGCGTCTCAGCGCGCCCGTGAAAATGGGGTACCCATTGTCTACGTCAACATGGCCGGCGCGCAGGACGAACTGGTGTTTGACGCCGCCTCCTGCGTGGTAAGTGCGACGGGGGACTGTGTCCAGCGCTTTCCCGCTTTCCAGAGCGGCCTTTTCAACACTTCATTTTCTCAGCAAGGTCATCAGCTCCAGCCAGCCGGCGGAACGGTAGAAGAAGCGCTGACGGTTGAGGCTAGCATCTACGCTGCTCTGGTCTGTGGTGTGCGGGACTACGTGAATAAAAACGGCTTTGACGGCGCAATTATCGGCCTTTCGGGCGGTGTGGATTCTGCGTTAACCCTCGCCGTAGCCGCTGATGCCCTGGGGGCAGACCGAGTTCAGGCCGTCATGATGCCATCCGAATTTACCGCAGGGATGAGTCGAACTGACGCCCAGGAACAGGCGGACATTCTGGGTGTTCGCTACCATGAGATCCCGATCAAACCCATGGTCGACAGCGTAGAAACCGCCCTTGACCCACTCTTCGATGGGCTGGAAAGAGATGCCACCGAAGAAAATATTCAGGCTCGTATCCGTGGCCTGTTGCTGATGGCAATCTCCAACAAAACCGGAAGCATCGTGCTCACAACGGGGAACAAGAGCGAAATGGCGGTGGGCTACGCCACCCTGTACGGCGATATGGCGGGTGGATTTGCGGTGATTAAAGATGTACCAAAAATCATGGTCTATCGACTTTGCGACTACCGAAACAACCTGGCACGCGTCATACCCCAGCGGGTACTCGACCGACCGCCCTCGGCTGAGCTACGTCCTGACCAGGTCGACCAGGACAGCCTCCCGCCCTACGACGTTCTTGACCTGATCATCGAGCTCTATATTGAACAGGACTATTCGATTACCCAGCTGGTGGAGGAAACCGGCTTTGATCAGGAAACGGTGAAAAAAATCGTGCGCCTGGTCAAACTAAACGAATACAAGCGCCGCCAGGCGCCCCCCGGGGTCAGAATCAGTCAGCGAGCATTTGGCCGCGACCGGCGCTATCCAATCACATCCTGTCTCTTATACACATCTGACGCTGCCGACGAAGAGGATAGTGTAGAT
>CAJXVN010000043.1 GCA_913060775.1 uncultured Gammaproteobacteria bacterium | reverse complement strand
CGAGATGTAGAGAGGTCTCGTGGGCTCGGAGATGTGTATAAGAGACAGCCATTTATCTGGGTGTTAACCCGGTCACCAAAATAACCTCGATACTGGGCGACACCAGTCAGCGGACCATTCTGGTTCACGTTAGCCCCCGGCAGGTTTTTAAGCAGTACCGCGCTATCCGTTACCGTTAATACTCTGGGCTCTATCTGGGTAACATCTACGGCGATGGGTGTCGCCGTGATTTCAATCGATGGTAAATTAACCGTATCGGCAATACCGTTACCACTGCCCGCGCCGAATAGTAAAACCACCAGTGATATTCGTGATACTTTCATAAGTAAACAGACCTGTTCCGGAAGGAGTTCAGCACGACATCGCCCGGTGTTAACCATGGTGGATGGTGTCTGATTCGATCAATGCTAAAGCGCTAATCAGCACGACAAAATGAGAGTTATGCGGCTAAATTTCGCGGGAATTCTAGCCAGAGGAACTGGTGCCGGGAATGTGGCAATTTGTCGCACCATGACTCTGGACGGAATAAAGCAATTAGCGCGATTGGTATCAAGGAGCATCGATTTACCGCTAGCACCCATCCCAATGCGTGAAAACTTTGGAGTCCCGTCATTCCTTTCACAGAAAACTGACCAGCAGCAGCGTCACATTCGATAGCTTATCCAACGCCTGAATAATCGATTCCGCGAGCAGATCAAAGCCCGATGGCCAAGCTAGAATGCCGTATACCAGCCCGGTGGTAACGCGAGGTAACGGTGCACGGCGACCAAGCAGGTCAGCGGCAACACCCAGCACAAATAGAATGCCCAACGCCAGAAGAATGTCGCGCCATTGAACTGATCAGACCCGGTTAGCGCACCCGTCCCAAAACATCAGTCGAATAACGAGTATTGGGTATCACAGAATCGGTAACCAGTTTGGGTGAGCAGAAATAAAAAAACCCCGGTAGTCACACTGACTACCGGGGTTTGTCATCCGTAATAATTACTGTTTGCTAGCTAACCAGTTTTCGCCGCCCAGCAATCAATCCTAGCAAACCAAGCCCCAGCAGCGGCAAAGTCGTTGGTTCGGGTACGGTAGCAGTGAAACCCCCATCGATAAAATCGTTACCACATGACATGGTCCAGTGAGCATCGATCCCCAGCTCGCCGGTTAATCCCAGATCGGTAAGACTAAAGGAAACGATACGATAATAACTGTCACCCACTAACCCAGCGTCATTACGACTCAGGTTACCTACTAGTGTACCGCCCTGCATCGCAAAGGGATCTGATGCGTGATGAGCACCGATAACATCGTTACTCCAATCGGCCGCATCAACCTGATAAAGCCCCGCAGCATCCTGCCCGGTACCAGACCCCATATCCACGAAGCCGGTGGTGTTGCTATCAGTACTACTAAAGTCCACGCCGGAAAAACCGCGGGTGATCAGACCAAAATCAATGCCGTACTCATAAGTACTACCAGCACCGGCACCAGGGGTCACTGCATTATCAAACGATAGCGCCAGATCCCCAGCGTAGTAATACTCATCACCGTTATATAGCTGCGAACCGGTCAACACGTTGAACCCGGTCTGAAGACCGATAGACAGTGTGTCGCCGTCCTGTTTGTAGTAGAAATATTCGGCGTCGAACGGCTGACCGCCCACACCGGGACCGGCAAGGTGACCCTCATCATTCGCAAACTGCGTGAAGCCCTCGTTGCCCCAGATAGCCAACGGCCCTGCGGTAGCAGCGCCTATACCCATGGTACCGACCAGGATCAGCGCGAGCCGGGTTGATTGCGTAGCGTTTATAGTCATTATTAAATTCCTTATTGTTTGATTCTCTAACAATAAAGCAAATTAAGTGCCAAATTTTTTTAGTTATTAATTTCAGATACTTATGGAGGGCCCAGACTAAAAATCTGTCGGTTTTGTTAAATTAGCTGACACTAAAATGTAAATATTCTCGACAACCGGGTAGCGACACCACAACTGCCCTCGGACTAGTTGCTACTGCACGAACTTCATCGAGGCAAGTCGATTTCGTTGGAGACTCGCCCATTTGCCAGCTGCCCCCCGTTTCAGGAACCACCTTCTAAAAGTTGCCGAAAATCCTGCCACCTGATCAGAGAACGCGCTGATCAACAACAATAATGGCTTGCCAAGAAAGGCGCTGCTGGCAACTGGAGCGCGATTGATGGATTAGCGAGACTCGGACAACCCCGCCCATTCTCATAACCAGATCAGCCTGTTGCGGCGTGCTCATCGTTTAGGTCGAGCTCTTCATCGGCATCGACCAACAGAAAGCCCGGCTAACGGGTATCAAAATCGGCACTCACCCGATTCCGCACGGCTTGTATCATTGTCATAAAAGCCATCCGGTGAGGAGGAGACAATGGATTTTGACCTGTCAGAAGATCAACGGGCGTTGCAGGACCTGTGCTACAAAATCGGCAGCGATTTCGACAACACCTACTGGAACAGCATTGATCAGGAAAAACGTCGACCCCAGGAATTCTGGGAGCTGCTCACCGAGCAGGGACTGCTGGGCATGACCATTCCCGAGGAGTATGGCGGCAGCGGGCTTGGGCTGTTTGATCTCTGTCTCGCCTCTGAGGCGCTGAGCGAAGTCGGTTCCGGCGATGGCACCAGCGCGTTTGTTGCCGGCCCGGTGTTCGGCGGCTACCTGATTGAGCGCGGTGGCACCCCGGCACAGAAACAGGAAATTCTTCCCGCGCTGGTTAACGGCGAAATGTGGGCCGGAGCCTTCACTGAACCTGATTCAGGCTCCAACGTCACCAACATCAAAACCTTCGCCGAACGGGATGGCGATCACTTTGTATTAAAGGGGCAGAAGGTTTTTATCTCCAATCTTTCGGTGGCCAAACGCATCGCGGTGCTCTGCAGAACCGCCCAGCGTGACGAAAAGAATCGCATGGCTGGCATCACGCTGCTGCTTGGCAACCTGCCGGATGAGAACATTGAGTATCACCCCTTCAAAAAAATGGGCACCAACTACATGGATACCAACGCCCTGTTTTTTGACGGCTACCGTATCCCGGCGGAAAACGTGGTCGGTGAAGAGGGTAATGCCTGGCGTCTGCTCTACAAGGTACTTAATCCAGAACGGCTGGTGATCTCGGCCATGTGTATCGGCATGGGCAATTACGCCATTCGCAAGGCCGTGGAGTACGCCACCGACCGTTCCGTCTGGGGCGTGCCCATCGCCACGCATCAGGGACTCCAGTTCCCCCTGGCTGAGGCGCGTATCCAGCTCGAATGTGCCCGCCTGAAAGTCTACGAAGCCGCCTGGTTGTTTGATAAAGGCGAAGACGCCGGAGTCGCCACGGTCATGGCAAAACACGCAGCCTGCCACGCGGCGTTATTTGCAGCGGACCGGGCCATTCAAACCCTGGGCGGTGCCGGTTACATTGCCGAATCTGGCGTGGAGCGCATCTACCGCAACCTGCGAGGCACGCGCATGGTGCCGATCAGCGACGAAATGGTGCTCAACACCATTGCTCAGCACGACCTCGGTATGCCACGCTCCTACTGAGACCACCGACCCCGCAAACACCCCTTCTGGACAATTAATGGACACTATTAACTTCGACGACCTACACCAGAGAAGAGCGACAGCCCGCGCCCAGGTCAACGAAAAACGGCGCCGTCTACAACCGCTGATCCCTTTCGGCAGGGCTGCTCTGGGCATCTCCCGGCTGCTGGGTTTCGAACAGTCACTATTCCAGCGTCGCTTTCAGCCCCTCGCGCAGCGTTTCACCGACCGCATCGAGCACGCTTTCACCGGCTATACCCCCACCACCAGCGACGTGATCGTCTGCTCCTATTTCAAGAGTGGTACCCACTGGATGATGCAAATTGCCCACCAGATTGCCCACCGGGGGGACGGTGAATACGACAATATTTATGACGTGATCCCCTGGAACGAAGGCCCCAACCCGCTGCTGGGAATGCCCCTCACCGACCCCCGGCCATTACAGCTATCGCCCACTGGCCTGCGCGTTATCAAGACCCACGCGGCAGCCGAATACGTGCCCTACAACGACAAGGCCAGATACATTTGTGTGATCCGCGACCCCAAAGATGTGTTTGTCTCCAGCTTCCACTTTATCGCTCATGCCATGCTAGGGCACCTGCGACCCAGCTTAAATACCTGGCTTAACCTTTACCTGTCAAAACAGGCATTCTGGGGACCCTGGGCGGAATTCACTGCCAGCTACTGGCCCTGGCGCGATCGGCCTAATGTGCACTTTGTCACCTACGAACAGATACAGCACGACAAGCTTTCCACCATCCGCGAGATCGCCGCTTTCATGGGCGTTGACCTCAGCGACGACGAGCTAACCCGGGTAGACCAGCTCAGCAGTTACCAGCACATGAAAGACAACGACCACAAATACCACCAGGGGGTGGGCACTCCCTTTAGCCCACCCGCTGGGCGAATGGTTCGCCGCGGCAAAAAAGGGACTTCCGGGGAGCTTCTGTCGCCACAGCAGCAAACCCGAATTGATGATTACTGCCGTCAGAACCTCATTGATCTGGGCAGCGATTTTCCTTATGACCAGTTTTATGGTGCCGAGGCAGAAATACCCCCGGAATAATTGTTAGGCTCTACCCCTGCGGCGGATAGCCAGGTTCAATGGAAACCACCTGAACCCTGTTGTTTCGAAGCCGACTTATCTGCGTTAAATTGACAGCAAAAGCAACCGATGCCAGGGAGAAAACAGGATGGCTGAACGAATACTCAGCGGTACCCACTGGGGACCGTTTTACCCCGAAGTGACCGACGGTAAGTTATCCGGCGTAACCCCGTTTGATCTCGACCCCAATCCCTCACCGATTTTGAACTCGTTACCCGACATGGCGGATCACCCCTGCCGCATCCTGCGGCCGGCGGTGCGTCAGGGCTATCTGCAAGCGAATGGCGAGGAGTACCACCGGCGGCGCGGCAGCGAACCCTTTGTTGAGGTGAGTTGGGAGCATGCACTGGATCTGGTGGCCAATGCACTAAAACGGACCCGCGATGAATCCGGCAACCAGGCGATTTATGGCGGCTCTTATGGCTGGGCCAGCGCCGGCAAACTGCACTCAGCAAATGCATTACTGCATCGGTTTCTAAGCGGTATCGGCGGATTTACTGGTTCAATCGGCACCTACAGCCTGGCTGCCGGTGAGGCAATATTGCCGCACATTCTGGGCAACGGCGGAAAAAATAGCGCCTGGGAAACCCTGGTCGGGACCACTCAACTGCATGTGTCATTCGGCGGAATGCCACTAAAAAACGCCCAGATTACCCACGGCGGAATGACCCGACGCTCCACCCGCGACTGGCTGTTAAAGATGAAGAACAGCGGTTGCCAGTTTGTGAACATATCACCCGTCAAAGATGACCTGATGCACGAACTCGGCGCCCAGTGGGTTCCCATTCGTCCTAACACCGACGTGGCACTCATGCTCGGCATGGCCCATACAATGGTCCGTCAAAACTTACACGCAGCCAACTTTCTCAGCCAGTACTGCCACGGGTTTGATGAGTTTCTACCCTATTTGTTAGGCGAGGTTGATGGCCAGCCCAAAGATATCGACTGGGCCGAATCCATCACTAACGTCCCCGCCGATACGATTCAACAGCTGGCGCGGCAGCTAGTAACCGAGCGCAGTTTTCTGAATGCCGCCTGGTCGATTCAACGGGCCGACCACGGCGAGCAACCCTACTGGATGATGATGGTACTCGCCTGTATGGCTGGCCACATTGGAAAGCCTGGTGGTGGCTTTGGATATGGCTACGGTTCGATGGGTGGCGTGGGTGAAATCGGTGCGGCAGTCAGAGGCCCGATGCTGTCCGCTCCGACTAACCCGGTCGAACAGGCCATACCCGTTTCGCGCATTGCCGATATGCTGCTAAACCCGGGCAGCAGTTACCAGTTCAACGGCAGCAACGAAACCTACCCGAACATCGACCTGATCTACTGGGCTGGCGGCAATCCGTTTCACCATCATCAGGATATAAACCGCCTGATTGAAGCCTGGAACCGGCCGAAAACCGTGGTCGTGAATGAGAGCTTCTGGACCTCTACCGCCCGCCACGCCGATATTGTGCTACCGGTGGCTACCACCCTTGAACGCAACGATATCGGCTGGTGCTTTGCTGACCAGGGCGCCTACACCATGCCAAAAATAATCGATGCTCCCGCTGACGTGCGTTTGGAATGGGATGTTTTTGCCGACCTGGCCGAACGCATGGGCGACCGCGACCAGTGGGATCAGGGCCTGACCAGTGATCAGTGGCTAGAGCAGCTTTATGAACAGAGCCGTGAGAAAGCCGCAGCCAAAGGTAACGATCTGCCCGATTTCAACACTTTCTGGCAGCAGGGGTATCTACCGCTGCCGCCACTGGAAGGGGCCAATCCGGCCTACAGCGAATTCATTGAGGACCCGGAGGACAACCCCCTGCCGACGCCATCCGGAAAATTTCAGATCTTCTCCGATACCATTCACGGATTTGACTACGAGGACTGCCCCGGCCACCCGATCTGGCTGGAACCGGCGGAATGGCTCGGCAACGCTCAACCACAGCAACTGCATCTGATCTCTAACCAGCCCGCCACCCGGCTACACAGTCAGCTCGACTTTGGTCGCACCAGTATTGAATCCAAAATCGCCGACCGCGAACCGCTGCGAATGCACCCCGACGACGCTGCCGCCCACGGACTGAACGACGGTGACGTCGCCCGGCTGTTTAATGACCGGGGAGAGTGTCTGGCCGGAGTGATGATTAGCGACGACCTGATGCCTGGGGTCGTGCAGTTAGCCACCGGTGCCTGGTATGACCCGCAGCAGCCAGGCCAACCGGGCAGTCTTGATGTTCACGGCAATCCCAACATGCTGACGCTGGATAAGGGCACCTCGCGACTGGCGCAGGGACCCATCTCGCAGACCACCTTGATTGAGATAGAAAAATGGACCGGCCCGGTGCCGCCAATCACCGTGTTCGAGCCTCCGGCCATGGCAGCGTCTGAGGATTAGCCGCTAAACAGAAAACCTGAACACCCCAAATTCCCCAACGATGGAAAGCAGGCAAGGTGGGCTCATTCGGACCAGACCGCAAACTCGTTGCCGTTGGGATCGACAAAATGGAATCGATGTCCGCCCGGGAAGGCAAAAATCGGTTTAATGATTTCGCCCCCTGCCGCTTCGATTTCCGTTTGGGTCATCTCAAGGTTGTTGCTGTAAAGAACCAGTAACGCACTACCAACCGCCGTCGATACACAAAGATCCGACTGAAAAAAACCGCCATCGATCCCGGCGCCACTAAAGGCGGCGTATTCAGGCCCGTAATCAGTAAAAGACCAGCCGAACACCTTGCTAAAAAAGCGTTTAGCCAGTGCAAGGTCGCCCACCGGCAACTCCACGTAGTTAATCGTGTTGTGTTGACTCATACCCATCCTCCTCAACCTGCCTACACGTCCTGGTAACCGATACCAGCGGCAGCGCCAGTTTCAAAAACAGCGCCGTCGCCATCCCCGACGCACCAAACAACATGCACATAACCACTACCTGATAGCGAGCCGCGATCAGCGGTGATACGCCCGATAATATCTGCCCAGTCATCATCCCCGGCAAGGAGACCAGCCCCACCGCAAACATGGAATTAATTACCGGGATCATTGCCGTTTGCATGGCTGCATTGCGCGCAACCTGGTGCGGCTGCCCGAGTTTAAGTTCGGCTTGCATCCGCTCCGCTGCCAGACTGACGCTATTCATAGCCCCAGCGAAAATCATTCCTGCCAGTGGGATCACCACCCGGGGCGAATAAAGACTCTCCGCCAACACCAGTTGTATCACCAGCCAGAGCACCGAGCCGCCACACAGGAGGATGGCCACGAGCGCGCGGCTATAGAGTTGCAACCGTAACGCCTCCACGGTACCCAGCGCAATCCAGCTTGCAGCAGCCACCATCACCCCAAGCACCAGGATGAGTAACCAGGGATTATCAGAATTAAAAATCGAGGTTAACAGAAACCCGATCAGCGCCAGCTGCAATGCCATTCGCCCCACTGAATAGATCGCATTCAGGCCACCTAGCGACCAGCGAAAAAGAACAATAATCACAACCGCTACCGGCACAAAAATGGTCGCCAAGTTGAGCAGGGGAATGGTCTGAAGTTCAGCGGCCATTAGACATTCAGATTAGCGTCAACGAGGTGGCTCCAGATAGATTTCGATTCTGTACGCCTAAAAATACATTTCGCTCAACACCCAGGTCAAAGTGACCCACATCAGCAGGGTGAGCGGCACACCCACCTTCACAAATTCGGCAAAGGTGTAATTTCCCGCGCTCATCACCAGAAGGTTGGTTTTGTAGGCCATGGGCGTGGCATAGCTCATGTTGGCACCGAATAACACCGCCAGTACAAAAGGCTCAGCCGGCAACTGCAGGCTAGCCGCAATACCCACCGCAATGGGCGTTCCAATGACGGCCGCTGCATTGTTAGAAATCACATTGGTCAGGATCGCCAGTAGCAGCATCAACGCAGACAGTACCGCCGTTGGCGAAAAGCCCGCCGTCACCGCAAGAAAGACCTCGGTGATATAGGTCGTTGCACCGGTAGCCTGAAGCGCCGTACCCAGTGCCAAACTGGCGACAACAATAAAATAGACAGACGGACTGATGGCGCGAATCGCCGCACCCATCCCCAGACAGCGCGTCACCAGCATCAAACACACACCTGCCAATGCGGAGATGGCAATGGGCAACACACCCGTTGCCGCCAGCACCACCACTGCAGACAGGATAAATAACGCCGTGTTTGCCTTGTCGTTACTGGGTAAATCGATAGTGCCGTCCAGCACCACCAGTTCGGTGGATTGCTTGGTTTTGGCAACCTGTTCGCGGGCACCCTGCACCAGCAGCACATCACCAGCCTGTAGCGTCACCTGTTGAATATCCTCATCGGGTTTCCAGATATCTTTACCCGCCCGGTGTAGCGCCAGCACCGCCAGCTGATAGCGGTCCAGAAACCGATTGAACGCCAGGTCCTCACGGTCCAGGCTGGACCCGGGTACCACGGCGATCTCCGCCAGCGTCTGATTGTCCGCGGCCAGCGGGTTGTTATCGTCTACCCGTTGATCCCCGGAGTAGAGCTCGGCTTTGAGATCCTCCTCCATGGCTTTAAGTTTCTGTGGGGTATTGCGCACCCGTAACTGATCGCCGGGCTTTAGGATCACATCCGGTAGGGGCGAAATAAAGGTCCCGGCACGGCGGATCCGCGTCACCTGCGTTTTCCCGCCGGTCAGGGCAATGGCATCCGCAAGGCTTTTTCCGCACGCCGGGGAGCTTTCCGGCAGCAGCAGTCGCGCTTCAAACAGCCGCGGCGAGCCGTCCACCAGATCCATTTTCCGTTCCGGTAACAGGTGTGGCGCAATCAGCCACAGATAGACAGTCGCCACTACAGCGGCAATCGCGGCCGGCGCGGCGAAATCAAACATTCCAAACTTCTCCAGGCCCAGGTCGGCCGCCACACTGACCACCAGCAGATTCGTCGAGGTGCCAATGGTTGTCGCCATACCACCGACCAGCGTGGCCAAACCCATCGGCATCAACACGGCGGCCGGTGAACTACCGCTGCGGATGCAGACACTGATCAGAATCGGTAGCAGCAGAACAACCACCGGCGTATTGTTAACAAAAGCCGACAGGACCGCCGCCACCACCAGCACCGCAAGAAAACTCAGCATCGGCGCCCGTCCCCATAACTTGCCCAGTAGCTTGCCTACCGGTTCCAGGCCACCGGTTCGAACCAGTCCCTGGCCGAGCACCATCAAGCCGCAGACAGCAATCAACGCCTCATTAGCAAACCCCGCAAACAACGTGGTCGGCTCAAAATCACCGTGGGGAAACAGCGCAAAGCCGGTCGTCATCACCGCCAATAACCCCAGCGAACTTAACTCCAGCGGCAGCCAGTCGCGGGAAAATAGATAAAGCGCCACCACCGTCAGCAACATGGTGGCAATCGCGTGATAGTTAGGTAGAGCAGGAAAAGCGGTAAAAAATTCCATAAATTAGCCAGTGATGGTGATTAAAACGTTGCGGAGCAAATCCTTTTACCCAAGGTTAACCGATAACCCGCGGATGTCAGTGACCCGACGCCCAGTATCCGGTTTAGTAGCGGTTCAAAAACTTCACTAACCACTGCGACAGCCCGGTGACTATTCTGAATTAATCCGTCCTGGATGCACCGACAAACCTTCTTCGAAAAACAGGCCTGAGCAGGCCGATTATCCGATGCGTGACCCGCGGCGGAGGACCCCGGGTTTTTAGATGTTGCGGTGTTTCTGCACGGTAAACTAAGCTCACTGACAAAGGCGAAATTCACGGAGAAATTCAATGCAATCCCCCCTCGTCACGACAGCCTGGCTGGTGGACCACCTTAACGACAGTGACCTACGTGTTTTTGATACCACCATCACCCTGAAACCCAACCCGGATGGCTTTGGCTACCTGCCGGAAAACGGCTACAGCGAATGGCAGGCCGCGCACATTCCAGGGGCTAGCTTTATTGATGTAATCGCCGAACTGTCCGATCCCGACCACCCCATTCCCTTCATGATGCCACCGGCAGAGACCTTCGCCGCCATCATGGCCGCCAAAGGCATCGATGACAGCAGTACCGTAGTCCTCTGCAACAGCGGCCTGCCAATGTGGTCAACCCGAGTCTGGTGGATGTTACGCTCCATCGGCTTTGACAAGGTTGCGGTACTCGATGGCGGCTGGGAAAAGTGGCAGCGGGAAAATCGACCGGTCGATAACCTGTTGCCCAACCACCCACCGGGCCAGCTCACCGCCTCTCCGCGACCAACCATGTGGGCCAACAAAGAGACCATGCTGGCCATGATCGAATCCGGCGGACCAGTGGGCATCAACGCCCTCTCTCCTCAGGTCTACTCCGGGGAGGTCAACACCCACGGTCGACCCGGACACTTGCCTGGCACTCACAATGTTTTTTATGACAACCTGATCAATCCGGAAACCGGCGAGTTCCTGCCACCCGAGCAGCTCAAACGCTTGTTTGCAGACAGCCACGCACTTGATAAAGACCAGGTTATTACCTATTGCGGCGGTGGCGTTTCGGCCACCATGGTGAGCCTGGCGCTTGAGCTTTGCGGCCAGCACCAGATCGCCGTTTACGACGGTTCCATGTCGGAATGGGTCCGCGACGAAACCCTGCCACTCAAACTCGGCGCCGAACCATAAATACAAACTCCCCGCCGAACCCAACAAAGAGGAAACAGCAACGTCCAAAAGTTAGCGCTGCTCATCATCATCGCTTGGGCCTGTTCCACCGCCAATGCTAGGCGCCTCAACGACAAAGAGCGTGTTGCCCACCAGGCGGGGCTCGACCAGGTCTGTGAAAAAGCCAGGGCCAAAAAGCTCTACCCGCTGCGATTAGAGATTTATAACGAGTGCCTGGATAAAGGCAAAGAGAAGAGTGTTTGCGATGTCCAGGCAGGTGATTACAACGGTGATCAGGTCGGCATAACACCCAAATTCTATGACCTGCCCGAATGCGTTGAAGCCTTCGAGTTTCGAAAGAAGAACAAGCGCTGAACTACAACCCCGGGGATTCGGGGAAAAAGTAAGCAACGAATCAAAATAAAATTACTGTGCAACCACAGCGACCGTTTACTAAATCTACTCCGCCTCCAAACCTTCTATCACTGGCCAGATTAACCACCAGCCCGGCCAGCTCTGCTGGTTCGGCCCATGGGGGTATGTTCGTGGAGTTTGGCGGCGGGTCCGGGACAGGGAACATTACGGACTATTCGTCCTGGTATAGCGGCGCTCGGGCAGTCTGATGACTCAATTCCACTATAAACCGTGGTCTGTCCTCCTATTATTTTCAACTGTAAACATTTCACCGGCCATTACTCGTTCTCCTCAATGATCGAATCAATGCGGCGATAGACGGCATCATGAATTTGTTGCCAACAGGGTAGGTGGTTGGAAAAAAAGCTGTATCTCACCCATAAGTCATCACGAATCGGAAATACAACAACCGGCGGGCCGCCATCACCTTCCGGCCCGTCCGGATAATCAAAACCGCTGTAGGCAACCAGTTTCAAGTCATAACCAGGGGCCGCCTTAATCTTGGGATCAATCGGCCTGAAAACATACGTTCTGTTTGACCAGGCCGGCCCTGTCCCCCTAAACCCATATAGTCCGAGTTTCGGAAACGGGATCGCTAGGTCGCTAACCTCCGTTATCCGGGTCTCATCCGAGCCTTTAAAAGGTCGGTTATCCGGGTTGTAAGCTACGTCTATATCTACTCGATGTACGCCGTTATTCTCCCAGGGCTTAAGCCGCCCATCGCCCACCGGCCACATGCGGGGATAGAGCAGCCCAAAATTATCAATGACGAGGTTCTCCTTCCCTGGCGTTTTGCTATGTGGGGGCGGGTACCGGCTGAAAGCAGGTGAACCAAAACCACTTAAACCATTTGGATAGCGCAACGTGTATGGCCCCATCTTCACCACACCATCTGGTCTAGTAGATGATGAGCTCTGGTAATCAAACTCCATCGGCGCGCTCGGGCACTCCCACCGATAGCGGTCATCCACGTCATACGGCTTATGCTGGTAATCCCACCAAAGGCCATGACCCCAGAAAGCCAATATCAGGGCGAACAGCGACCCAAAAGTGATGACCAGCAACCAAATCCCGGCGCGTTTTATCCGCTGCCAGGGGGATCGCTTAGGCCTATTAACTGCTGCGCTCGCTTGCGCAACCCCGGAGTCAGGATCAGGAGAATCGGTCATGAGGAAAACAAATTAAACACCCTGCCCCCAACATCCACGAAAGCCGGACCAGCTAAAAACCGCGGTAAAACCGAACACCGGGTACACGGTCTTATCGATCGAACTGCGAGTCTTCGGCGTCCTTGGCTGCCGTCACTGCCTTGTCTTAAGTTGATCTTCATATTGATTACTCCGGTGAGCGTCCCGGTTGAAAACAACTTATAGAATCACGGTGACAGTATACTAATCAGTCCCTATCCCCTAACTCGCGATCACCTACTCCACCAACTCAAATAGCGCTCCACCCGCCGTCATTAGCAATCACCTGCCCGGTGAGAAACGACGCGGCGTCACTAGCCAGATAAACCACCAGCCCGGCCAGTTCTGCCGGTTCGCCCGTACGGCCCATGGGGGTGAATTCGTGGAGTTTGGCGAGGAAGGCCTCGATCTGCTCGGGGGTTTGGGTGCCGACTTCTTCGCGGCCCAGTTCGGTGCCCAGGTGCCAGCCGGGGCAGATGGCGTTAAAGCGAATGCCGTCGCCACCATATTCCGCGGCGCCCTGACGGGTGAAGGCAATGACCGCGCCTTTTGATGCGGAGTAGTTGGCTGACACTGCCGGTATTTGTGGCGAAACGCCCCCTAATCCGGCGATTGACGCAATATTAATCACCGAGCCAGACTGGTTAGCCACCATGAACGGCAGCAGTGCTCTGGTGCAGAGAAATAGACCGCGCAGGTTAATTGCCATGAGTCGGTCCCAGTCATCCACCGGCATTTCGTGGATGCGGTATTTACCGGTGGCGATACCGGCGTTATTCACCAGCAGGTCGCAGCGGCTACCGGCGGCTTCAATGGCAGCAGCGAGGTTCGCAATGCTCGATTCGTCCGCCGCATCAACCTGCAGCGGAACCGCACTGCCACCCGACTGGATAATGGATTCAGCGGTTTGCTCAGCCCCGGCCAGGTCAATATCGGTACAGAACACGCTAGCCCCGAACGCGCCCAGCGCCTGGGCAAATACTCGTCCCAGCCCACCACCGGCACCGGTCACCACGGCAGTGCGGCCATCGAGGTTAAACAGGTCTCGGTTAAATGGATTGCTCATACTGCCTCCTTAAAGCCTGTCGACAAAATCACTAACCACGTCAATAAACGCCTGTGGCTGCTCCAGAAAAACCTGATGACCCGCTGATTCGATACAGTGGCCTTCGCCCTGTGGGATGACCTCCGCAAGTCGCCGAGATTTTTCGTCGGTTACAAAAAAACTATCGCTGCCCCAGATGACCGCCGCCGGTACCGTCACCGCTTTCATCGATTCAAATCCGGGGGTACCAGGGTAATAACCCGGCCCAGGGCCACCCATGCCGTGGCGAGGGTCGTGCTTGGGCATCAACTTGCCATCGAGCCGCTGCAGCAGTTCATGTCGGGCGGCATAGGTTACTTCTGACAGTTTACGGTCACCGTATTTTGAGGCACGCTCGGCATAGTGCTCGATGCTGTCAAAAAGCCGCACCACATCAATAGGCAACCCCGGGTAATTAGACTCCGGGGTGAAATCCACGATGGCAATGGCTCGGGTTAATTCCGGATGAGCCAACGCCAGTCGCTCCACCAGTGCACCGCCCATTGAGTGACCAATAACGACACTGGGTGGCAGATCCATCTCCCGCATAATCGCTGCCAGGTCTTCCATCATTTCATGATGGTCATAATCTCCGTCACGGGCCCATTCACTATCACCATGACTGCGAATGTCCGGCGTCACCACCCGATACCGGCGCGCCAGTTGCAGGGCAACCAGGTCCCAGGTGTGAGAGGTAACTGCCCCACCGTGAACCATGAACAGGGTGTGCTTACTATCTCCGTCGGCCGGCCCCGCCCAGTCAAGCACATTAAACCGCAGTCCGCGCACCACCAGATTACGGGCCACGCAGGTCGGTGGGTTATTCACTTCTAAACCAAATTCGTCGGAGATGGCCAGCAACTCTGCAAACTCAGGGGTGTCATTAAGCCGAACCGACTCATAGTTATCTGCAGCGGCGTTAAGGTAACTCACGCGACCGCTCCCGTAACGAATTCGAGACTATCTACGTAAGCCTCTATCACGGTGGCTAGCCCGACCGGGTTTTCGATGTAAACCGGGTGGTCACAATCGGGCACAGTGGCCAGTTCTCCTCGCGGTAGTGTTGCTGCAAACTCCTCCGCATCTTCGGCTGCAAGAAACCAGCTATTACCGCCACGCACAACTAAACAGCGCCCCTGATAGGCAACCATCTGTTCCAGAGTCGGTAGACCAGGCATGGTCTTTTCATCCGGTCCGCCCATCGGGTGACGAGGGTCGTATTTGAGCTGATACCGACCATCCATGCGCTGCATAAATTCATGCCGGGCGTTACGACGCATATGTTCTTCGCTGCGCTTTAATCGGGGTGCGTTACGCTGCACATACTCCTCAAGCTCATCGTACAAACGGCTCGGCTCGGTCACCTCGTTACGGGCTTTCCAGCCGTTGTAGGCGGTCTTAGGCCCAACATCCACCAGCACTGCGCTGCCCAGTAGTTCGGGAGATTTCAACATGACCCGCATTAGCAGCATACCGCCGACAGAGTGGCCGACGACGATGGGGTTATCCAGCTCCAGGGTCGTGATCAACTTCGCCAGGTCATCCGCCATAAGGTTGTGGTTGGAATCGCCATCGCGGGGCCATTCGCTGTCGCCGTGACCGCGCATGTCCACCGCTATTAACCGGTATTTATCGGCCAGCATGGCGCAAAACGGCCCCCAGGTGCGGCAGCTGACCACACCACCGTGCAGCAAAATCAATGTGGGACTGGTCGGCTCTCCCCAGTCGAGCACGTGGAGCCGCAATCCATTGATAAGCAGGTTGCGCGACTGGCACCTTATTGACGGAGAAACTTCACCGCCCAGGTCGCGGGCGGTGAGAATGGCATCTTCAACGAAGTGGTCGTGGGTAATATCTAGCGGCTCAAGTCCCTGAGCAAATTGGGCGATATACAAGCGTGCATCTGTCTCTTATACACATCTGACGCTGCCGACGAAGAG
>CAJXVN010000042.1 GCA_913060775.1 uncultured Gammaproteobacteria bacterium | reverse complement strand
GGCTCGGAGATGTGTATAAGAGACAGCAATTTATGGACCAGAGCGGTGCGCTGGTATCGACCTTTTTTATGTCGCTGATCGTCATCTACCTGGTACTGGCCGCGCAATTCGAATCCTGGCGCGATCCCTTTATTATTATGATTTCAGTACCGCTGTCGGTGGGTAGTGCGCTGGCATTTATCATGCTCGGTGCCGCCACCATCAACATCTATACCCAGGTGGGGCTCATTACCCTGATTGGACTGATCGCGAAGAACGGCATCCTGATTGTTCAGTTTGCTAACGAGGTGCAGATTCACGAGGGTTTATCCCGGCGTGCCGCCGTGGAAAAGGCTGCCGCCGTGCGATTACGGCCGATTTTAATGACCACCATGGCAATGATCATGGCCATGGTGCCACTACTGCTGGCAACCGGACCCGGCGCGGTGAGTCGATTTGATATCGGTCTGGTGATTAGCACTGGTCTGGGCATCGGTACCCTGTTTACCCTGTTTGTTGTGCCGGCCTTTTACCTGCTTCTGGCCACCGATCACCAGAAAAAGGCCAGGCAGGCCATGGCTGTAACCGCCACTGCCGACACCTGACCAGCCCTGTCCACGGCCCTTACGTGGGGCCGTGGACTGCTGGCCGACCTGATTTAACGAGTACTCTGCCCCCGCAGCAACTGGTCATATCCCCGTTCGGCGGCCTGCTCTCTGATCACCCTCAGGACTTCGGTTTCACCCAGCCCCAATGTCGCGGCTATCTGTTCGCCATAGCTGCGCCGAGCGATACCCGGCGCGATTTGATACAGGTAGTGAAGTTCGCCGCTGTCATCATCAACGGCGGTAACTGCCTGTAACTGCCGGACACCGGGCCACTGGTCAGCCGACATGGCGCTGGCCATTTCGTGCATATGGGTCGTAAAAAAGGTGGCCGCACCGAGCAGGTGAAACCCTTTCAGCAATATCAGAGACTGGCGCTGACCTTCGCGGTGGTCCGTGCCACCACAGGGTTCGTCAAGAATGACCAGACTATAAGGCGTTGCCCGCTCCAGGATGGTACGCATTCGCCGTAACTCATTGCGATAACGCCCCTCACCACGGCCAATATCATCGGTTGCAACAAAGTGGCTGAAAATCCCATCCACTTCACTCAAACTGGCCTGGCGCGCGGGCACATAAAGCCCTTTCTGGCCCAGCAACTGGATCAGACCCGCAGTTTTGATGTAGGTGGTCTTGCCACCATTGTTAGCACCGGTAATTAGCAGCAAATTCTGCTCGGCACTGCGGGTTAAATCGTTGGCAACAATTTCAGCAGCCTCCTGATCACCACGGCCCCCTGACTCAATCAACGGATTACGGGCTGCGATGATGGTTGCCTCGCGCCGTTCCATCGGCAAGATTTCCGGCAGACAAATTTCAATTCCCCGTTGCCGCCAGTTCTCAAAACAGCTCGCCATGGCCCAGTAAACATCCACTGCATCCAGCAGTCCTGCAAGATCCGCAATGGCCTGATTAAACCGATAGATCACGGCGACAAATTCCCTCGACAGAAAATTCTGTAACTGCTGGCCCAGATGGTTTAGCCCCCCCGGATCGCGCAATGCCTGACGTCGATGTAGCGGGGATTCATCCTCTCCCCAGTGCAGAAAATTGGGTTGATTCACCTCCTCGCCATCCAGCAATTTAAAGGTAGAGATCTCCGCCGGCACACCTTTGTCATCCACGGTCACCCGCAGCTGCAACCCGCCCAGATTGCTCACCTGCTCCAGAAACAGTTCGATGTCGGCATAAAGCGGTGACCTTGCCAGGGTCGCCAGAAATTCATCAAGTTGGTGCAGACCCGCGGATTTTGCCGGTGAAAAATCCGGGGGCTCTCGCAACAACTGACAGTAGTTACGCAGCAGGCTTAAACCAGTGGGAAGATCACTTCCCCAGCCAAACTCATTGCTCTGCCGGTTAATCACCAGCAAACTGCCCAACAGCTGATGGAGCGAGGCGCGCAGAGCCTGAGATTCCAGCAGGTCTGTCAGTAACTGCTGTCGAAATTCCAGTGTCGCCGGATCACACTGCAGTTCCACCAGCATCTGCAACGCCACTGTCCGGCTAGCGGGGGCACTGAAGGGCATCTGGTCGAGCAGCCGGCCCACGCCCAGGTCTTCAATGAAAGCGCTGTCGGCCGGCTCCATGGCATTAAGCTGGAACGGATTAATCAGGTCCGGTGCTGTTCGCACCTCCACCCTCTCCCTGGCTTCGCTAGTCTTTCCTGTCACCTTCCCCTCCCCGATTATTTGCCAGACTATCTTAAACGAATCGGCCAATTGCGATACGCTGGCGGCCTGGGGTAAAGCGTCCAACGGGCAACCCGCCCGCTACCGTTTTTATATTATGAGGAGAGAGCAACATGTCCGACCTGCTAACAGGAAAAACCATTATCGTCACCGGTTCCGCCCGCGGGATTGGTCAGGCCTATAGTCTGGCACTGGCCGCGCAGGGGGCCAATGTAGTCGTCGCCGACATTCTTGACACGGCGGATACGGTTAGCCAGATCGACGCGGCTGGCAAAGGTGCAGCGATCGGCGTGGCACTGGATGTCACCGATATGGACAGCTGCCGGGCAATGGCCGCCGCCGCGCTCGATAATTTTGGCCGCATCGACGGATTAATCAACAATGCCGCCCTTTTTGGCCCCAGCGATAAAACCAAAGGCGCCGAGCTTATGCCATTTGACGCCATCGACGAACAGTCCTGGGACAACATGATGGCGGTCAACGTCAAGGGCGCATGGAACTGCTGCAAAGCCGTGGCACCGGCCATGCGCCAGCAGGGCTACGGCAAGATCATTAACATCTCCTCTAACACAGTGGCCCTCGGCGCCGCCCACCTGCTGCACTACGTAACCAGTAAAGGGGCCATCGCCACCCTGTCACGCTGTCTGGCCAAGGAACTGGGCCCAGAAGGCATTCGGGTTAATACCATTTCTCCGGGATTCATCCAGTCTCAGGCTTCCATCGACATAATGGATAACTTCGACGCTCATGCCATCACCGATGATATGAAAAATGTCTGCGCACTCGGCCGCGAACAGTACCCGGATGACCTGGTTGGCAGCGCCGTCTATCTCTGCTCAGAATTGAGCGATTTTGTCAGTGGACAGACGCTTTACGTGGACGGCGGGGCGACCTTTTCGGGAATATAAGTGGTGACCTGCAGGGAAGTTTTCTGAGTATCACCAGTATTCGACGAGCATTTCATGCGCCCGGTCATCACTTGCTCTGGGTGAAGCCGAGCGTATGCCCTGCTCGTCTGTTTTTCTCCAAGAGGCGGTGCCGGATGACACTGCTCGATGTTGCCACTGTCAGGACTATAAACGGCTAATCGGCATCACCCCGAAATAGCTGGGATGCCAACGAGCAGAATTGCTTTGAATGGATGAATCGACAGGGAATCGAACGGCCACACGCTTGATCGAACCACCCAACCACACCCGGTCACTCCACAACGAACAGAACCCAACCGGTTATTTTTCACTTCCGTGCGGGTGGAATGCGGGAGTAAGATGCGAAAGCGAACTAGGGAGTAATGTTCGAGCGCTTGGCCAAATCCGGTGATGCGCAAGTTCCTGAGGAGGAATAATTATGTCTACTGCAGCAATAGAAGCAACGGAGTACCTGGTTGACGTTGACGCCGCCTGGCTACTGGAAACCCGCGATCACCTGCTAATTCCGTTAGCGGAACAGGGCTATAACCACCCGGTAATGGACCAGATTCGTGCCGGCACCTTCCCCCGTGAAAAACTCATTAAGCTGCTTTCTGATCTCTGTTGGGTGATCACGGGGTTTCCGGAGTACGTGGCAGCACTAGCCGCCCGGGCACCCAAAAACGACCACAAATCCAAAGCGGCCTTACTGGAAAACGCTTTTATAGAGCGTGATCACCCCTTCATGCTCGCCCACGCCATCAACCAGCTTGGCGGTAACGGTGATGCCATTGTTAATGGCCCCGACTGGGACCATGATGCCAAGGACTTTATAGTGAACCTGCGGATGGTGCTGGAGGCCTACTGCTATCACCGTCCCTGGATTGAAGGCATGGCCGCACTGGCCGTCGGAATCGAAACGGTCACCCCGCGAATTTTTGGCGGCATGGGTACGGCGGCAATCGAGCACTACGGCCTGACCAAAGCGGACACCGAATGGTTTGACATTCATGGCGGTGAGGTGGAGATGGAGCACGGTAATGACGGCCTGCGCTTGCTTGAAGCCTATATTGCTGCAGATGACATTCAGACCCAGAAAGCCTGCGTCGCTGGCATTAAGATCGTTTGCCGGGGCATTGCCATCGGCCTGTTTGATGCCTATCAATAAGCCACTGTAAGCATTTCAAACTAACTGGCCTTGCTGACCAATTCCTGAGGGGATGACATCAGCAAGGCCTTTTTTTGATCTTACATAAGGATTCAACATGCGAGTTTGCGTACTGGGTGCCGGTGCTCTGGGTTCATTAACCGGCGGCTACCTGGCCGAATCAGGGGTCGATGTCACCCTGGTGGGTCGTCAGGCTCACGTCGATGCAATCAACAGCGACGGGCTGCAGTTTACTGGCAGACGCGGAGAATTCACCGTCCGCGACAATCTCACGGCGGTTACCCGTGCCGATCAGGCAATCGGCGAATTTGACTACCTGATTCTGCTGGTCAAATCAAAGGACACCGCGGCCACACTCCGGGATGCGGGTAGCCTCAAAGAGCGGGTGAAATGCGTGTTTTCGTTTCAGAACGGCATGGGTAATGAAACGGCGCTGGCAGACTGGTGTGGAGCGGAAAAGGTGATCGGCGCGGTCACCGTGGAAGGCGCGGAGATGGTCGAACCCGGCATTGTTCGCAACACAGTAACCGCCGACACCACCGCCTACATCGGCGAACTGGACGGCACCGTCAGCCCGCGAGTCGAAGCCATCACCGCTGCGCTGAATGATGCCAATTTCAGCACCCAGGCGGTCTCCAATATAGACCAGGTGGAATGGGAGAAAGCGGCGCAAATTGGCGCGGCCTCAGCCTGGTCTGTGACCAACCTCGCTATTAATCCAGCACTGACACTCGGACACGGTTTTGCCGATCGTCAGGGAGCCGAGAATTATGTCGACATTGCCAAAGAGCTGCTGGGTGTCTACACCACCATGGGTTACCAGCCGCAGAATTTTTTCGCGCCCCTGTCGTGGAACAAACAGACAGTCGCCATGGACCGAGAGGAGGCGGTGGCTTTTTTTCAAACGGTGGGCCAGGCCATGCTCGATGCCGGACAGCAAATACGCTCCTCCATGCATTTAGATGTACTCAATGGTCGCAAGACCGAAATTGACTACATTCTTGGCCCCTACATCGACAAAGCCAGAGAGCTGGGCATCGCTATTCCTGTTGCCGAATACGCCTACCGCATTATCCAGTTGCAGGACAAACACGCCCGCTGATCAATTCAGGGTAACCATCATGGAACCGTCAGCCGCAGATAGATCCAGCCTGGCCAACCTGTTGCAGGCCGCCGCCCTTCGATTTCCTCAGCGCGAGGCCCTGGTCTGCATTACCTCCGGCCGGCGGTTCACCTATGCGCAGCTAAACAGCCGAGCTAACCGACTCGCTAACACGATGATCGCCGCCGGTTACCAGAAAGGTGACGTGGTCGCCATGCTCACCTCTAACCGGATTGAGCTGGTGGACTGGTATTTCATGCTCGCTAAAACCGGCATTGTCGGCATACCGCTTAATTACCGCCTCTCTGCCAGGGACATAACCGGTTTAATCGATAGCATGGGCGCCACCGGACTGCTGTATGAAAGCCGTTTTAACGACACGGTAGATCAGGTGCGGCCTGCCTGCCCAAATTTGCGCCAGCTTTTCGGGTTTGGCGACGACCTCCGCGACTATGCGGCTAACTACGATGAGCAGTTAGCCCGGAGCAGCGAATCGGCTCCCAACACCCAGGTCGCCGCTGGAGACCCGTTCTATTTCAATCTCACTTCTGGCACCACCGGCCTGCCCAAAGCTTATTTGCTCAATCACCAGAACAACCTGGTCGCCACCCAGTCAATGGCGGATTGCCACGACCTGACTGAGCAGGACAACACCCTGACGGTATTCCCGGCGTTTGGCAGGGTTGGTTTTGGCTGGATTTCCAGCTCAATTTTTGCCGGTGCCCGCAATGTAATGCTTAATTTTTCTGCTGCAGAAGCACTTAGCGTTATCCAGCGCGAAGCCATCACTATTACCAATCTGGTACCGACAATGGCCGCGGTGATGATGGCCGAACCTGGCCTTGAAAATTATGACCTGAGTTCGCTACGCGGGATTGTCTTTGCTGGCGCACCGCTACCCGCGCCCTTGCGTGAACGATCCCGAGAACTGCTCTGCCCCCATCTCTATGAATACTACGGCATGCAGGAAACCGGCATCGTCACCCTCAGCAAACCGGCAGACAAGCTCGCCAAACCCGATTCAGTCGGCAGGCAGATCGAAATGGCTGAGGTACGAGTGATTGATGATCAGGGTTCAGACCTGCCCCCAGGCGAGGTCGGGCATATCATCGCCCGGTCGCCCTGCGCCACTGACGGTTACTACCTGAACCCGGAGAAATCCGCGGAGACCTTTCGCGATGGCTGGGTTCACACCGGCGATTTAGGTCGGTTTGATACGGAGCGTTTCCTCTATGTTGCCGGTCGCGACAAGGACATGATCATCAGCGGTGGCCAGAATGTTTTCTCGCTGGAGGTCGAAGAGGCGATCCTCGGTCTTGATGGCATCGCCGAGTGCGCGGTCATCGGCCTGGCCGATGATATCTGGGGTGAACAGGTAACCGCCATCGTGGTTAACCACCCCGGCCATGACATTCGTGCCGATCAGGTAATCGCCCACTGCAAATCTGAGCTGGCCGGGTTTAAGGCGCCGAAACAGGTTTTCTTTCAGGATGAGCCCTTGCCCCGAACCCCCACCGGCAAAGTGACTAAATTTGTACTGGTCGAGCAGTACGAGAAGAATTAATCGACTCCCGTTAACCAGACCCACAACTCTTGTACTATTGATGCACCGACAAGCCAATCCTTAGACAAGTACACAAATCAATGCCTGATCAGCCAAGCCCTGCTGGTCACGATAGAGGAGCTCCTAATGGCCACCATCACTCCCCCTAATATCGATCCTGCCGTCTTTCAGCGGGCGTTATCCGAGTTACGCAACCTGGTCGGTGATGAGTGGGTATTTACTGACCCTCAGAGCGAATTAAGCCCCTACCTGGACCGCATGTCACCGACGCCGCCAGAGCTTCGCATACCGTCTGCTGCGGTGGCCCCCGCTAATCTGGAACAGGCACAGAAAGTGCTGCAACTGGCTAATCAGCTGGCGATTCCCGTCTGGTATTACGGTACGGGTAAAAACTTCGGTTATGGTGGCCCGGTTCCGCGACTGAACGGTTATCTGGTCGTTGATATGAAACGGATGAATCAGGTACTGGAAGTCAACGAAAAACTCGGTTACGCGGTGGTCGAACCGGGGGTTTCGTACATCCAGCTTTACCAGCATCTGCAGGATATCGGCTCCGATCTCTGGATTGACTGCGCCGCGCCTGGCTGGGGCGGTGTCATTGGTAATGCCATGGAACATGGTGCGGGTTACACCCCCTATGGCGATCACTTCGTTTTTCAGTGCGGCATGGAAGTGATGCTCGCCGACGGCTCGCTGGTCCGCACCGGCATGGGGGCCATGCCTAACAGTAACGCCAGTTCGGTATTCAAATATGGTTATGGGCCTTATGTGGATGGCATGTTCACCCAGGGTAACTTCGGCATCGTCACCAAGATGGGTATCTGGCTGATGCCCAAACCGCCGGCCCACAAACCCTTCATGATTTCCTTCGAACGCGAAGCTGACCTGCACACCATTATCGAGCGCATTCGACCGCTTAAAGTCTCCATGGTTTATCAAAACGCAGTAATACTAGAGCACCTGAGCTACAGCGTCGGCGTACAGCGCCCCCGGTCGGATTACTGGAACGAAAAATCACCCATGCCTAACGAGGTGTGGGAACAGGCTCGTAGCGACCTGGAGCTTGGCTGGTGGAATATGTGGGGTGGACTCTACGGTCTGCCGGCGAATATTGAGATGCAGTGGGACGCCATTCGTGGCAGTTTTGCCGACATCCCCGGCGTGCAGTTTTTCGAGGAAGGCGACCGCCCCGCGGATGATGTGGGCTGGGCTTATCGCACCAAATTAATGCGCGGCGAACCCAACATGAGCGAGTTTCACATTGTGAACTGGCGCGGTGGCGGTCACATCAATTTCACCCCCATCGCTCCGCTTTACGGGGACATCTGCGTCAAAGCCACCAACATGATGCGTGAAATCATGAACCGGCACGGCTTTGATTACATCACCGAATACGTGGCCGCCTTCCGCGGCGTGATCAAGTTGCTGATGATTATGTTCGATCCCCGCGACGAAGAGGAACGCCGCCGTGCCTATGAATGTTCGCGAGAAATCATCCTGGCGGCCGCCAGTATCGGTTTTGGCGAGTTAAAAGCCCACGTCGAGTTCATGGACCTGGTCGCCGATACCTACAGCGCACAGGACAACGGCCTCGACAAAACCCTGCAAAAAATCAAGGATGCGGTTGACCCGGTGGGGATTCTGGCACCGGGGAAATCCGGCATCTGGCCGGGTAACTGGCAGGGACCAAAACCCCCGGTTGATGCAGATCGGTCAGCGGATTTACCGCCCATGGGCTAGCTGCGTTGAGGACGCTTTCGGTCAGTCAGATCAAAAACGCAAGATTAGGAATCGGCTCATCGCCGTTAACCAGCACTACCTTTTTGCTACGCATTTTTAATTCGTTCCCCGCTCGTTCGAGTTCATGGGTCACTCGCCCGCCCCAGAGGTGCAGGTCGTTGGTGGACTGGACAGCCAGTTCCAGCAGCAGAAAATTACTGGCTACCCGATAACCACTCTCATCGAGGGGTTCAATCTCGATGTTTGACACCAGCCTGCGCATTGGCGAAGCCGGCTCCTGACTGTAACGATAACCGGTTTTTAGCTGGGCCACTCGGGTGGCGATACGCGCCCGGTTATCGTTAATGTGCGAAACCTGGGTTGCCGGATCCAGCCCGTCTCGACGCGGTACCCAGTAGTTAGCCTGATCACTCCACAGCGCTTCCCATTCGTCGTAGCGAGCTTCATCAGCCAGTTGTGCTTCAAGGTGGATAAATGCCACCACCCGTTCTTTCTCTTCGTAAGGCAACATGATTTGATCCCTAAATCAAGATATGCGGTTTATTACTGATTCATCACCGCTTTGTAATGGTTCCAGAAGGCACGATTCGAGGTTTCATCGGATAGATGAGAGACGGGATGACCGTCTTTATCGACCTCTTCACGATCAACCCCCCGACTCAGGTCAAGCCAGTCGGAGCCATGTGCACGCAGACCAATCTGGGTGCGCTCGGCAATGGTGACATCATCGGCCAGTAAAAAAGCCGCTGGGCCTACCGCTCCTTCGGTTTGCCGGATGGTACGTTTGTTCAACTCCGGTGCGCCTTTTAGATACAGGGGGGTATAGACCTGCACGCATTCGTCGGGTGCCACCGGGTAGTAGTAGACGATATTCATTTCGGCCAGAAAGAGATTTGGAAAAATAATGGCGTGGGGCGGCCCGTCAACCAGCTTCTTACGCGCTTCTTCTTTACCGTAGCGCTGCTCCATTGCCGCGATGTAATCAGGGACTTTCGATTCCGACAGTCGGCCATACCACTCGAAGGTTTTATCAACCTTACGGTACCCGGGGGTGAAGTCGATTTCGGTGTGACCATTACCCCAGTCCCGAACCTGCGGCAGTGAATCTTCACCCACATAATCAGGTGCCTGTGAACTAGTCGCCATCACAAACGACTGATGAGTTGAGGCAACGTGATAACCGTCGGTATCGTTCTCCGGCAGCATTTTCCAGTTAGCCTTGAATCGGTGTTGTAACCAGCCGCCAGAGAGTTCTATTTCACCGGACGGTGACATATCGGCAACGCGATCAAGCAATTGCGCCGCATCGCCCAGGTGCTCGGCCAGGGTAATGGCCTCTTCCGCTGCGCAGGCAAATACAAATCCGCGATAGCTATCGACATGGTTAACTTTGGGGATGTTGAAATCAGGCTTATTGAACTGTTTACCATAGCCTCCCGCTTCGGGCGTATCCAGCAGCGTACCGTCGGCATCAAAAACCCAGCCATGGTAGGGGCAAAGCAGATGGTGATCGTTACCGGCTTTATTGGTAAATAGCAGATTTCCTCGATGGGTACAGCGGTTCATCAGCACCTGTACCTGGCCGGTTTTATCTCGAATCATCAATACCGGTTGCTCACCGATATTGCGTCGAACCCAGTCTCCCGATTCGGGTATTTCACTATCGTGACCCACAAATACCCAGCCATTGTAAAAAATCCGGGTCAGTTCTTCATTGTAGATATCGGCATCGGTATAGAGCGATCCATGAATTCGGTCATCCTGAATCAGTTCACTGAAATCAATCCCCTCTTTAACACTGTTCATTTTTTAAGTTCTCCATGACGGTCATCAGCGTCGCACTCTAGGTGCAAATCGCCATCAGGAGATTGACTTTGATCAAGGGAATCCACTACCACGATTGATAGCTAATGGAGTCATCAGGCTGCGCCGGGCAACAGAACCCACGGAGGGAACCCCCCTGCCGCAGAACAAAAAACGGATACCCGTCTCGCCGGTATCCGTTTTATTTAGAGACCGCGGGTAGTCAGGACCGGTTAAATACTGCCTTTACTCATCAACCGGTGCCATTGGCGGTGCTGTCCCACCAGCAGGGTTTCATCCTCTGCGTCCGCACCACCGGCCACGGGATTCATGCCGAGTTCTTTCGCCGCATAATCGGGTTGCGGAACCTGGTTTTCCATCCCCCGGGCGTAACCGTCCACCCATTCGCCGTCGCCACCCAGATAACCGGCGTGACAGGCATCAAAATTGACCAGATCATCCGGAGTCGCCAGGCCACTGGCGTTATAAAAATCTTCATATTGACGGATCCGCAGGGTGCGTTCCTGCTGGGACTCCCCCACCGTTCCCAGGCAGTAAATTTTCACCGCCGTCTTATCGACGCTGCGGGGTTGAATTACCCGGATCTGAGTGGAAATGTGTTCCATCAGCAGCAGGTTAGGATAAATCACCAGGTTGCGCTGGCGTTCAACCATCCACCTGGCGCGTCCTTCGCCGTGTTTCTCCTTGAGCGCTTCATAGCGCGAAAAAATCGGTCGATTTTCCGGTCGTGGGAAGGTTAACCACATCACCGTGTGACCATTACCCAGGTCGTACCAGCCGCTCTCCCCCATCAATACCTTATCGTCGAACGGCCTTTTCAGATCTTTTGCCGAATCATCCTGTTTCGCGTGGCGTTGCGGTGCCGTGGCAATCAATTTGAAATAGTTACCGTGGGTAGCCAGTGCGTGGTATCCGTCAATGCCGTTTTCCGGCTGCATCTTCCAGTTACCCACGTGCTGATAGCGCGAAGAACCTCGAACCACCTCCTGACCGCCATCGCTTTGATCAACCACCAGATCGATAAAATGGCGAGCTTCTGCCAGATGCTCGATCAGTGTCGGCACCTCATCGGCGAGACTACCAAAAATGAAACCCCGGTAAGACTCCACCCGGGCGAGACGCTTCAGGTTATGGCTATCGTCGTCAAACCGCCTGGCGTAGTTACCCTTTTCCTGATCACGGATATCCACGCAGTCGCCGGCACTGTTAAATACCCAGCCGTGGTAAGCGCAGGTGATGAACTTCTGGTTACCGCGCTCGGTGCGACATAGCTGCGCGCCACGATGGGCACAGGCATTAATAAAGGCATTGATCTGACCTTCGTCGTCCCGCGTCACCACCACCGGCCGGCGCCCGATGTCAGTGGTATAAAAATCGTTATTGTCGGGAATCAGGCTCTCATGGCACAAAAACACCCAACTCGATTCAAAAATACGCTCCATTTCGAGTTCGAAAATTCGCGGATCGGTAAACACCTGTTTATCGACAAAGAATGATTTATTTTCAGGATCATCCTGAACCAGACTTTCCAGTGGCGGCAGATCAAAATCGGTAAGGGTATTCATTACTTCCTCCTATGGAACCAGCGGTTACCTGACCAGGTAACAGCGGTCCTCTCTCCAGTTAAAGCTCTACCCGCTGATCGAAACAAACCAGAGAACCTCCGGTTCAGGGATAGCCGGTAGCCGAATGGCAAAAACAGTCGCTTGTGAACTCAGCACCCATTCACCGTAACACCCTTATGGGCGAGCTAACGGCAATAACAACACCAAATCCGGTTATCGTCAATCATGCGACGGCCGAGTCATTAGCTCCGCTTCGTGGGGTGATTAATCAACTCGGCCGTTTAAGAGCTGCAGGAGAGCATTGAGCACCCTGCCCGCTCTCTTGCCCAGTCGGGGCGTTTGCCGGCATATTTTTCAAATTCGGGCTGTTCGTCATAGGGCCGCTTGATCAGCTCAAACAATTCGTGCAGCACCGAATAGTCGCCTGCTTCAGCCTTGTCGATGGCCAGTTGCGCCAGGTAATTTCGCAACACATATCGGGGGTTAACCCGATTCATCCGTTGCTGCCTTGCCGCATCATCGGAGCCCTCCTTCTGCAGGCGTTTTCCGTAACGACGCAGCCAGGCTGCCATCCGCTCAACATAGGGCCCATCCAGCTGATCAAGCACGTAATAACAGTCCGCAAGTGGTTCCAGCAGTTGTTCATCAGGGATTTGCGGATCGCAAAGTGATCCAACCTTTAAACCACCCAGATTACGGTAAAACAGGGTCATGTCAGTCTCCACGATTGCCAGCAATGCCAGCAGCTCGGTGACCAGCTCACCATCACTGTCATCCTGAGTCGTCAGGCCGAGCTTACTGGCCATGGTGCGCTGTCGCAGCTCATTGACTTCGCGCCGATAACTGGCAATACCCGCCTCCAGCGGATCGGCATCATCAATCAGCGGATAAAGGGCATTGGCCAGCTGATAGAGATTCCAGTGGGCGATCTCGGCCTGATTCCCAAACCGGTACCGGCGGTTGCCGGCATCGGTCGTATTCGGGGTCCAGTCGGGATCGTAGTTATCAAGCCAGCCATAGGGGCCATAATCAATCGTCAAACCCAGTATCGACATGTTGTCGGTGTTCATCACGCCGTGGACAAACCCCACTCGCTCCCACTGCACCACCATCTTCGCGGTGAGCTGGCACACTTCAGCAAACATCGCCGCGTAGTGTTCCGCGCCCGGTTCGCTGCCAGCCGCCATCAGGTGGGGAAAATGGTTGACCAGCGTAAAATCCGCAAACTGCTTGAGCAGCGTGTAATCCTGGCGACTGGCGGGTAACTGAAACTGCCCAAATCGGATAAATGAGGGCGCCACCCGACAGACCACCGCGCCTGCCTCTAATCCGGGACGGCCGTCATAAAACATGTCCCGCATGACCTGCTCGCCGGTGGTGACCAGACTCAGCGCTCGGGTCGTCGGCACGCCCAGATGAAACATCGCCTCACTGCAGAGAAACTCGCGAATCGATGAGCGCAAAACCGCAAAACCATCGGCCGTTCGTGAATAGGGAGTCGGTCCGGCGCCCTTCAGTTGCAGGGCCCAGTATTCGCCCCGGTCATTAATCACCTCGCCCAGGTTAATCGCCCTGCCATCACCCAGCTGGCCCGCCCAGTTACCAAACTGATGCCCCCCGTAACACATGGCATAGGGCTGCATACCGGGGAGCAGGGCTTTCCCGGAAAACAGCCTTGCTAATTCCTCCGGCGCTTCATCGGCGTCTATGCCTACCAGCTCAGCGACCTCGGTTGAAAACGCCAACAGTTCAGGGGACTCGAACGGCTTCGGCGCGACCCAGGAATAGGCCGCCTGGGTCACCTGCCTTGGTCGGTTTTCAGTCGTTGAGTCGGCCGGAAGCTCACTACTAAAACGATTGTCGAACTGTAAGTCTGATAATTTCATTCGATCGGATTTCCTGTTAGCCATGCCTACCTGATTGATGAACGACCACTGGCCTCGGGAGCTGTATGGGCCGCCTGGTTTGAATAAACGAAATTGCGAACACCGGCGCAGTTCTCTTGCTTCGCCATAGAGCCATCGACGGGACCGGCCGCCACACACCCGGCACCTTAAACACCGTCTCAAATAGCCTTTGCCAGCCTCTTTCAGAACAGCCGGGAAGCCCAATAACTCGCCTCACGGGTTAAAATGCCGGATTCACCCAGATTCAATCAAGATTTCGATCCAGATTCGACAATATTAAAGCAATGGAGAAGCACGTGAGTGATTCAGAAACAAACCTGGAAGCCTGGCAACAAGCCGCTGAAAAATCCCTGCGAGGCAAACGGACTCTGGAAGATCTCAACTGGAATACGCCGGAAGGTATCGTCGTTAAACCACTCTACACGGCCGAAGACCTCGAGGGGCTGGAGCACACTAACACCCTGCCCGGCGCGGCGCCCTACGTTCGTGGCCCCCAGGCGACCATGTATGCGGGCCGCCCCTGGACGATCCGTCAGTATGCAGGCTTCTCCACCGCCGAGGAATCCAACGCTTTTTATCGCAAATCCCTCGCCGCTGGCGGCCAGGGCGTATCGGTCGCCTTCGATCTGGCCACCCACCGCGGCTACGACTCGGATCATCCCCGCGTGGTCGGAGATGTCGGTAAGGCCGGGGTGGCCATCGATTCAGTGGAGGACATGAAAATACTGTTTGATGGCATCCCTCTCGACGAAGTGTCGGTGTCGATGACCATGAATGGTGCGGTATTACCCGTTCTTGCCGGCTATATCGTTGCAGCCGAAGAACAGGGCGTGAGCCAGGAAAAGCTCGCCGGAACGATTCAGAATGACATCCTCAAAGAGTTCATGGTTCGCAATACCTATATCTACCCGCC
Organism: uncultured Gammaproteobacteria bacterium; assembly: GCA_913060775.1. Taxonomy (GTDB): domain Bacteria; phylum Pseudomonadota; class Gammaproteobacteria; order Immundisolibacterales; family Immundisolibacteraceae; genus QNFC01. Next base: position 1,173 of record CAJXVN010000042.1, on the reverse strand, counting down.
GGAGCCATCGATTCGGATTATTCGCGACATCATGGCTTACACCGCTGAGAATATGCCGCGGTTCAATTCCATCTCCATCTCCGGCTATCACCTGCAGGAAGCCGGGGCGAATCAGGCGCTGGAACTGGCGTTTACCCTGGCCGATGGCAAGGAATACGTTAAAACTGCTCTGCAGGCTGGCATGGACGTTGACTCCTTCGCACCCAGGCTGTCGTTTTTCTTCGCCATCGGCATGAATTTTTACCTGGAGGTGGCCAAGCTTCGCGCCGCCCGTCTGCTCTGGCACCGCATCATGAAAGAATTTGAGCCTGCTAATCCGAAATCACTGATGTTGCGCACCCACTGCCAAACTTCCGGCTGGTCACTCACCGAGCAGGACCCCTATAACAACGTGGTACGGACCACCATCGAAGCCATGGCTGCGGTGTTTGGGGGCACTCAGAGCCTACACACCAATGCGCTGGACGAAGCCATTGCCCTGCCGACCGAGTTTTCATCCCGCATTGCCCGTAACACCCAATTAGTAATCCAGGAAGAGACCCATATCACCGACGTCATCGATCCCTGGGCCGGTTCCTACATGATGGAAAAGCTCACCCAGGAAATGGCCGACAATGCCTGGGAAATTATTGAAGAGGTGGACGCCCTTGGCGGCATGACCAAAGCCATCGATAGTGGTATGCCCAAATTACGTATCGAAGAATGCGCTGCCGAAAAGCAGGCACGGATCGATCGCGGCGATGACGTTATTGTCGGCGTTAACAAATATCGGCTGGACGAAGAGGCGGAAATCGACATTCTGGATATCGATAACGCCAAAGTACTGGAAGGTCAGGTGGCGCGGCTCAAAGCGATCCGAGAAAGCCGTGATCAGGCTCAGGTGGATAAGGCGCTATCGGCACTTTCCAGCGCCGCGGAAACTAACCAGGGCAACCTGCTGGCATTAGCGGTCGAGGCTACCCGCGCCCGCGCCACCGTTGGGGAGATTAGCGACGCCATGGAAAAACATTTCGGTCGTTATCAAGCACAAATCCGGTCTGTGTCTGGTGTCTACGGCAAAGCCTACGAAGGCGACGGTAACTGGGCGGTTCTGCAGGACGACATTGAAAAGTTCGCCGAAGAGGAAGGCCGGCGGCCACGCATCATGGTTGCCAAACTCGGTCAGGATGGTCA
>CAJXVN010000041.1 GCA_913060775.1 uncultured Gammaproteobacteria bacterium | reverse complement strand
CGAGATGTAGAGAGGTCTCGTGGGCTCGGAGATGTGTATAAGAGACAGAGACTAACGCATGGACGCGATCGAGAATTTCATGCAGGTTCAGACTCGTCATCTCTGGCGCCGCGTTGCGCGCCAGCATCCGGTCTACCAGGTTGGCGAGTCGATCCGCCTCACTCAAAATCACGCTGGTATATTCACGCAACTCCTCGCTAGGCAGCTCGCGTTCCAGCAGCTGGGCCGCACCTCGTAAACCACCCAGTGGGTTTTTCACTTCATGAGCAAAGCCCCGCAACATGCCATCACTGACCTGACGCAAGGAGTGCATCTCGGCGTCACGAATCATCGCTGGCGAAGCATCCGTAATCGTAAACTCAATTAGCAGGCAATCACCGTGTGAATCAACGGTCACGGGTGTTATCGCACAGCTATAGGTTCTAGCCGGGGCTGCGCCGGTGACGACGAGCACGTCGTGCTGGGTCAAAGCCGCCTGATTAGTAATGGCAGAACTAAGCCTTTCCCGAAATTCGTCAGCGTTTATCCAGGCTTCCCGGATCGGTCGACCGATGAGTTGTCGGGCACTCATGCCCAGCATGTTTTCAGCAGCACTGTTGAGATCCAGCACAGCCAGATCTCCCGCCAACATCAGAATGGCCGTCTGTAAGTTATCGATATAACTGGCAGAACTGCCTAATAACTGCTTCGCCTCAACCACGGAGACACTTACGGGGGTTAGTTGGCACCACCCGCCTGGGAGCGGGCGACAGCTCTGTGCACATTAATCGCAACCGTATCGCTCTGTATAATCGTCTCGCCATCATCCGACCGTATTTGCAGTTGAAGCAGGTGGCGACCGCGTTCGAGTCGACCGCTCTTAACAGACAGCGACTTCGCCTCAGCAACGACAGTGCCATCCACCAGCAGAAACACCTGATCCCTTTTGCGCAATGCCGGTTCAATCGAACCAACCACCGTAATCTCATCAGCTTCACTGTTGCGAAACGTCGCTTCAGCAACGGGTTCCGCAATGTTCAATGAGCGATAGCTAAACTCGCTGGTAGACCGCTGTTGGCGCTTAAGGGGTAGACGTGGAGAGGGTTGAATCATTGGCTCCTCAACCGTTACCGGTTCAGCGCCACTACGCGGCTCGTCGGAATACTCGACGGTACCATCCGGACTCTGCCATCGATAAACGGTAATGGAGTCGTCGGCAGCAGTGCGGTGAGGAAAAAACATGGTGGCGCCAATCAGCGCGACCAGCAACAGCCAATCTCGATAAGCCGTGACATTGAGCCTGGGAAAAAGGTTCAAAATCTCACCTCCCTCGCTCGGGCGGCACCCACCAGGGTGCCGCCCGAAACCCTACTTAACAGCTGTAATACATATCAAACTCAACCGGATGGGTGGTCTGACGCAAGCGGGTAACTTCATCCATTTTCAGTTTGATATAACCATCGATCATATCGTCAGAAAATACATCACCTGCGGTCAGAAACGCTCGGTCCTGGTCGAGACACTCAAGGGCCTGATCCAGCGACGAACAGACAGTTGGAATTCCTTTTGCCTCTTCCGGGGAAAGATCATAAAGGTCTTTATCCATTGCTTCGCCGGGATCGATTTTATTGGCAATTCCATCCAGGCCTGCCATCAACAGGGCTGCAAAAGTCAGATAAGCGTTACCCGAGGAATCCGGAAACCTTACTTCGACACGTGCTGCCTTTGGGGATGAAACAAAAGGAATACGCACGGAGGCCGAACGGTTACGAGCGGAATAAGCCAGCATCACCGGTGCTTCAAACCCAGGCACCAGGCGCTTATAACTATTGGTCGTTCCATTGGTGAAGGCATTGATGGCACGGGCGTGTTTGAAAATACCACCGATGTAATAGAGGGCAGTCTGCGACAGACCACCGTAGAGGTCACCACTGAACAGATTCTTACCATCTTTGGACAGTGACTGATGCACGTGCATGCCGCTACCGTTATCACCCACTAGCGGTTTGGGCATAAAGGTTGCCGTTTTACCGTAGTTATGGGCGATGTTGGAAACAATATATTTAAGAATCAACAGCTCATCCGCTTTGCGCACCAGCGTGTTGAACTCGGTACCGATCTCACACTGACCCGCCGTGGCTACTTCATGGTGATGAACTTCTACGGGCACGCCCATTTCTTCGAGCGTCAAACACATGGCTGCGCGCATGTCGTGCAAGGAATCCACCGGTGGCACGGGGAAATAGCCACCTTTGATACCGGGGCGGTGACCGATGTTGCCATCTTCAAAAACGCTGCCGCTGTTCCAGTCACCCTCTTCGGAATCAATTTCTACAAAACAGCCATTGGGGGCATCGTTCCAGCGCACATCATCCAGTACAAAAAACTCCGGTTCTGGACCAAAAAAAGCAGTATCAGCAATGCCAGTCTGCTTCATATAAGCCTCAGCACGCTTCGCAAGCGAACGCGGGCAACGCTCGTAACCCTGCCGAGTATGGGGATCCAGGACGTCACAGCGAATATTCAGGGTGACATCATCCGTAAACGGATCCAGCACCGCAGAGCTCGCATCCGGAGACAGCACCATGTCGGACTCGTTAATACCCTTCCAGCCAGCGATGGAGGATCCATCGAACATCATCCCTTCTTCAAACAGATCCTCATCTACTCTGCTAGCGGGAGCGGACAGATGCTGCTCCTTACCTTTGGTATCGACAAACCGAAAATCGACAAACTTTACATTCTGTTCTTCGATAACCTTCAACACATCTGCAGCAGACATAGTTCTTTTACTCCGTAACTAAAAAATTAAAAAAATATCAGTTGAACCTAAAATCCTGACCGGAAATTCAAATCCTTACCCGCTTAATGATAGTGCGTTACTACCGACACGGGTCGACAGGTTGGTGATTTAGCACTTGTTTACTCAGCCAGTACCATCGGGCGCAAGCGCGGTACCAACCGCCAACGGTAACAGCCATTAACCCAATGCAGGAAATATGCCAGCGCATTACCCCCCGTATTAGCAGGCATCACGAGCTGTTGCAGACGCACCACAACACACCCGGCGCACCATTGTAGGGCATCACAAGACCGGTTGCACCAACTCGATGCGCTCTTGCACCAGAACGGACAGGAACAAAAAGACGACTCAAGCTGATCAAAAAATATCGGCGCGTTCCGGCTCGGTATCTTCCGATACCGGAGACTTCTTCACCAGTTTGGCAAAGTCCCGTGTCGAAAAATACTCAAAAATAGCCCGCCCATCCTGCTCTTCCGCCAACTGCCCGGTGTCCGGCCTGATTCTCGCACTGACCACATCCACCGGCTGTTTGAGCGGCTGCTCTTCAAGCCCCGTCAACGCCTGCTCCATGTAGTCAATCCAGATCGGCAGGGCCGCTCGCGCACCGGTTTCATACTTGCCAAGCGACCTGGGGCGATCGTAGCCAACCCAGGCCGTGGTCACCACACCCGCTGCGTAACCACTGAACCAGGCATCCACCTGGTTATTGGTTGTACCCGTTTTCCCCGCCAGATCATTACGCCCCAATCGCATTGCTCGCCTGCCGGTTCCCTTTGTGATCACGTCTCTTAACATGGAGTTAATCAAAAACACTTCCGCGTCGGGGAGCACCTGAGTTGCTGGCACCGGCACCATGTCAGCAAAGTCTTCCAACTGATCAGCTGCATCACCTGGCTCACTGGCATCCACTGCCAACGCCGAAACACTGAATGTCTCCTCGACCAACGGCTGCTCGCCAGCTAGATCAGGTTCGTTGAAGGCCAGCTCCGGCACCTGCGGAAAAGGGCTGCTCCAGACCACTTCATCCTGCTGATTTAATACTCGAGTCACCAGGTGGGGCTCAACCCGAAACCCACCGTTAGCCAGCACCGCGTAGCCACCTACCAGTTCCAGCGGCGTCATCGCACCACTGCCTAGCGCCAGCGACAGGTTATCCGGCAATTTTTCTGCCGGAAACCCAAACCTTAAACAGAACTCTCTTGCCCGATTGATCCCGATTGACTGCAACAACCGGACAGAAACCAGGTTTCTGGATTTGGTCAATGCGACCCGCAACCGCGTTGGCCCAAAAAACTTGCCTGAGTAATTTTGCGGCCGCCACCCCCCACTCCGGGTATCGTCGTTAAATACCAGCGGTGCATCATTCACCAGTGTGGCCGGTGTAAACCCATGCGTTAACGCCGCTGCATATAAGAAGGGTTTAAAGTTCGAACCCGGTTGACGATCAGCCTGAGTGACCCGATTAAAATGGCTCTGCGCAAAATCGAAACCACCGGTTATTGCCCTGATAGACCCGTCAGTGGCGCCAATCGAAACCAGTGCACCCTGAACCTCCGGGACCTGAGTCAGCTGCCATCCTGACTCTTCTCCCTTAACGACCCGAATAACATCTCCTGGGGCAAAACCATCCCGCGCCCCGGACGCTTCCGAGCGCCAGTAGGCCGACGCCCATTTCAACGACTCAGCCTCCAGGGTCACCTCCTCTCCGCTCTTCAGCATGGCCACGACCTGCTCACCACTACTGAGGACCAGCGCCGGCATCAAACCACCCACCATCGGCAAATCGGCCAGGGTTGTGCGAGCGGACTCAAGCTTACCGTCCGTTACAGATAGCTTCTGCTCGGGGCCCCGATATTGATGGCGACGCTCGTAACCAATCAGGTGTCGGCGAACAGCCTGGTTTGCAGCAATCTGCAGATTGGGATCCAGGCTAGTTTCAATTTTCAATCCACGGGTATAGGCCGCCGCACCATAACGGGACACCGCCCACGCTCGAGCCATCTCCGCCGCATAAGCGGCATCCGTCGAAAATCCGCGAGTGTGAACTTTTGCACTCACCGGCGCAGCCATCGCCTGCTGGTAACTCGTGGAATCGATTTTGCCGTCGTGAAGCATCCGGCCAAGCACATACCCCCGTCGCTGAACCGCATGAACCGGATCGCTGACAGGGTTGTACCGCGACGGCGCCTTAGGCAGACCCGCCAACATCGCTACCTCGGCAAGCCCCAGCTGCTGAAGCGGACGACCGTAATAAACCTGGGCAGCCGCACCAAAACCGTATGCTCGTTGCCCAAGAAACACCTTATTTATATAGAGCTCGAGAATCTCGTCTTTAGTGAGCTGTTTCTCAATTTTCACCGCCAACAGTATTTCAGTCAGTTTTCGCAGGTAGGTTTTTTCGCGACCAAGAAAAAAGTTACGGGCAACCTGCATGGTGATGGTGCTACCGCCCTGACGCTTTTCTCCAGTGCGCACCAGCTCAACCGCAGCTCGCACCAGACCTAACCAGTCGACCCCCATGTGCGCATAGAAACGATCATCCTCCGCTGCCACAATCGCATCACGAAGTAACGGCGGTGTTTCTGCCAGGCTGACCGGAATTCTTTTCTGTTCCCCGAACTCGCCAATCAAACTGCCGTCCCGGGCATAGATCGTTAGCGGCACCTGAAATTCAACGCCACGCAGGCTCTGCGGGTCTGGCACCTGGGGCAACAGAAAATAGATAACCGCCAGGGCGAGCACCATGGTCAAACTACCCAGACTCAGCAACCCGGGTAGCACCCAAATCAGGGCCCTGTTTCTGTTCACCAACGCAATGCCCGGTCGACCGTTAGCGCGGCATAAAAAATAAATTTGCCTTGCCGCATAATTAGTTGTACTTTGGTGTTAATGTTGTTTTTACCTTAACGCTGTAACATTCGGTTAAATAAAGGGTTTTATCTTGGGCCTTTTTCGAAGAACACCACCTCCGCTGGTCGGGATCGATATTAGCACAACGGCCGTTAAGCTCCTCGGGCTTAGCGCACACGGCGATGGCTATCGCGTCGATCACTACGCGGTGGCTCCACTACCGCAGGAAGCGATCACCGATAACAACATCACGGTGCCCGAGATGGTCACCGAAGCAATTGAGAAGGTGGTAAAGCTCGGTCGGGTGAAAGCCAAACACGCTGCCATTGCTGTTTCTGGATCCTCTGTAATCACCAAGACCATCGTGATGCCAGGCGACCTTCCCGACAAACAGATGGAAGAGCAGATCGCACTGGAAGCGGATCAATATATTCCCTACTCCCTGGACGAAGTCTATCTGGACTTTCAGGTACTGGGCGTTAATGACGATAATGAAGAAACCGTTAATGTATTGCTCGCGGCAGCCCGCAGCGACACGGTTGATCAACGCATTGACGTGGTTTCAGATTCGGGGCTTACTGCCAATGTTGTCGATATAGAAGCCTACGCAATGGAGACTGCCTACACCCTGGTCTCCCACCAGCTACCAGCCGAAACCAGAAATTCAACCATCGCCATCATTGATATCGGTGCGACCACTACCACCCTAAACGTCATTCAAAGTGGTCAATCCATCTTCACCCGTGATCAGAACCTCGGCGGGCGCCAGTTAACCGAAGAAATCCAGCATCGCTACGGCCTTTCTTTTGATGACGCGAAACGGGCTAAAAAGTCAGGAGAACTACCAGACGATTACGTCACCGACCTGTTGCAGCCGTTTATCGAATCGTTGACTCAACAGACCAGTCGTTTATTACAAACATTTTTTTCCTCCACATCGCAACAGCAGATCGATCATATGGTCCTTTGCGGCGGCACTGCCCTGCTGCCTGGACTCGCAGAAATGATGGAGCAGCAAATTGGGGTGCCGGCAATAGTCGCCAATCCATTCGCCAATATGGCCGTAGCCAGTGGGGTTAATTCTGAAAATTTGCATGGCGATGCCGCGTCGCTGATGATCGCCTGCGGCCTGGCCTTGAGGGGGCTTGACGATGCCGCGCGTTAACCTGCTGCCATGGCGTGACGAAATACGCCACGACCGTGAAAGACGCTTTTATATTTCATTGGCGATTACGGCAGCCACCATGATAGCCATCATTGGCGTGATCCAGTTATTAATTAACGGCGTAATCTCTGACCAGCAGGAGCGGAATGACTTAATCTCTGCCGAAATCAAGGTATTAAACAAGCAAATAAAAGAGATTGACGAACTGCAGGCCCAGAAGGACGCACTCCTCGCCCGCATGAACATCATCCAGTCGCTGCAGGGTACTCGGCCACTGGTCGTTCACCTGTTTGATGATCTGGTACGCGCAATCCCAGACGGTGTCTACACTAGTAGCGTGATCCAGAAAAAACACAAACTGGAAATCAAGGGGCACGCCCAGTCCAACGCCCGCGTCTCCGCGTTCATGCGCAACATCGAAAAATCCGAGTGGTTGACGGAACCCACCCTGTCAGTCATCCGTACCGCTGAATCAGATCGCGGAAAAACCAGTCAGTTCACGCTGAACGCAAAGCAGGTCTCCATCGCGACTGAAGAAGATGAAGACCAGCAACCGAAAAAAGGTAAAAAGAGAAAAAAAAGGTAGATGGCGATGAATCTAAATGATCTGCGCGAAATCGATTTTAGCGAGATCGAACTATCCAACACCGGGGACTGGCCGCTTGTAATCAAGGGGGCAGCCACCCTCCTGTTGGCGATACTCGTTCTGGTTGGCGGCTATTTCCTGTTAACCAAAGACACCCTCACCGAATTAGAAAAGGTTCAGAAAGAAGAACTGACGCTTCGGGACACCTTTGTCGCCAAATATAGAAAAGCAATCAATCTCGCCAGTTATAAATTGCAACTGGAGGAGATGAAGGAAACTTTTTCGGCGTTGACACGGCAGCTACCGGATAAGACACAGGTTGCTGATCTGCTCGTAGAAATTACCCAGGCAGGTCTTGGTCATGGACTCGAATTTGACCTGTTCGAACCCAAATCGGAGAAACCGGCCGAGTTTTACGCCGAATTACCGATCAGCATCAAAGTCACCGGGCAATATCACCAGATCGCTGAATTTGTCAGTGATGTTGCTGCCTTCCCACGCATCGTCACCATGCACGACCTGCAGATGAAAAAAAGTGGAGAGAAACTGGTCATGACCGGTATCGCTAAAACCTATCGTTATCTGGACGAAGACAAATGATAGCTGGCCGCCGTATCGGGTTATTAATCACGATTTCACTCATGGTCGCTGTTGGCGGCTGTTCGTCGGACAATAGCGACCTTATCGAATGGATGGCCGATCAAAAAGCCAAACAACGCCCAAAGGTTGAACCGCTACCCCCCCTCGTTCCCTATACCAATTTTGTCTACGAAGCGTCGCACCTCCGGGAACCCTTCGAGAACACGTTATTTAGCCAGCAAACGCCGACTAAATCTGAAGCTAATGCGGGTAATTCGGGCATCTCTCCCGATTTAAACCGACCTAAAGAGCCGCTTGAGAGTTTCCCCCTGGATGCACTCCGCATGGTCGGCACCCTGGATCAAAATGGAGAGATCTGGGCGATCATCCAGGCGCCGGATAAGACCGTGGCCCGAATCTCTCAGGGTAATTACCTTGGCCAGAATTATGGACGAATCGTTGACATACAGGACTACTCGGTTGCCCTTAAGGAAATTATTCCTGATGGAACAGGAGGTTGGATTGAACGCGATGCGTCCATCTCAATCGTCGAATAGCAGACCTTCCAATAGCACTCCACTGAACTGGAAATTGCCATGAACACCACGCTGACAAACAGGCTTAACGAGACTCCCGCCCGAATTTCGCAAGCGGTTATTGCGGGATTGCTAGCCCTGGCAGTATTTCCTGCAGGACTGCGGGCAAACACGATTGAAAACATTGAGTATTCCCAGATACCAAGTGGCGGCACGCAATTAAAAGTATCGCTGTCGGAAACTGCCGTTGAACCGAGTGGCTTCACTATCGACCAACCCCCGCGGCTGGTCCTCGACTTTGCCGGCGTCACCAGTGGCCTTGACAGCAATAAACTGGAAATGGGCCTGGACCTCACCCGGAGCCTCGTCGCCCTTAAAGGGGATTCACGGACTCGCCTGGTCGTCAGCCTGAACAAGGCAGCAGGATGGAGTAGCCAAACAGAAGGCAACAACGTATTCGTAACCATTGACCCGGTACAGGCTGCGGCGCCGAATACTGCCGCTGAACCTGGGCAGAACAGCATCGTTGGCGTTGACTTTAACCGAGGAACTGACGGCGAGGCGCGCATAAGCGTTGGCCTCTCCAGCGAAAATATCAACATCGATAGCCGAGAAGAACCCGGTCAATTTGTTGTCGAATTCCTTAACGCCTCGCTACCGGCCGATTTAGCCCGACGGCTGACGGTAACCGACTTTGGCACGCCAGCAACCGCTGTCGAAACCCAGCAAATTGGTAGCACCGTAAGGATGGTCATTGAAGCACACGGCGAGTATGACGTTCTCGCCTATCAGACTGAGCAGAATTACACGGTTGAGGTGCAACCGCTAGCCGCTCTGTCAGGTCCGGAACTTGCCCGGCAGAAGAAATCATTCGACGGCGAAAGGCTGTCGCTAAACTTTCAGAATATTGAAGTTCGGTCGGTCCTGCAGTTACTGGCCGACTTTACGGGTAAGAACCTGGTCGCCAGTGACACAGTTACTGGTACCGTGACCCTCCGACTCAAAAACGTTCCGTGGGATCAGGCACTGGATATCATTTTATCCACCAAGGGCTTGGCCAAGCGCGAAGACGGCAACGTTATGTGGGTGGCTCCCGCTGAGGAAATTGCTGCTCGCGAACGTCTCGAACTGGAAGCCCAGCAGCAGCTGGAAGAACTCGCTCCGCTCTATACGGAATACATAGCCGTAAATTTTGCTCGGGCAGTAGACCTCTCTGCTCTAATATCGGCGGACGAGAACAACCTGCTGACCGAACGGGGAAACATCACCATTGATGAACGAACGAATTCCCTGATTGTCCACGACACCGAAGATAAAATTGCGGAGATCCGCCAACTGGTCAACACGCTGGACGTCCCCGTTCAACAGGTGTTAATCGAATCCAGAATCGTAAACGCCAGCACCGATTTTAGTAAAAACCTCGGGGTCCGCTTTGGCGGCACCAAGACCGGTGATGCGGCTACTTCCACCAGGGCGATTTCCGGTAACCTCAATGCCACTACCCAGGCCTCTAACGGTGACGATCTGGAATTTGACGACCGCCTGAATATCAATATGCCAGCCGGCGGAATTGGAGGCATCGGAGCCAACTCGATCGCTTTTGCAATTTCTAAAGCCGATCGCCTGCTTGAACTGGAACTATCCGCTCTGGAAGCCGAAGGCAAAGGTGAAATCCTTTCAAACCCTCGGGTAGTAACCTCGAACCAGCGGGAAGCCGTTATTTCACAGGGTACCCAGATTGCTTACCAGGAAGCCAGCTCTAGTGGTGCCACCTCCACCTCCTTTCAGGACGCGGTACTGAGCCTGCGGGTAACCCCGCAAATCACTCCCGATGACCATATCATCATGGACCTGGAAGTAAGTAAGGATGCAGTGGGCGCATTAGTCGGCGGTGTCCCCACGATTGATACTCAAAACATCAATACTCAGGTACTGGTCGATAACGGTGACACGATTGTCATTGGCGGCATCTACGAACAAACCCAGACCCAATCAGCAACCCGGACGCCGTTTCTTGGGGAATTACCCTATGTCGGGTTTCTCTTTAGAACGACCGCCAAAACCAATGACAAATCGGAACTGCTGATTTTCATCACACCGAAAATCCTCCGGGACGGGCTGGCAGCAGCACTTTAAAAAGCATCTGGCTATAGCAGCGGTTAACAAACCGACACCCGGAAAGCAGCGATCGTCCAAACCCCCTCAGCCACTCCTGGCCCGGGGGGTTCGGTAACGGTTTCCACCGGGCACATACCTCGTTGCTATTCGAAGATACGGCGGCCGCAGGATTATCCGGAACTGCCTGTAAGTCTCTGGCACGCCTCCAGCGATTTCCTTCCGTTATTCTGTGGTGCAACCCTGTTTGGCGAGGAAGATGGCGATAAAATAACCGAAAAAGCCGGATTCACTCTCCGGGAAAGCTACCTTCCCTAAACGCAAGGCATTACCGTGGCAAACAATATCTGTCTGATTGGCCCAATGGGTGCCGGAAAATCCACTATCGGCAAAAAACTGGCCGAACGGCTGAACATGGAGTTCGTCGATTGTGATGACGAAATTCAGGCCCGAACCGGTACCACCATCTCGGTCATTTTTGACATCGAAGGCGAATCCGGTTTCCGCGATCGCGAAGAGAAAATCCTTGCAGACCTGCTCACTCGTTCGAACACCGTTATCGCTACTGGGGGTGGCTGCATCCTGAGAGAAAGCAGTCGGATACAACTGCAGCAGGCCGATTCGGTCATTTACCTGAAAACCGATGTCGGTGAGCAGCTAAAACGCACCAGCAAAAGCCGCCACCGCCCCCTGCTCGATACGCCAGACCGGGAATCACGCCTCACTGAAATCGCCGCCGAACGCGAACCGCTTTACGCCGAAGTGGCGACATTGACCATTCAGTCCCAGGGTCGAAAATCTGTCGCCGTGGTCGAGGAAATAATCGACAAACTCGCGTTATGAGAACCCTTTCTGTCGACCTGGACGAGCGCAGCTACCCGATACATATTGGTAGTGGGCTCCTGTCGGATCAGGAACGGATCACGAGTTGCCTGGACAATCGTCGCGCCGTGTTGATAACCGATGACACAGTAGCCACACACTACCTTCAGCCCCTTGCCAAAAACTGGGGTATTCCCAGCGCTGATCAACTGGTTCTGCCGGCGGGAGAAACCAACAAGAATCTGGCCACGCTAAGCTCAATATTCGATTTCCTGCTGGAAAAAAAGTGCGACCGTAAAACGATCCTCATCGCCCTTGGTGGTGGCGTCGTCGGTGACATGGTGGGATTCGCCGCCGCCTGTTATCAGCGGGGGATCGAATTCATTCAGGTTCCGACAACCTTACTTGCGCAGGTTGATTCATCGGTGGGTGGAAAAACCGGGATCAATCATCCTGCCGGTAAAAATATGATTGGCGCCTTCCATCAACCAAAAGCCGTCTTCATCGACACCGATACTCTGACCACGCTTCCACCCCGTGAAATTAGCGCAGGTCTGGCAGAAGTCATCAAATACGGCCTTATTAGCGATGCCGAATTACTCGCCTGGCTGGAAGACAATCTGGAGAGACTTCAAGGCCTGGAGGCAGACGCCTTAGCCCATGCTATCGAGCGCAGCTGCGCCACCAAAGCCGCCGTAGTGAGTTCCGATGAGACCGAACAGGGAAGACGCGCCATTCTTAACCTGGGGCATACATTTGGCCACGCAGTGGAAACGGCCACCGGTTACCAGAGCTGGCTCCATGGTGAAGCAGTGGGCCTTGGCATGAGAATGGCCCTGAACCTGTCAGCAACCGTCCACGCGTTACCGGCAGACCAGATAAAGCGCGTCAATAACCTCCTGGACCGGGCCGGATTGCCGGCACGGTTGCCGCCAGCATCCAGTCCGGATGAGTTACTGAAACTTATCTATGCGGACAAAAAGACCGACGCCGGCACACTTACTTTCATAACCCTTGATACCATCGGCAACGCCGTCATTAATCGAGATATCACCGACGAGCAGGTACTCCAGGTGATCCGGCAATTTCTCTGACTGTATTCAATCGATGGGGGAGCAGATGAGCGGTGCAGACAACCTTTACCTTGACCGCTCTCGCCAACACCTCATTGATCTGATCCAGCACCTGCTGATACATAGCAACGCCATCGTTTACCTGGAAGGGCCCTCTGGTAGCGGACGAAGTCGTTTATTGCAGCACCTCAAGCAGCTCATGCTCTCCACGGATACGCCCGCCGGTCGGTCGCTAACCATCGTCGACGATGCAGACCAACTGGCAGAATTCGAACTGACCCGACTGGTGACCTCCGCTACGGATCACTGTTTACTCATGGCGGGATTGCCGGGCAGTTGCGCAACCATCAAACATGCCGGTTTTTTCGGTGCACACTCGGTAGAACGGCTAGTAATTGCCCCCTTTACCCCCAGCGAAGCCGAAGGGTTTATTAACCTGCACTGCGCACCCGTTGCGGCTCGGACGCGTGCTCGCCTGATTGATCAGTGCCGGCTATACCCCGGCGAACTGCTCCAGGCCACTTACGACCATGAACTGGCCCAGCGCAATCAGTCATCCAGCGCGTGGCAAGCAGGACGATATGCTGTCGCAGCAGGACTGGTTATCGCAGTTGGCCTGTTCGGGTTTCAGATAGGGTGGTTCAAACCACTCATCCAGGACCCTGCCGCCGCACCGACGGTGGCAAGCAACACCAACGGAAAAATCATCCGAAAACCGGACACATCCCCGACCACCAGGCCCGCCATCATCGAAGAATTACCGGTTGCTGCGGACGCACCCTCTCCACCGGTGACCGCAACTGAAAAAAAGGCGACCCAGGCTGTCTCACTAGACCCGGTGGTGGAGCCCGCAAAACTGCAGGAAGCCATCACCCCCACAGCCAGTCCTGTGAAGCCATCGGTTACCCCACACCTCGAACACCAGCAACTGCTGAGGGCCGACCCCGAGCACTTTACGCTACAACTGATGTTAGCCAGTGATCTTGAAAACCTTGACCGTCTTATTCGTCGTTTCAGCCTTGCGGCATCAGCGTTTCGATATACCAGAACGACGAACAACCAAACACTTTACTGTCTGGTTGTCGGCGATTATCAGACCTATGAAGCGGCCGGAGAGGCGATCAAAAATTTACCCCCCGAGTTAAAGAAAATGGGGCCGTGGCGCCGCCGGTTCAGCGACATACAGGACGAAATATCAACTCCAGCAGGGATTGATTAACAGGGTTTGACCCTTACGCCAGGCAAATCTCAAGCGCTATCAACAACGGTCAGCAGGAAAATTAGTTCGGCGCAGTGGCCCGGCCGGCACCCAACAGCTTTTTTATCTTGCTCTCACCGACGGCCTTTACCTCGGGCTCGTCTAACGATCCTGTGACCTCATAGTTGGTAGAGGTGACATTATCAATGCGGTTCTCCAGAAGCTTCTGACCAATAAAAACGGCTGCACCCAACCCCAAAGACCCAATGGAAACAGCCAGCGGCAGACTTTCGGTCACCCGTGGCACCACGCTGGTCTGGAGATCCAGCTGGCGCTGAGCCAGATCGATCCGGCCGGTCATGGTGATATCCGCGGCGGGACCCTTTAACCGTAACCGTTCGATTTGCGCCTGACCATTGACGGCACTCACCTCAGTTTCCAGGTCATCAAAGACAAACCCGGTGCCCACCAGGTCACGGAAATCAAAGGCCATTCGCCGCTGTAAGGTTCCTAAACTGAGCACCCCAAACAAACGCCCGAGTCCCGGCTCGAGACCCAGCAGGCTTCCACCTTCAACATCGAGCGCCAGTTCGCCACCTAAATGCTGGACGGAAAACTGTTGAGGGCTCCCGGGCCACTGTAACTGCCACGCCGCTGTCCCCTTGCCACCAGAGACGGATTTGGAGTACCCCGCAAGGGTTAAGGCTTCACCAAAATCAGTAGTACTCAGTTCACCGCCAAACCAGCTCGCCTGTTCGTCTCCCGAGTCCTGCCACCGCCCCGTTGCAGACAGCTGACTATGATCCGCCGCCAGCTCAATGGCATCAAAGAACAGAGTATCACCCCGCAACTCAGCCGCCATCGACAGGGCACCGAAGGGACGACCATTCACCAGCAAATTAGCAATATTAATATCGAGCAGGGGTAACTGACCAAATCCCGTGGATTTCTCCACCTCGGAATCGGTCCCGAGGCTCGTAAACAGAGAAAGTTTGTCCATATTTAACGTTAACCGACCAGGGTTTCTGCGGTATTCAAGGTCGCCTTCGGCCTGGGTCGATGCCACTTTAAGCGACCATTGATCGCCCGTTAACGCCCCCTGCAGATTAAGATCAGGAATCTGCTGACCCAAAATATCGAGCCTTTCGACCTCGACATCCACCTGATTGATAAAACCCCCGCCGGAGCCGCTGGGCAGCGCCGCGATCCACCGCTGCCATAAACCGAAATCAATCGCTGGCAACGCCCCGCTCAGCAGAACACCCTGTTCAGGCAGGGATGCGGAGCTCCCGCCACTGATGACCCCACGAGTGATCGCCAGCTGTTTTCCACCTCGGCCGAGCACCAGATCAGCAAACCAGGTATCGTCCATCGCCACGCCAACCTCAATCGGCGAACCAGAAACGGAGCAATTACAGTCAAGGTTGACCGTTAGCTTGCCAGTCTCGCTGCTGGTTTTACCGAGTGGCGCTGGCAGATTGATGGCAACCTCCTGCAAATCAGCGTCAACTGTTAAATCAACCCCCCCTTTGCGGATCAATAACGACGATTGCCAGGGCGCTTTTCCACTGGCTAGATTCAACCGCTGCCAACCCAGGTAGTCTGCCACCTGTTCAATCTGTAATACGCCCTCCCCGGTCAACACCAGCCCAGTGGCCGCCGACGATTTTACTGACACGCTCGCCGGCCCGCCAAATAGCCTGGCGGTTAGCTTCTGGGCATCGATACCCTTCTCATCGAACTGCAGTAGACCGTTGACCTTAGCCAGATCAATCCGGCTGTTGGCGAAGGTTAACTGGTTCCCTGCTAACCGGAGATCACCGTCAACCTTGACTCTTTCCCCAGGAGTAAAGGGAATATCAAGCGCCAGCTGTAACTGGCTGTCACCCGACACCGACAGATCCTGCAGTTGTTGGCCAACCGTTTTTTCCAGAGGACTCTCGTGGATGTATCGCAAACCACTTGCTAGCGGGCCATCAACCTGGCCAACCACCGTAATGTGATTACCCTTGCGACGTAACTCCTCGATAACCGCCGTTACCTCACGAATACTGGAATCCAGTAGCCGCCCGGATTGACCGGTAATCTCCATCCGCGTACCGGCAAACCGCAATCGAGCATCAAGTTCCGTAATCGGTGGGAAGGATTTACCCGGGACGTAATCAAGCACCCCGTCCTCGACTTTCCCGGTGACCAGAAATCGGCCACCACCCTGATCATAGGGGAACTCATTCAGAGCACCGTTCCACACCAGCCCGGCTCTAACCAGCCGCCCGCCCTGTAGAGCATCATCCAGCCACCTGACTGCTTTTGGCGGCATTACCCCTACTGGCAGATAACGACTCAACTGATCAATATCAAAGTCCCGAATTTCTGCCGCGAGCTGGAGTTGCGCAGAGGCCCCGGCGGGAATTTCAATTTCTCCCTCCACCGCAAGGTCTAAATCCCTGTTACCGGCATCCAGATTGTGCACCCTGGCCCTGTCTCTTATACACATCTGACGCTGCCGACGAAGAGGATAGTGTAG
>CAJXVN010000040.1 GCA_913060775.1 uncultured Gammaproteobacteria bacterium | reverse complement strand
ACGAGATGTAGAGAGGTCTCGTGGGCTCGGAGATGTGTATAAGAGACAGATCACGCATTGGGCGATGGCGAACAGTGCTTCGCGCGTGCCATTAACCGGCAGTACCTGGCGGTCAGGGTCGATGGGCGCATTAAAGCGGCGCTCAACCCAGGCAGCGATTTCTTGCCGTAATTCGGGATCTCCCGCTATTTTGGGATATTGGGCGACGCTACCGAGGGACTGTTGCAACGCGTCGATTATGAATGATGGCGTCGCGTGTTTAGGTTCGCCAATGGAGAGATCGATCACCTGCGCAGGTTCAATGCCAGCGAACAGGCCGCGCATTTTCTCAAACGGGTAGGCGTGGAGTTTTTCAAGGCCGGGGTTCATTCCGGCGTTGGCGGCGTGACTCATTTAAAACTGTTGATCCATGGTGATGGGCGCAGACTTCTGGCCGTCATCCGGGCTCAGGGCTTCGGTAATTTCAGCTTTTAGCTCGGCCAATAGTGCATCGGTGGCGGTGTCATCAAGGTCTGGCAAGGTAATGGTGAACTGATCCTGTACCCGCTCGCCGTAGGTGTTGATGCGGGCGTTGAGAATGGAGACATAGTGACTGGCAAGAATAGTCGCGACGGTGGCGATGAGTCCTGGCTGGTTACTGGCGGTTAATTCCATCTGCCGAGAAGCGGATATGTTGCCTGGCTCGAAGTGTATTGCTGCCGGGAAGCGAAAGGCTTTTGTCTGGCGGTCCAGTCGGCGACTGGGCAAGGTTGGGATAGAGCTGCCGCTTTCCAGCGCTTTACGAATCACATGGCGAATAGTGCGTCGCCGTTCGCGTGCCTTGACCGGCCGTCCGTTTGAGTCCAGTACGATGAAGGTGTCCAGCGCAAAACCGTTGGAGGAGGTGATAATGCGGGCGTCAACAATATCCAGTCCCTGCTTATCCAGTTCGGTGGCAATAATGGCAAATAGACTAGGTCGATCCGCGGTGTAGACAAACAAACCGGTGCCGCCACGTTCCGGGAAATTACGGGTGGCGACGACCAGCGCATGATCATGGTCAAGTTTCGGCACCACGTATTTGGCGTGCCAGGCCATTTCGGCAGGGGTAAAACGCTGGAAGTAGTCATCGTCCAGCTGGCTCCAAATTCGTCTGGCCTGTGCGGCGGTGACTTTTTCTGCTGGTAACAGGGCTAGAATTTCCTGCTGAATGGTTACCGGGTCCTGATCCTGCTGGTGAGTTTCAGTATCGACCTGAAGGTAGCGGCGAGTCGCCTGAAAAAGCTGCTTAAGCAATGAGCCTTTCCACGAATTCCATACCGTCGGGCCAGTCGCCTGCATGTCCGCAACGGTCAGCAGGTAGAGGTAAACCAGCCGTTCCTGGGTTTCCACGTGCTCTGCAAAACGTTCGATTACTTCCGGGTCGCTGATATCAGCATTCTGGGAGAGGGAGGACATGTCCAGGTGCGCTTCCACCAGCCAGGTGACGATGCTGCTGTCCTGTGCTGATAGCTCAAGCTGAACGCAAAAATCGCCGGCGACATCCGCCCCAATTTCTGAATGATTTCCACCCCGGCCCTTGCCGATGTCATGGGTGAGGGCAGCGAGCATCAGGAGTTCGGGTTTGGCCAGTTGCTGATAAAGCGGGTGATACTCTGCGCTGTCGTCAGTCTCTTCTGAATCGGCAAAGCGCAGGGTGTTTCGTACGCAAAGCAGGGTGTGTTCATCAACCGTGTAGACATGAAAGAGGTCATGTTGCATCTGCCCGGTTACCCGGCGAAATTCCGGGAGAAAAGCCCCTAAAACGCCGTAACGGTGCATGCGTCGGAGTTGCTCGTAAACGCCAAAAGGCGCGCGCAGGAGCTCCAGAAACAACTTGCTACCCAGGTTATTCCGGCGAAATTCGTCATCGATCAGGTGGCAGTGGTTACGCACCAGCCGAATGGTTGCCGCATTGACCCCGGTGACGATCGTCCGGTAGCGAGCCATCAACAGGAAGAGTTCGATTAAAGCCTCGGGGTGGCGCACAAAGACCTGATCGTCAACCACTTCCAGTTGTTGCCGACGAAGCTGAAATCGGTCATTGAGTCGTCGCGTGCGATTGCTACGCCGGCGAATCATGATCTCTTCGTGCAGACGCTGCATGAACATTTCATTCAGTCGACGAAGCTCCATCACGGCCCGGTAGTAGCTTTTCATGAAGCTTTCCACCGCCAGGGCATTTTCGCCATCTTTATAGCCGGCTATGCGAGCAAGTTCGCGCTGGTGGTGAAACAGCAGCTGATCATCTTTGCGGCCATTAAGCAGATGCAGCCCGGTGCGAATCCACCAGAGTAGATTGCGGCTCTCCTGCAGTGTGTGCAGCTCTTTCTGGTCCAGAAACCCTCGGTCGGCCAGTTCGTCGAGAGAAGTTACCCCGTAATGACGCAGCGCGATCCAGGCGATGGTCTGCAGATCCCTCAGCCCGCCGGGACTCTCCTTTATATTCGGTTCAAGCTTGTAACTGGATTCGCCAAAACTGAGATGACGCTGCTGCTGCTCCTCGAGTTTGGCCTTGAAAAACCGCCTGCTTGACCAGAGGCGTCGTGGCGAAAGCACGCGCTGCAGGTCATCAACACGCGGTTTGCCGCCGAGGTCGCGAATCTCCAGTAAGGCGGTGATTACGGTGAGGTCTTTTCGAGCTTCACTGACACACTGGCCCAGTGTGCGTACGCTCTGACCTACCTCCAGACCCATATCCCATAACAGCGTGACAAAACCGCGTATTTCCCCGTCAGATTCACGGATCTGGGTGTCGTTATCGGCCAGAATTAACAGGTCGATGTCGGAGCCGGGTTGCAGTTCGCCACGACCATAGCCACCCACTGCGACCAGCGACAGGTTGTTGTCGTGAATCGTCTGGCGCCAGATACCCTGCAACAGGGTGTCGATAATTTCGCAGCGGTGCTGGCTTATCCGCTCAGCGGTTTCACCGGCGTCAAACATCTGCTGGAGCTGATTCTGTAGCTCACTGGCATAGTCCCGAACCAGGGTAGTGGTGAGGGGTTTTTCAGTCAGTTCCCGTCTAAGCGTTTCTGCTGAATAAAGAGTGATATCAGTCAAAGGACTTAAATAATCTCATCGTGGCGCAGCGTGAGCACCTCATAACCGTCTTCGGTAACCAGCAGGGTGTGTTCCCATTGGGCCGACAACGACCGATCGCGAGTGACCACGGTCCAGTTGTCGTTTAGCTGTTTGACATGACGTTTGCCAATATTAAGCATGGGTTCAATGGTGAAGGTCATGCCGGGTTGTAGTTCCAGCCCGGTGCCTTTAACGCCATAGTGGAGCACCTGCGGATCTTCGTGAAAGACGCTGCCGATACCGTGGCCACAATATTCGCGGACCACGGAGTAACCCGCCGCTTCTGAAAACTGCTGGATTGCATGGCCGATATCGCCGAGTCGAACGCCCGGTGCGACCATGCGGATGCCGATGAGCAGCGCTTCGCGGCAGGTGTCAATCAGCCGCTGGGATTTTATCGTTGGTTTACCGACCTGAAACATGGCACTGGTGTCGCCATGATAACCATCCTTTAAAACGGTCACATCGAGGTTAACGATGTCGCCGTTTTTTAACGGTTTGTCGTTGGGGATTCCGTGGCACACCACGTGATTAACGGAGGTGCAGACCGATTTCGGGAACCCGTGGTAATTCAGCGGTGCTGAAGTGGCCTGGAGCGTGTTCTGGGTATATTCCTCGCAGATATCATTCAATTCGTTGGTGGTGATCCCGGGTGCCACCTGCTTGCCGAGCATGCTCAGTAGTTCTGCCGCAGCCTTTCCGGCTGCGCGCATTTTTTCTATCTCTTCGGCGGTTTTAATGGTTACGGTCATTGTTTTGAATGGTGTCGGTTGGAAGTAGGGGGTTCGAGTATTAACGACTGCGAAGGGTTTATCGGTCGGATCCGATTGAAAATGATTAAAGTTTTTTAAAAACCTGGTGATTCCGCTGATACGGGTTACATGCGGGAAGCCAGTCATAACCCGGCTGGCATTTTATCCTAAGAAACTTCTGAATACCGCTGGTTCCGGCAGGTGGTGAACCGGAATGTCCAGTGTTTAAGCGGTTACGACATTAAAAATAGTCCGGCCGGCCGGGAAATTTGCCAATGCCACCAACGGATGCCCGGAGCAGCCGATGCGATACCATTAATAGCGTCTGTGGCACCCCGGATACCCGGAATCCATATTAACGCTGCCCGGCGTAGAAAAGGCGGGGAACTGTAGCAGCCGCTCCGACGAGGGTAAACCTTCTCACGGAGGTTCAGTAGACCGGGCCAAAGTTAGTCAAGCCATCGAGCGGTGGTCGTTGCCGATCGCCAAGCCCTGGTCGGCGTTTATCCTGCGAGCCGGGTCGATAAACCTGATCCGTTTGCCAGGGGTGGAAAATGAGAAACCTGCAAACCGGCATTGTCGTCGTGCAATTGAAATGATATAACACGCGCCTCTAAATTGCCCGGGAGCAGGGTCTCTCGTTAGCCGAAACAGCCCCTGGTTCGGTTAATGGGTGGGTAGATAACCTGTCGGTTAATGGCAATTTTATTTATTTAGATTCAGTATCTTGGAGTAATTTATGCAAGCGGTTTCCATGCGCGAAATGCTGGACGCTGGTGTCCATTTTGGCCATCAAACTCGATTCTGGTCGCCGAAAATGGCTCCCTATATTTTTGGTGTCCGCCAGCGGATACACATTATCAACCTGGAAAAAAGTCTCCCGCTGTTTCAGGAAGCCATGAACTACCTGGGTAGTTTGGCTGCCGACGGTAAAACCATTTTGTTTGTTGGCACCAAGCGACAGGCTGCTGAATCCGTTGCAGAGCAAGCTCAGGCCTGTGGTATGCCCTACGTGGATAACCGCTGGCTGGGCGGAATGCTGACCAATTTCAGCACCGTGCGTAAATCAGTAAACCGCATGGTCGAGCTGGAAGATCTGATCAGTGAAGATTCGCAAACGGTCATGAAGAAAAAAGAGCGCCAGAAATTAGCTCGTGAGCACGAGAAGCTGGTGCGTAACGTCGGCGGTATTCGCAACATGAACAAGCGACCCGATGCCCTGCTGGTGATCGATACGGGTTATGAAAGCATTGCGGTTAAGGAAGCCAGAAAACTCGGTATTCCGGTCATTGGTGTGGTCGATACCAACAATATTCCTGACAACGTTGATTACGTCATTCCCGGTAATGATGACTCCACCCGGGCGGTTCAGCTCTATCTGACTACAGCGTCGGCGGCCATTCAGGATGCCCGAGCTGTGCAGCTTGCCGGCAATGAAAATGACGAGTTCGTCGAAGTGGTTGACCAGGAAGATTAAGTGATTACCCGGCCCCGCCCGAAAGGGTTGGGGTTCGGGGGATAGTAGAGGTTTACCGGAGGGGTTATGGCCCCTCTTTTTTTGTATCAAATTGGTTGCTCCGGGTCAGTTTTGAGCCGTGCGGTACGTATGATGAGGGATTTTTGAAATGGCAGTAACAGCTAGCTTGGTTAAAGAAATGCGCGAGCGCACCGGCCTTGGCATGATGGAGTGCAAGAAGGCGCTAGTTGAAGTGGGCGGCGATATTGATGCAGCCATTGAGGCCATGCGTAAATCGGGTCAGGCAAAAGCAGATAAAAAAGCGGGTCGAATCGCTGCCGAAGGACGCATCGTTGCTCACCAGAGCAGCCAGGGCGCCAGTCTGATCGAAGTAAACTGCGAGACTGATTTCGTCGGCAAAGATGAGTCTTTCATCGCCTTCTGTAACAGTCTTGCTCCTCTGGCCGGTGAAAGTGACAGTGTTGAGACGCTGCTGGCACAAGCGCTGGCTGAGGGTAAGACGGTTGAAGAGACTCGTCAGCAGCTGATTCTGACCATTGGTGAGAATATTCAGATTCGTCGTATTGCCAATCTGACCGGTGACGACGCCGTTTACGGAAGTTACCTGCACGGCGGCACCATTGGAGTCATCGTCAAGCTGGATAAGGGCGACGATGAACTGGCAAAAGATATTGCCATGCACGTGGCAGCGGCTAACCCCCTCTGTGTGTCCGAGTCGGAAGTGCCGGATGAGACGCTTGCCAAAGAGCGGGAAATTTATAGTGCCCAGGCGGCAGAAAGTGGCAAACCAGAAGCTATTCAGGAAAAAATGGTGGATGGCCGTGTGCGTAAGTATCTGGCTGAAATCACTCTGAATGGGCAGGCATTTGTTAAAGATCCCGACATCACGGTAGGCAAACTGCTGGCCAAGTCCGGTGCCACGGTACTCGGGTTTATCCGGTATCAGGTCGGTGAAGGGATTGAAAAGAAATCTGAAGATTTCGTTGCCGAGGTGATGAAGCAGGCAAAAGGCAGCTGAGAAAATGAGTGATTCAGGTGCCCCGTTAGTGGTTCGGCGTGTCCTGCTGAAACTCAGTGGCGAGGCGCTTGCAGGCGACGGTGGGTTCGGTGTTGAGCGTGCAGCCATCAGCCAGGTGGTCAATGAAATTGCCGGGCTGGTTGCCGAGGGTGTCGAATTCGGTCTGGTTGTAGGCGGCGGCAATATTTTTCGCGGTCTGTCGGTAGCGGCGGACGGCATGGATCGCGCCACGGCTGATTACATGGGTATGCTGGCCACGGTTATGAATGCGCTGGCGCTGCACGACATGCTTGAGCGTAGTGGTATTCAGGCGCGGGTGATGTCGGCGCTGGGAATTGATGGCATTGCCGAACCTTTTGTCCGTAAACGGGCACTGCGGCATCTTGATAAGGGCCGAGTGGTCATTTTTGCCGGGGGGACGGGTAACCCCTATTTCACCACCGATACCGCGGCCTGCGTGCGGGCCATCGATATCAATGCTGAACTGGTGCTAAAGGCGACTAAAGTTGACGGCGTTTATGATGCAGACCCGGTTAACAACGCTGACGCCGTGCTTTACAAGGCAGTCGATTATCAGCGTGTACTCGAGGAACAGCTTGCGGTAATGGATGCCACCGCAATTGTGATGTGCCGTGACCACGGATTGCCGCTCCGAGTGTTTAACATGACAGTCAACGGTGTCTTGAGTAAGGTCCTCCACGGTAGTGACGACGGGACCCATATTGGCAAGCCGTTAAGCTAGTTGGCCATTTTCAGATCGCCTGTGAGTGGCAGGCGGTTCAGGCATTCTTCATAGCAGCAGTTTTCCCTGGTTTATTAACGGGTAATTAGAGGAACCGGTCATGATCGACGATATTAAACAGGACGCCGGGAGTCGCATGCAGAAGTCTCTGCAGGCATTGCGCGATGAATTAAAAAAAATACGGGCCGGGCGAGCCCATGCCTCCCTGCTCGATGGCATTAACGTCGTTTACTACGACGTCAACACCCCGCTGGCACAGATGGCTAGCGTGGTCGCCAGTGATGCCCGAACCTTGACCGTGACGCCCTGGGATAAGGGAGTGGTGGCGGCGGTTGATAAAGCCATCCGCGAATCGGGGCTGGGCGTTAACCCGGTGCTTGCCGGCGATGTGATACGTGTGCCGGTACCGCTACTGACCGAAGAGCGTCGTCTGCAGCTGGGCAAGTTGGTGAGGGGCGAGGGCGAGCGCAGTCGAGTGGCTATCCGTAATATCCGCCGCGATGCTCTGTCAACGCTGAAAGAATTGCAGAAAGAGAAAGAGATTTCTGCGGATGAAGAGAAGGCGGCGGGCGATGCGATTCAGGTGCTGACTGACAGCGCAGTGGCTGAAGTGGATGAGCTGGTGCGACTGAAAGAGGCGGACCTGCTGGAAGTTTGAGCGATGGGTATCGCCGACGATTCTGCCGTGTCATTGAATCAGAACAGGCCGCAGCATATTGCGGTGGTGATGGACGGTAATGGTCGGTGGGCTCAGGAACGAGGACTGAGTCGTGGCGAAGGTCACCAGCAAGGCGCGGTTGCGGCAAAACGAATCGTGGAACTCTCGTTAAGGGCAGGCATTCCCCACCTGACGTTGTTTGCTTTCAGTAGTGAAAACTGGCAACGGCCTGAGGCTGAAGTCGAGCTCTTGATGGCGCTGTTCGTGCAGCGGTTGGAGGCAGAGTTACCCAGCCTGATCGAACAACAAATTCGTCTGCGGGTGGTGGGTAATCGTGCGAACTTCTCCAACGAACTGATCGCCATTATCAATCGGGTAGAAACTGAGACTGCCCATGGCGATGCCCTGTCGCTACAGATCGCAGCCGATTACGGCGGTCGATGGGATATTACCCAGGCCGCTCGATTGATGGCCCGCCAGGTAGCCGCCGGCGAGCTTCAGCCAGAGCAGATAGACGAGGCGGTCTTCCAGAGCGCGCTAGCGCTGTCACCCGTGCCGGATCCCGATCTGCTCATCCGTACCGGTGGGGAATGCCGAATCAGCAATTTCTTGTTGTGGCAATGCGCCTACAGTGAACTCTACTTTACCGATATCTGCTGGCCGGATTTTGATGAGCAGGCGTTTAATGAGTCGATCGGCTGGTACGCGCAGCGCTCGCGGCGGTTTGGCCGCACTCAGGAGCAGATCACGCCGAGACAGGCGGGCTGACGGTGCTCTATCTGCGGGTGATCACCGCAATTTTCCTGGTGGCGTATGTAGGGGGGCTGCTGTTTCTCCTGCCGGCAAAAGGGTTCGCGCTGGGTATCGCGCCACTGTTATTGCTGGGAGGTGTTGAGTGGTGCCGTCTTGCAGGCGTCAAGCAGCCATTCGGACAACTCCTCTACCTGGTTTTGCTAGCAATGGTGATGGCTGGTTGTTTTTACCGACCGATGATGATGCAGTGGCTGTTGCCCATGGCTCTGGTCTGGTGGCTGGTGGTTGGTTGGGTGCTTGTCGGCTACCCCCAGCGTCAGCCTCAGTGGCTCCTCAATAAAATTGGTATGCTGGCCGTCGGCCCTTTGCTCCTGGTTGTGCCCTGGTTCTCGCTCTATCTGTTGCGGGTGCAGGGCCAGGGTGAATGGCTGGTGCTGTTTCTTTTTCTACTTATCTGGGGGGCGGACATCGGTGCTTATTTCAGTGGCCGCCAGTGGGGCAGACGTAAATTGCTACCGGCGGTCAGTCCCGGCAAAAGCTGGGAGGGTGTCGTGGGTGGCAACCTGGTGGCGATATTGGTAGCGCTTGCAGTGGCGGTGGCCACTGGAAAAGAAGACCGTGATATTGGCTACTATCTACTGGTCGGCGTGCTCATTTCGCTGGTGTCGGTAGTCGGCGATCTGGCTGAGAGCCTGTTTAAACGTCGTGCAGATGTTAAGGATAGCGGTAAGTTATTGCCCGGGCACGGTGGCGTGCTTGACCGGATCGACAGTTTAACCATCGCCGCGCCTCTGTTTGGGCTGTTAATGGTGGGTCACTGGTGAGCGCCCCCCAGCAGTTACTGATACTCGGTGCCACCGGTTCGGTAGGCATGAGTACTCTGGCGGTGGTGGCTGAGCACCCAGATCGTTACCGGGTATACGCGTTAACGGCTTATAACCGTGTAGAACTGGCTGAGCAGTTGTGCCGGCAATTTCAGCCCCAGTATTTTGTGATGGTTGATCCGGTGGCAGCAGAGCGACTTCGATCGGCGATTAGCGATCTGCAGACCGAGGTACTTAGCGGCACGGCGGCGCTGGTGGAAGTTGCCAGAGAGCCAGAGGTGACCATGGTGATGGCGGCCATTGTCGGTGCAGCCGGTCTAGCGCCTACCCTGGCTGCGGTCGAAGCTGGCAAGATCGTGTTGCTGGCCAATAAAGAGTCGCTGGTGATGGCCGGGCAGTTGTTCATGGATGCTGTGGTTCGACACGGTGGTCAGCTATTGCCGATCGACAGTGAACAGAACGCCATGTTTCAGTCGTTACCGAATTTTCGCATTGGCCAGCCGCTGACCGATTTGGGAGTCCTGCGGCTCTGGTTAACCGCATCGGGTGGACCCTTCCTGGATCGGCCCGTCGATACGCTGGCACAGGTGACCCCGGCGGAGGCCTGTGCTCATCCGAACTGGGACATGGGTAAGAAAATATCGGTTGATTCAGCCACCATGATGAACAAAGGGCTGGAGGTGATCGAGACTGCCTGGTTTTTTGGCGTGGGTGGTGACCAGATCGAAGTGGTGATACATCCACAAAGTATTGTTCACTCACTGGTCGAGTATTGTGACGGGTCTATTTTGTCGCAACTGGGCAGCGCGGATATGCGTATTCCCATTGCCCACGCCCTGGCGTGGCCAGAACGAATCCACTCTGGCGCTGCTCGGCTCGATCTGCGGGAGCTCGCAGACCTTCAGTTTCAAACCATTGATAACGATAAATTCCCCTGTCTGGGGCTGGCGTATTCGGCGCTAGCCGAGGGTGGGCTGGCAGCTACCTATATGAATGCGGCCAATGAAATTGCGGTACAGGCGTTTCTTGAAGAGAAACTGGGTTTTCTGCAAATCCCGGCACTGGTGAGCGAAGTGTTATCGCAGTTACCCAGCAATGAAGCGACGGATCTGGACAGTGTGGTAGCTGCCGATGAGGAGGCGCGGCGTCTCGCCCGGCGCCTGGTCGACAGGCAATGACAGCTCTGGTGTTAGTTGGTCAGGAATCTATACTGTCTGATGGTTCAAGATGTTTATCAGGCAGTAACGGAATGATTAATTATGGGTGATTTTTTCTGGTCCATCGGCGGACTGATCGTGGCCCTCGGTATGCTGGTCACCGTGCATGAATTTGGCCATTTTTTCGTGGCCAGGAAAGTGGGTGTGCGGGTGCTGCGGTTCTCCGTTGGCTTTGGCAAACCACTCTGGCGTTGGCAAAAATCCGCGGATTCTACTGAGTATGTCATCGCAGCGGTGCCCCTGGGTGGCTACGTGAAAATGCTGGGCGAATCGGATGATCCGGTTGATGCGGATCAGCAGGACCAGGCTTTCAGCGCCAAAACCGTCGGGCAACGGGTCGCCGTTGTCGCTGCGGGGCCGCTAGCTAACTTTTTGCTGGCAGTGGTTTTGTTCTGGTGCCTTTATATGGTGGGTGTCAGTGGTCTGAAACCGATCGTGGGCCAGATTCAGAGTGATAGTCTGGCCGCTCAAGCGGGATTTCGGGCCGGTGACCAAATCGTCAGCGTTGGCGATGTGGAGGTGGTCCTCTGGGAGGAGGTGGGCCTGCAGTTGCTTTCGCAGGCCGTGGACCGCGAGCCAATTAGCGTTGGCGTGGTGAGTGAAGACGGGCGTGAACTTTTCCATCGGGTGGATTTTTCCCGTTATTCGGTAGCCTTTGAAAATAGCGATCTGCTGACCTCGCTGGGTCTGGTTCCTCAGTTTCCGGCATTACCTGCGGTTATTGATCAGGTTGTGCCGGGTGAGGCGGCCGAGCAGGCAGGTCTGCAGCGTCAGGATCGACTACTGAGTGCGGACGGCGAGCCGATAGCGGACTGGCGTAGTTGGGTCGATTATGTGCGAGCTCGACCGGATCAGCCGATTGACTTGCTGCTTGAACGTGAGGGTGTACAGGTGGCCGTACAGATTACTCCCGCGAAGCGTCAGGAGGGCGAGGTGACCGTTGGGCGCATTGGTGCTGGTCCGTTCGTGCCGGATAACTGGTATGACGATTATCGAACAGTCCGCCAGTACGGGCCGGTATCGGCGCTGAATCAGGCCATTCAGCAGACCGGTAAGATGACTTTGCTGACCTTGAAAATGCTCGGGAAAATGGTGACCGGCGAGGTCTCGCTGAAAAACATAAATGGCCCTATCTCGATTGCTGAATATGCCGGTAGAAGCGCTCAGGTCGGGGCGAGCGCTTTTTTGAAACTGGTGGCCTTCCTGAGCATCAGTATTGGTATTTTGAACCTGTTACCAATTCCAGTTCTGGATGGTGGACATTTACTGTATTATTTCGCCGAATGGGTGCGGGGGAAACCGCTCTCCGAAACCTTAAGAGGGTGGGGGCAACAGGGTGGTCTGGTGATTTTGATCGGGCTCACCGTCCTCGCGCTATATAACGATGTCCACCGACTCTTGCAGTGATATCTATGGCTGGCCATGGCTACGACACTAGTCCTGGCGGCACTAACATTAAGGGCGCACGTTGATCTTTAGAATCAAAATGGTTATTGCGGCAGCATTGCTGCTACCAATTTATGGTGGCGCTGGCTTCGCTGCTGAGTTCACCATCGATGATATTCGCGTTGAAGGCTTGAGGCGTATTTCAGCGGGCACTGTGTTTAATGCGCTACCGGTCGCGGTAGGAGATCGCATCGACGATGCGCGTACCGGGCCGATTATCCGAGCGCTGTTCGCGACCGATTTTTTTCGGGATGTTTCGGTTGACCGTGAGGGCGCGGTGCTGGTCATTACCGTTGATGAACGGCCATCGATTGCCGAGTTGAATATTGAGGGAAACGACGATATCCCCACCGAGGACCTTGAAAAAGGCCTGGCCGAAATCGGTCTTGCGGTTGGGCGAGTGTTTGTCCCATCCGCGCTGGATGCGGTTAGTCAGGAGCTTGAGCGGCAGTATTACAGTCACGGTAAGTACGGAGTCGAGCTCACCACCGACGTGGTGCCGCTGCCGCGTAACCGGGTAAACGTCAATATCAATATTGTCGAAGGCCGGGTCGCGCGTATCCGCGATATTAATATTGTCGGTAATCAGGTTTTTGATGACGCGGCGCTACTGGCCCAGTTCGAACTGACAACGCCCAATTTAATTAGCTTTGTCACCAATGACGACCGTTATTCCAAAGAGAAGCTCAGCGGTGATCTGGAAAACCTTCACTCTTTCTACCTTGATCGCGGCTACCTCGATTTCAACATTGTTTCTACCCAGGTTGCGATCACTCCTAATAAAGATGAAATGTACATTACGGTCAATATTACCGAGGGTAATCAGTACCTGGTGGAGGCGGTGCAGCTGTCGGGAGATCTGATCGTTGACCCGCAGGAGCTGGTTGATCTGGTGACGGTGCGTCCCGGTGATGTGTTTTCACGTAATCAGTTGACCCAGACCAGTGATCTACTCTCGGAGCGTTTAGGAGTAGAGGGATATGCTTTCGCCAACGTTAACCCCATTCCGGATGTGGATGAGGAGAATTCGCTGGTGTCATTGACGTTTTTCGTCGATCCAGGAAAGCGAGCCTACGTGCGCCGAATTAACTTTTCCGGGAACTCCAAAACCCAGGACGAAGTGCTACGCCGTGAAATGCGCCAGATGGAAGGTGCCTGGTTTTCCAACGAGGCGGTTGAACGGTCACGAGTGCGTCTGGAACGGCTTGGTTTCTTTGAAGAAGTAAACGTTGAAACCCCTGCAGTTGCCGGTTCGTCCGATCAGCTTGATGTCAATTTCAGTGTCACGGAACGTTCGTCTGGAAGTATCTCTGCCGGTTTTGGGTTTGGCCAGGATAGCGGGTTTTTACTTAACGGTAGCGTTGTACAGGAAAATTTCCTGGGTACCGGCAAACGGCTGGCGGTAACGCTCGCGAATAATGATTTTTCGGACGTCTACTCCATCAGCCAGACCGATCCCTACTGGACCAAGGACGGGGTCAGTCAGACCATCTCCCTGTTTGCCCGGTCAACGGATGCTGCCGAGGAAAACCTCAGTGAGTACGACACCGACACCATCGGATTGAACGTTGGTTTTGGCATACCCATTAATGAGTTTGATTCGATTGGTATCTCCTTTGGGCTGGAACAGATCGATATTGGCACTAATGTTTTCACGCCGGTCGAAATTGCCAGTTTTGTTACCAAAAACGGCGACAGTTTTAATCAGGTCAAGGCGAGTGTTTCCTGGTCTCACGACACCCGCAACCGGGCGATTTTTGCTGACCAGGGCGGTATGCAGAGTATTCGTGCCGAGGTGGCAACCCCGCTGGGTGATCAGGAGTTTTTCAAGCTCTTTTACAAACGCCAGCAGTACTGGCCGATCAGCAAAAAGCTAACCTTTATGCTCAACGGCACTGCCGGCTACGGCGATGGGTATGGCGGTACCGACGAGCTACCTTTTTATGAAAACTTTTTTGCCGGTGGGTTTACTTCGGTGAGGGGCTTTAAGGCCAACACCCTGGGTCCGCGGACCACCAGCCAGATATTTATCGACGATGACCCTTTTGGTGGTAGCAAGTTGCTGGTTGGCCAGGGAGAGTTGTTTTTCCCGGTGCCTTTTCTACGCGATCCGCCGAAATCAATGCGGTTGAGCGCATTTTTTGATGCCGGTAATGTGTTCGGTCCCAATGAAGATTTTGATCTGGGGGATTTGCGCTATTCGGCCGGTATAGCGGCGGTCTGGATCTCGCCGTTTGGAGCACTGTCGGTGAGTTTTTCATCGCCGTTTAACGACGATGAAGACGATGAAACTGAGAGTTTTCAGTTCAATCTGGGGCAATCTTTCTAACCCTGTTTGCGTGTTGTCCGTTTAACCGTCAAATTGTGTAATGTTTACCACTCTAAATATTCAACCAACCCACGAGGGGCGTATTTTGAAACCATTTCAGCTGATTAAACCCGTAGCCGTATCGATACTTTTATTTGCCACCATGGCGGTACAGGCTGAAACCAAAATCGGTTATTTAAATGCTGCTGCCCTGTTACAGAATTCTCCCCAGGCCCGGTCAGTACAGGAGCGGCTGCGTAAGAATTTTGAACCGCGCAGCAAGGAGTTAACCGCCCAGGCTGAAAAGCTGAAAGAGGCGGGCGAGGAATTCCAGAAGAATGCCCTGCTTCTGAGTGAAGATCAGCGCAAGAAGAAGGAACGTGATTTGCTGAGCCAGCAACGCGGCTTCAAAAATGCCAAAGAAGAATTTGAAGAAGATTTCAAAATCCGCCAGAACGAGGAACTCGGCAGTTTGCGAGAAAAACTGATGGAAGCCGTCGATAAATTCGGTAAATCAAATAATTACGATTTGATTGTTACCGACGGTGTGGTCTTTGCCAGCACCGGTGTCGATGTGACCGAGAAGGTTCTGGAAGTACTTAAAACGCTGAAGTAACTCGTGCAGTCCTTGACAGAATTGGCGCGACTGGTCGGCGCCGAACTGGACGGGGACGGCGGCCGACTAATATCCGGGGTTGCTACCTTAAAAGCCGCAGGGCCGGATGACGTTGGGTTCTTTGCCAACCGTCGGTATCGTTCAGATCTGGCCACTACTAAAGCCGGTGCGGTCGTCCTGATGCCAGAGGATCGGGCCCTGTTTAATGGTCCCTGTCTACTCAGTGACGACCCCTATCTGAGCTTTGCGCGCCTGTCGGCGGCTCTGAATCCCGAGCCGGCGATTGAACCGCAGATTCATCCGTCGGCAATGATCCATCCCTCGGCGCAAATCGCGCCAACGGCTCATGTCGGAGCATTGGTGGACGTAGGCGCGGAAAGCATTATCGGGGATGCGGCGCTGATTTCAGCCGGTGCCATTATCGGCAGCGGTGTGGAAGTCGGAGCGGATTGCCGGGTGGGGTCCCGCGCCGTACTGGCCGACCGGACCCATCTGGGCGCTCGCTGTCGCATTGGTGAAGGGGCGGTGCTTGGTTCCACTGGTTTTGGTTACGCCAATGATCACGGGCGTTGGGTGCCAGTCCCCCAGCTTGGCCGGGTCTGGTTGGGTGATGATGTCGATGTAGGGGCGAATACCACCATTGATCGCGGCGCGCTTGAAGACACTGTACTGGAACGTGGCGTTAAGCTCGATAATCAGATTCAGGTAGCTCATGGCGTCGTCATTGGCGAAGATACTGCGATTGCCGCCTGCGTCGGTATATCGGGGAGTACCCATATTGGTAAACGGTGCACGGTTGCCGGAGGTGTTGGGTTTGTTGGTCACCTCGAAATCACCGATGATGTGCACATAACCGGCATGTCCCTGGTCATGAGATCCATCCTTGAGCCCGGTGTTTTTTCCGGTTTTCCGGCAGAATCCAATAATTCCTGGCGCAAAAACATTGCTCGCTTTCAAAAACTTGATCAGCTCGCCCGGAAAGTCGGTCGGCTGGAACAATTGATGCGCGACCCAAAAACAGAGAAAAATTCGGGAGAACAACGGTGACAATTGACGAGTCTGGCGCGATGGATATTAACCAGATAATGAGCTATCTGCCGCATCGCTACCCTTTTCTGTTGATCGACCGGGTTACCGAGTGCGTGGTAGGAGAGCGCCTGGTGGCGCTTAAAAATGTCTCGGCAAACGAACCTTTTTTCAATGGCCATTTTCCCGGTTACCCGGTGATGCCTGGTGTTTTAATTCTGGAGGCCATGGCTCAGGCCGCTGGTATCCTGGGATTCAGGACTAACGACAGCAAGCCGGATGAAAATAATGTTTACCTGTTTGTGGGCATCGATCTGTCTCTTATACACATCTGACGCTGCCGACGAAGAGGATAGTG
>CAJXVN010000039.1 GCA_913060775.1 uncultured Gammaproteobacteria bacterium | reverse complement strand
GAGATGTAGAGAGGTCTCGTGGGCTCGGAGATGTGTATAAGAGACAGCGGTTGAACGCCCAGATACAGAAAATGGCCTGAACCTTACTAAATTTCTTTAGTCAGGCCGGACAGTCAGAACGGGTAACGAAGCACGGGAATTATTCAGATTCCCGTGCTTTTTGCTGTCTACAGAACAGGCCCGAAAAATAAATTCCTTAAAAGAAACCCGAAATCAATTTCACTAACTGATCACCATATTGTCGCGGTGAATTAGCTCTTCCTCGTCCACATAGCCCAAAATGTCGACGATGGCGCTGCTGGCCTTACCCATAATCAGCCGGCTTTCAGCTGCGCTATAGTTGATCAGGCCTCGCGCCACCTCATGCCCGTTCCGATCCCGACAGGCCACCAGGTCGCCCCGGCGAAACTCTCCATTGACCCCCGCCACTCCGACACTGAGCAGGCTGCGGCCATGACCACGGATGCTATTGACCGCACCCTTATCCAGCTCCAGCCACCCGGCACAATGCAGATGCCCGGCAAGCCATTGCTTACGGGCCGCCAGTGGTTCCCTGTCCGCCAGCAGCAAAGTGCCGCCAGTCGCACCACTGGACAGACTGCTAATCGCTTCGGGTTTGCCACCGTGCCGGATATAGGTAAATGCGCCTGAACGAGCGGCTAACCGAGCGGCCCGCAATTTCGTCTGCATACCACCGCGTCCAAGCCTGCCACTGCCACCCCCGGCCATCTGATCGAGCGACGGATTGTTTGCTAATGCCTGAGCCACCATCCGCGCCGAGGAATTTTTGCGGGGATCCGATTCGTACAGGCCCGCTTGATCGGTTAGCAGCAGCAGTCCTCGTGCTTCAACCAGATTAACCACGAGCCCGGCAAGGGTATCGTTATCGCCAAACCGAATTTCATCCGTCACCACGGTGTCGTTTTCATTGACGATGGGTAACGCACCTAACTCCAGCAGGGTCGTCAGCGTGGTGCGGGCATTGAGGTAACGTTCACGATCCACCAGATCATCATGAGTCAGCAACACCTGGGCGGTATTCAGTCCATGCTGTTTGAATGCCTGCTGATAGAGTTCTACCAGACCGGCCTGTCCGACCGCAGCGGCCGCCTGAAGACGGTTTAACTCGGTGGGTCGAGTAGTCCAGCCAAGCCGGCTGATACCCTCTGCCACAGCACCTGAAGAAACCAGCACAACCTCTATACCGGATTTAAGTAACCCGGCAATCTGCGTCACCCAGTCACCAATGGCTCCGGCATCCAGACCAACCCCATCCGCGGTTAACAGCGCACTACCGATTTTCACCACCAGTCGGTCGCCGGACACCAGGGGAGGAACAGCGCCCTCGGCCGGTGCAAAAACAAGAGGAATCGAATCAGTCATTCGCGATATTACTCGGGGGTTTTCTCGTTATGGGTTTCTGCCTGGCGATCATTACACCGCCAGCCTGGCGCATCTTTCAAATTTGCCACCGGGGTTAAAAAGGCACGGTTAACGCAACCTCCATTATTTATCCGGTCACTCCAGCTCAGTTTCAATGTAATTTTGAATTTCCTGGGTGAGCGCGGTGCAACCTTCGCGGGTCTCTCCTGACAGGGCAAACCAGGGCCCCTGCCAACTCAACCGCTCCAGCGCATCATTAATACGAGCCTCTCGCTGGTCCGGCGCAATCAGGTCAATCTTGTTAAAGACTAGCCACCGGGGTAGATCAGCAAGGGTCTCACTGAATTGCTCCAACTCGTTAACAATAGTCTCTACGTTGGCGACCAGGTCTTCGCCAATATCTTCAGCACCAATATCGACAATGTGCAGCAGCAAACGGTTACGCGAAAGGTGTTTAAGAAACTGAATGCCAAGACCGGCACCTTCGGCGGATCCTTCGATCAACCCCGGGATGTCGGCAACCACAAAACTTCGGTGCGATTCAACGGAGACAACTCCCAACTGCGGGTGCAGGGTGGTAAAGGGGTAGTCGGCAATTTTTGGCGTTGCGGCGGATACGGCACGTAGGAAAGTGGATTTACCCGCATTCGGTAACCCCAGCAGCCCTACGTCGGCCAGCAGGTTCAACTCCAGTGCTAACTGCCGCGTTTCACCGGGCGTGCCCGGCGAGGTCCGCCGAGGCGCCTGGTTTACACTGCTTTTAAACCGGGTGTTACCGAGGCCGTGAAATCCGCCCTGAGCCACTAGCAGACGCTGGCCTTTAACCGTTAAATCACCAATCAATTCACCGGTGCCCTGATCGAAAACACTGGTGCCTACTGGCACCGGTATCAGCTCATCGTTACCGCTCTTACCGCGCTTGTTGCGGCCCTCTCCAGGAAACCCGTTGGCAGCAGAAAACCCCCTTTTATTACGAAAGTCGATCAGGGTATTCAGCGCCTCGTCGGCGACTAAATAGACACTACCGCCATCACCGCCATCACCGCCATCGGGTCCGCCGCGTTCGATATATTTTTCCCGACGAAAACTCAGACAACCTGCACCGCCATTGCCAGCAGTCACCGTAATCGTGGCTTCATCGACAAACTTCACAATTTTCTCTCACCCTAAAATAAAAAGCCCCGTCAAAACGGGGCCTTTAGAAAACTCTGCAAATCGCCCAAAGAAAAATCAGGCAGCAACTACCGCCACGTGGGTGCGATTATTAGGGCCTTTGATTTCAAATTTAACCTGACCATCGGCCTTGGCAAACAAGGTATGGTCACGGCCAACGCCTACATTGACACCGGCGTGAAACCGGGTGCCACGCTGGCGAACCAGAATATTGCCAGCCACCACCTGCTGGCCTCCGAATTTTTTTACACCCAGTCGCTTCGATTCTGAATCGCGACCATTCCGGGAACTACCCGCCGCTTTCTTATGTGCCATTTCCTGTACTCCAGTACTGTAAAAAAATGAAGGGGGATATTAGCCAGAGACAATATCGCCGATCAGCAATTCAGTGTAGGACTGACGATGCCCCATCTGCTTGCGAAAATGTTTGCGCCGTTTAAATTTGATAATTCGAATTTTCTCGCCGCGACCCTGCTCCTGAACCGTAGCACTCACACGGGCACCTTCAAGGTAAGGCTTGCCCACCTGAACACCATCGTCAGCGACGACCATCAGCACTTTTTCAAGATCAATTCCTGCACCAACCTCTGCATCGATTTTCTCAACCTTGAGCTTGCTACCTGTTTCAACCTTATACTGCTTGCCACCGGTTTCGATAACCGCAAACATGGACCTACTCCGTCATTAAATGTTGATTTAGAATCACCTGCGACGCGGCCAGCGCTATTTTCTGGTCATGTCGGCGAAAAGGGCGCGTGATTATAAGCTAACGAGCGCTCACTTGCACATCTCTTTAATAACCCGCTTCTGCTTTAATGGCCAGAGACCATCAGGCAGCGCTGTTCGCTTGACAGCGCAACCGCAGGCCACCTAGCATCGCGCAATTTTTAGTCTGGAGGCTCAGGCCGTGATCATGGACGAACTGGCAGTTATTCTGCAGCCTGCGGCGCAGGATATGGAAGCGGTCGATAGACAACTGCGTGAGCAGTTGCGTTCCCGCATACCTGCCATATCAGAACTGGCTACCCACATTATTGAAAGCGGTGGCAAACGACTGCGGCCCACCATGGTCGTACTTGCCGCCAAAGCCTGTGGATATTCCGGCACCGATCATATTAATCTCGCTGTCATTATCGAGTTCGTGCATACCGCCACCCTGCTCCATGACGATGTCGTCGATGAGTCAGTTAAACGCCGTGGACGGCCCACGGCCAACACCCTTTGGGGCAATAACCTCAGCGTGCTGGTGGGCGACTTTCTATACTCCCGCGCCTTTGAGATGATGGTTGAAGTTGGCCATATGCGAGTCATGGAGTTGCTTGCAAAAGCCACCAACGTCATCGCTGAGGGAGAAGTTCAACAAAGCCTTAACCGAGGCAATCCGGATATCCCGGAAAGTGAATATATTCAGGTAATCACGCATAAGACTGCCCGACTTTTTTCGGCAGCAGCTGAACTCGGTGCCGTCGCGGCACAGCTCGGTGACGATCAACGTAAAGCGATCAGCAGCTATGGGCTTCATCTTGGTATTGCCTACCAGCTACTGGATGACCTGCTCGACTACCGCGGTGAAGCTGCTCTGATTGGCAAAAACATCGGCGACGATCTGGCCGAAGGCCAGCCCACCCTGCCACTGATTCGGTCTCTGGAAACCGGCAATGCCGATCAGCGCCTGCAACTTCGCCAGGCCATTACCGACCCCGGCAGCATCCCTCTGGAAAGCGTGGTAGAGATCATTGAATCAGGGGATGCCATCGCGTACACTGCGCGCCGCGCCCAAGAGCATGCTGATCTTGCCAAACTGGCATTGGCAGAGTTCCCCGAAACTGAAGCCAGAGCATCCATGCTTAAACTTGCTGATTTTGCCGTCAGTCGCGCATTTTAGTCACAGGCACTTATTACGGGGTGTAGCTCAGCTTGGTAGAGCACCGTCTTCGGGAGGCGGGGGCCGGAGGTTCAAATCCTCTCACCCCGACCAGATTTACGAACGATTAACCGTCTGTGCCAAAACTCAGCTGACGTTACGTTCGGCCTGTGCCGCAATCCCCCGAACAAATCAACGGCCCCCTCGCCACCAACAGCCAGCCCAGCTCCGGTGCAATTTGCTCCGCCCACCAGCGATGGCTCGTCCCAAACAACACCGAAAGACCCTCACCAGCGACCGGTGAAAGCGACAATTTTTTGAATCGAGCCGATTTACAGACGTGGTATCTTGTCCAGGCTCTGAAACCCAACCTCGTTTTCCAAAGATAAAGCGTGAAGGAGCTGATAGTGGTTGGGGTCAAGCCCTTTCCACTTATCCGTCAGGCGAAAAATCAATGCGCATTTCACGACTTATCCCCTCCCTTTCCTGTTTAACAATTGTCCTGCTGCTGGCCGGGTGTGCCGAAGATGACAAAC
Organism: uncultured Gammaproteobacteria bacterium; assembly: GCA_913060775.1. Lineage (GTDB taxonomy): Bacteria > Pseudomonadota > Gammaproteobacteria > Immundisolibacterales > Immundisolibacteraceae > QNFC01. Next base: position 11,395 of record CAJXVN010000039.1, on the reverse strand, counting down.
TATCGGCGGCAGAACATTCCACCCGGGCAGAACAGTTACTCTCTGACGGCGATATAAACGCCGCAACCATTGAGATAAAAAACGCGCTCCGAGACGATCCAAAAAATCCTGATATCCGCTGGCTAGCTGGCCAAATCTATCTTGCGAATGGGCAGAACGCGGCGGCCGAGCAGCAATTCACCACCGCACTTGAGCTCGGTCTTAGTAGAGCCGATGGAGACCTGCTTATAGTCCGCTCGTGGATTGCTCAGGGAGAGCTAGAGAAAGCACTGGAACACTTTGAAGCCACCGACCTGGAGTCACTAACCGACGAAGGCAAGGTGCTGTTCGCCGAACTTCTTTTGAAAATGGGAGAGATCGTTCGCGCAGAAGAAATATTTCTCCCCCTGACCAAAACATCAACAGAAAAAATACCCGCACAAATTGGATTAGCAAAAATCGCGGTTAGCCGAGGAAACATCGATCTGGCAAATACCTATACCCGCGACGCCCTCGAAGCCGAAGCCGACAACCCGTTTGCCAATATGATCGCCGGAGAAATAGCCGTTAGCCAGAAACGGTTTGTCGAAGCGGAGAAACATTTCACCATTGCTGCAGCCGATCCCCGGGCTGAACTGTTGGCTCGCCTCGGGATGACACGCGTCCAGTTAGCTAATGGTGAATGGTCTTCGGCGGCTACCGCACTGGAAGAAATCGCCCTAAACACTCCGGATCTGCCACTCGTTCACTACTTACTAGGATTGGCTTACTACCAGCAGAACAAAACTGCGGCAGCAGTCGATGCTCTAGAGACTGTCCAGACTTTCGCCCCCAAACACAACCCGACCCTACTACTCTTAGGAAAGCTGTATCTGGACAATGGTCAAACTGAACTGGCAAACAATGCCCTGTCGACTCTCTTCGCCAGCGATCCTAACAATGTCACCGGGCGTAACCTGCTGGCTGCAACTAGATTACGCATGAATCTCCCTGAAGAAGCGCTTTCCATTCTTGGGAACAGCGTTTCGGTCGAAACCAACGATGTGCTCGCGTTAATCACCGCAGGCAGCGCCCTTCTTGCTATCAATGATCACGCCCAGGCCGCCACCCTACTGGAAAAAGCAGCCACATTGGTCGACGACCCTAGCCGAATTAATAGCCAGTTGGCCAAACTGCATCTCGCTGCGGGAGATGTCGACACGGCTGTTGAGGAATTCCGGAAACTCACCCAGACCGACAGCAGCAATCCCCAGCACCAACTGCTTCTCGCTTACTCACTAGTCAGGCAGGGCAAACTCGAACAGGCACTAGCGTCCGCAGATCAGCTCGAAGATCAGGGTTTACCCGCTCTATCGGCTAATCTTAAAGGGGCGATTGCCTTAGCCCAAAACCAACTACCAGAAGCACGTGAGCAGTTTGAAAAAGCCATTACCGCTGACACCAGTTACATCCCGCCACGCCTCAACTTGGCACGCATCGCTCAAGCAGAAAACCGTTTCGCGGATGCCACCAAAATTTTTGATGACGTCCTCGCTATTGATCCCAACAACCTGGCCGCAACGCTAGGGTTAGCCGATCTAGAAATTCAAAATGATCAGAAGCCAGCCGCCGTAAAACGGTTAAAAGCGGCGGCAAAAAACACAAAGAGCGCTAACTTACTGCTCACACTCGCCAGACTGATTCGAGCGGACGGAGATACTTTAGCAGCCTTAGATTACGCCCAGCAGGCTCAGATCATTGAACCTCAAAACCCCGCGCCTGCGAGAATGATCGCTGCGATACAAGTCAGCCAGGGATTGCCAAACGAAGGCTTGCGAACACTGGAGTCAATTCCTGCCGATCGGCGTACCGACCCCTTTAATTTGACTTTAGCTCAGCTCTATCGCATGAATAATCGGCCTGACCGGGCGCGAGAAATATTGACAGAACTGGTGGAGCGTTCCCCTTCAAACCTGGAAATTCTTGTTAACTCAGTCTCTCTGGAACTAGAGGAGAAAAATATCGAAAAAGCGGAAAGCCTGCTAACCGACTATTCCAAAACAGAAGAACCGGCCATGCGCATAGTCGCCACTCTTCGCGGTGATATTCATCGCGCTGCCGGACGTCACCAGCAAGCGATCGACGCTTATACGGAAGCTTTCAATTTAAACCCAACCGGCAACCTTGTCTCCAGCCTCACCGGCGAACTAATAGCGGATAAACAGGAGGCTCGTGCGCAGAAACTCTTAACCGACTGGGTTAACGAACACCCGGATGACCTGGGCAGGATGCTGCAGCTCGCTAACATGCGGATCGTGGCTAACGATCAGGAAGGCGCGCTTCGTCTTTACGAGCAGATACTGGTTGAACAGCCTACTCAACCGCTCGCACTGAACAATCTTGCCTGGCTCTATTTCGAAAAAAACGACCCAAGAGCCATTGAACTGGCAAACCAGATCGCCGAAACCAATCCGGAAAGACCAGAGGTCCTCGACACGATTGGCTGGATTTTTGTGGTTCAGGGAGACAAAAACCGTGGACTACAGCTGCTATCCATGGCCCACGAAAAAAACCCAGAATCTGCGGAAATAACTTACCACCTGGCGGTCGCCTATCACCGCACCGGCGATCCTGAAAAAGCGACACAGCTGTATTCCACCTTGACCGCTAATCACCCTGATTACGCAAATAATGAGGAAGTAGCGCGCTTTGCCAAAGAACTGGTTAACGAATAGCCACTGATCGACTCACGCTGCTGGACCGACAGGGTGATTAAATTCCCAGCTGGTCCAGCGGCCCTTTTCCTGCACGGATTACCTGTGGCGGCTCACTTACCAGGTCAACGATCGTGGTCTCCGCCGGTACTTCCTCATCCACTAGCAAAATGCCATCGACCTGACGACCGAGAACCCGTTCAATTTCTTCGGGGTCCGATAAGGCCGTTTCTTCAGCACCCACCCTAGCGGTGGTCGTAATGACCGGTTCCGCTAATTCTGCTAGCAGGGCTTTGCAAACGGGATGATCGGAAATTCGAACACCAATGGTCTTTCGTCTGGGACCGATCAATCTTTTCGGCAGTAATCGTGTCGCAGGGAGCACGAAGGTGAAGGGGCCAGGACAATGCTTACGCAGAATCCGATGCTCAGCGCTCCCCACCTGAGCATATTGTGCTACTTCACTTAAATCACTACAGAGCAGGGTAAACTGATGTTCCTTGGGAAGATCACGGATCTTTAATACCTTTTCATGCGCTTTTTTCTCGTTAAGTCGATGGAGCAGCACATAACTACACTCCGTCGGACAAACTATCAGGCCGCCGGAAGCGAGTATTTTGCCGGCTTGCTGAATGCTCCGTTGCTGCGGGTCGATAGAATGGACGCGCCAAACCGTGGCCATCGCTGTATCCTTAAGTAAGCCCATCTTGCCGATCTTTCCTGACCATAACGGAAAGTCGCAAAAGGAAAAATAGAATTATTATGCAATTTTTCGTCGATTTTTTACCGGTCGTTGTTTTCTTTATTGTCTACAAACTTAATGGGATCTATGCGGCCGTGGTCGCCACGGCGATCACCTCCTGCATCACCGTCGGGTACACGTGGTATCGTCAGCGCCGTCTGGAGACCCTGCAAATCACCAGTCTGGTCATCATTTGTGTGGCGGCGGCGTTAACCCTGCTTTTTAACGACGACAGCTTTATTAAATGGAAACCGACCCTGATCAATGGCCTGTTCGCAGTGGTTTTCGCGGGCAGTTTATTTACTCAACGTTCACTGGCCGAACGATTATTCGCCAAGCAGATAGCCTGTCCCCCCGCAGTCTGGAAAAAAATGACCCTGAGCTGGGTATTATTCTTTGTTGTCTGTGCTGCTGCTAATTATTACGTCGCGTTCATCTACCAGGTCGACAGCACCGACCTCAACGCCGAGCAATACCAGAACTGGCAGACCGTCGCCGCCGACGATCAGCTTTTCGCTGATTTAATTTATCAGCAACCACTGGAAGCGCTTGAAGATGAGCAGAAGTTAACGCTGTCCACACTATCGCCGACTGAGCGAAAGCAGGAATATTTACGAATAATCCATCAATCCAGGTGGGTTGATTTCAAACTTTTCGGGTTGCTGGCCCTCACCATTGCCTTCGTTTTAGGGCAAGGCTTCTTCATCGCTAAATACTTTGATCAGGATGAAAAAACGGAGGTTCAGCCCGGTGACAATTTACGCAATACATTGTAAATCAGGTAAATTCGTGGAATATTAACGACAAGACATAATAAACACCTAGAATTTATCTCTTTAGGTTATTGATTAACTAGAACTTTTTGTTATCATTTCACCGTCCTAGCGACCTAACAAAGACCATGTTGCTAGTTAAATACAGCCGTTTGAGGGGGCCCCAGGGTTGATTAACCTGGTTCTTACTAAGGTCAATATCAATACACGTGCGGCCTATCCAACCATCACGGGACTAGTTTGATGTCCAAGATAATCGTTTCCTTCAAAGGCGCAACAATCGCGGAATATGATGTCCGCCCTGGCGAGATGATTATCGGCCGAAAAAGTTCGGCTGATGTGCAGATCGATAGCCTTGCAGTCAGCGGCAGTCACGCAAAAATCAGTACCCAGGGTGACACCACGACGATCGAAGACCTTGGTAGCACCAACGGCTCATTCATCGATGGCCAGAAAATTACTTCCCACACTTTGAACAACGGCGACGCTGTTCAGATAGGCAAGCACACCATCACTTTCGTTTCGGGACCCAGCGCAGCTGTGGAAGAAGATGACGATGATGATGACGAATTCGAAAAAACGGTGGTGCTCGGAGTTAACGCGATGCCGAACATCGCCCCTCCGCCGCCAAAACCGGCGACGCCGGCACCGGGAGCAACGGCGGCTTCCGCACCCCAGATCGGTGGATTACAGATATTAAACGGGCCTCGATCCGGGCTGATATTCAAATTGACCAAGTCATTGACTAACGTCGGCCAGAAAGGCCACTGCGCCGCAGTTATCAGCCGTCGAGGCGGCGGTTATCACCTGGCGCACGTCGATGGTCCTAATCCGCCTTCGGTGAACGGCGAGCAACTTGGCAAACAGGCACGCCCGCTTCAGGAAGGCGATGTTGTCGAGATTGGCACCATTAAAATGCAGTTTATGGCGTCAGCTTAAAATCAGATCCTGTTGACTCCACCGGATTCAAATCCGACCCTGTTTAAACCGTTAACTCATCAAACACCGCTTTAACCTCTGACACACCCCCTACCTGGATAATTCTCAGACCGCCGCTGTAGCCATCTCTCGGGCGATTCTGGCCACTGATCACGGCGGTTGAGAACCCCAGTTTTTCGGCTTCTCGCAACCGCTCCTGACCATTGGGTATGGGCCGTATCTCCCCCGACAGGCCAACCTCTCCGAAAATAACTACTCCGGAGTTGAGCGGACGATCACGAAAGCTCGACAGCACCGAAAAAATTACCGCCAGGTCGCTGGCCGTTTCCGCAACGGTGAGTCCGCCGACAATGTTCATGTAAATATCCTGATCCAGCATCTGCACCTGCAGATGGCGCTGCATCACCGCCAGCAACATCGCCAGCCTCTGACTATCCAGCCCGATACAGACACGCCGAGGATTACCCAAATGGCTCTGCTCCACCAGCGCCTGTACCTCAACCAGTAGCGGACGGGTTCCTTCCATACAGGCCATCACGCTACTACCGGCCACTGGCTTACCGTGTTGAGATAAAAATATGGCCGATGGATTACGAACCGGTAACAGCCCTCTCGGGTCCATCGCGAACAGACCCAGTTCATTGACGGCGCCGAAGCGATTTTTTACCGCACGCAGCATTCGGTAGGGACTCGATTCCTGACCTTCGAAATAAAGCACCGTATCGACCATATGCTCCAGTAACCGAGGTCCGGCAAGCGCACCTTCTTTCGTGACATGACCGATGAGAAATACGGTCACGTCTTTCTGCTTTGCAAACCGTACCAGAGCAGCCGTACATTCCCTCACCTGGCTAACCGCCCCGGGCGCAGTGGCCACCCCTTCGGTCGCCGCCGTCTGAATAGAATCCACCACGAGGGCCGTTGCTCCGGAATCGGAAGCGACGGATATTATTTCTTCCAGCGCTGAACTGATTAGCACGGAGAGTTGGGGGGATCCGATCTGCAGGCGTTGCGCTCGTAGCGCGATCTGTCGCGCTGACTCCTCGCCACTGGTGTAGAGCACTGCTCCCGTTTCCGCCAGATGGCCCATGACCTGCAGGAGCAACGTTGATTTGCCAATCCCCGGGTCACCGCCGATAAGCACGACACTACCACTTACCAGCCCCCCGCCCAGCACACGATCAAGTTCCTCAGAGCCACTACTGACCCGTACCATGTCAGTCAACTCAATCTGGTCTAACTGAATGGCCGTCTGGCGCTCTCCAGTCCAGCCAGCGCCGGCTGACTTCGTCTCGCCTTTAAATTCTTTTAGACTGTTCCACGCTTCACAGGCCAGACACTGACCGGCCCACTGGGTAGTCGTGTGACCGCATTGATCGCAAACGTACTGGAGTCTTGTTTTAGCCATTATCGATGGTTAGCGCCGACGGTCCATAGGGTCATTCACTCTCAAAATTGCCAGCTCCGTATTCACCAAAAGCCAGATCTTCGAAACGAGTGTACTGGCCCACGAAAGCAAGTCGTAAAGTCCCGATGGGACCATTACGCTGCTTGGCGATGATTATTTCAGCGGTTCCCGCTGCATCGGAATCCTCGTTATAAACCTCGTCACGGTAAATAAATAGAATCAGATCGGCATCCTGCTCGATCGCCCCAGACTCCCTCAGATCAGCCATCTTCGGCCGCTTGTCAGGGCGTTGCTCCAGTGATCGGTTCAACTGCGAAAGGGCAACGACAGGAACGTCCATCTCCTTGGCCAGAGATTTCAATGTCCGGGAAATTTCCGAAATTTCTGCGGTTCGATTATCAGTTTTACCGGTCACCTGCATCAGCTGCAGGTAATCGACCACGATTAGCCCCAGGCCGTGCTGACGTTTGAGTCGCCTTACCCTTGCGCGCAACTCCATCGGCGAAAGTGCCGGCGTATCGTCGATGTAAATGGGTGCCTCACTCAGCAATGTGACCGCAGAGGTAATACGAGGCCAGTCCTCTTCCGCCAGATCACCCGTTCTGAGCCGTTTAGTGTCCACCCGGCCGAGAGAGGCCAGTAACCGGTTCGCCAGTTGTTTAGCCGGCATTTCCATACTAAATATCGCAACCGGCTGGCGCTCTCGAATCGCCACATTTTCGGCAAGATTCATCGCCAGGGAGGTCTTCCCCATGGATGGACGGGCCGCAAGTATGATTAGGTCACCTTTCTGCAATCCGGCTGTCTTGTCATCAAGGTCACTGAAGCCGCTGGACAACCCGGTGATGTTGCCATCCGAATTAAACAGCTCATCGAGCTGCTCAATGACTTCCGGGAGCACCTTGTCGATAGGTACGAAACCTTTTTTACCTTTCGAACCCTGGTCGGCAATTTCAAAAACCTGCTGCTCCGCAAAATCGAGCAGTTCTGCAACGGTGCGACCGTCAGAATTAAATCCCACCTCTGAGATTCGGGCACCAACCTGAGTCAACTGCCGTGTAATGGAACGTTCACGAACAATATCAGCATAGGCACTGATATTCGCAGAACTGGGGGTACCCTGTGCAATCTCCCCAAGGTAACTGAGTCCGCCAGCATCTTCGATTACCCCACGAACCTGTAACGCCTCAGACAGGGTGATCACGTCACAGGGTTCGGAGCGATCCTGTAAAGAACGAATAGCCTCAAAAATAACCCGATGACCCTGCCGATAAAAATCATCCGCGCTAATTCGGTCAGCCACCAGGTCCCAGGCCTCGCTATCCAGCATCAGTCCGCCAAGCACGGACTGTTCGGCATCAATAGAATGGGGCGGTACTTTTAGTTGTTCGGTATCCATTAGACTCAAATTTAATCCGTGACTCCCGACCTTGTGACATCTTAGACGTTGGTCTGCGGGTCATATAAAAGCGGCTACTCAGCAAGCAATCTGCGCTCAGGCGAACAGTTTCCACCTTATCAAACTGTGGCCAATCTTACCCATGCATAAAGCGAATTTAGGCCGGCTAAAGCACTGACTCGATCAGCTTTCTGAAGCGTCGATAGCAACCACAAAAAAAGGCCGGCCCTTTCGGGCTGGCCTTTTTTGTTGCAATCAACGGTGATCCGCTGAAAAGTAAATCAGATTTCGGCAACCACCTCGACGGTTATCGGCACCACCACATCCGCGTGCATATGCAATTCCGCGCCATAACTCCCTAGTTCACGAATCTGGCCTTCTGATAGAACCACTTCCTGACGGTCAACTTCATGGCCCAGCGCTGTCAGTGCATCAACCACTTCACGGGTGGAAACCGAACCAAACAGCTTACCGCCATCACCAGCCTTACAGGATATCTCAACCACTAACCCGGTCATCGCCTCACCTCGGGCGGTAGCGGCCGCTTTGGCAGCGTTTGCGGCAGCCTCCAGTTCGGCCCGTCTGGCCTCAAAGTCAGCAATATTTTTCTTCGTCGCAAAAACGGCTTTTCCTTTCGGCAGTAAAAAATTACGCCCGAAGCCGCCTTTAACCTCGACTCGATCACCGACATCACCAAGACTACGCACACGCTCTAATAAAATAACGTCCATCGCTCTGCAACTCCCAAATAAAAAAATTAATCAATGTTCAATGAAGATGAAATCACCCGTGTGACTATCGCCCACCACAAACTTAACGACCGTCTAACGCCCGTCGACCTCACCAAAACGCCGGCGGAAGTTAAACAAATTATCCAGCACCCCAATCAAAGCCAGCGCTAACGCCATCTGCATCGCAAAAACCACTAGCAAACTGTAAAAAACCCACCGTACCAGACGACCCGCATTACGCCTGGAAAAACCGGCCTGAACGCAGGCAAGGCCCTGCCACGCCACACCGATAAATATTAACGCGGCAACCTCCCAGGCCAGAACGCTGCCATTTGACGCTCCAGCCATCAGCGCCACCAGTGCTAGCAGCACCGGCACAAGACCCAGTCGAACAGCCTCAAATTCGCGGCCAAAAGCACCGGGATTATCAACCAGTGAATGCCAGTACCGGCCAAGTAACAAGGCTACCATCCATAGCAGACCAAATGAGGCGCTTATCCAGCCCCAGAAATACGTTTGTAACCAGCCAAAAATCTGCTCCAGACGGGCAGTGGCAGCCTCGCCATCGGTTCCCGCCGCTACCTGTTCCTGGAAAAGCTGGGCATATACGCCGATAAACTGCTCCGACTGGAAATTGCTTTGATGCCCGACCAGGAGGACCACGATCGTCAATACCACAATCACCTGAATACCGCCGGTTAACCCCCAACGGCGCACACCTTGAGCCGCCAGTACTAACGGCGCCCAGAACAGGATAAATACCACCGCGAGCAGGGCCGGTCCCAAGCCAACCAGTAGGCCCGCCACCAACAGCACCAGCGATCCGAGCAGCAGCGCTCGACCTAGCCCATCTAGTTCCTGACGCAGGGCGGTTATCGCCACCACGCCGCCGCTGCCAACAAACAGAAGCGGGGATACCATCATAATCGGTACGGCCGTTCCAATTACCGCCAGAACCGCCAGTAAGGCAGCCCAGCTACCCGACCGCCAGGGCCCAGCGGTAATCGACATTAACCAACGTTTAAACATGCCTGTTACCGCATCGCGGCTGTTTAATCAGCCAACTAAACCGGGTTACTGCGGATCACGCCCTCTACTCATGGGCATCCGAATAGGGCAGGAGCGCGAGAAACCGAGCACGTTTAACGGCGGTGGCCAACTGGCGCTGGTAGTGAGCTTTAGTTCCGGTTATTCGGCTGGGGATGATCTTGCCGGTCTCAGAAACATTCTGTTTCAGTAGATCCAGGTCTTTGTAATCGATCTCACTGATCCCTTCTGCCGTAAAGCGGCAATATTTGCGCCGTCTTAAATATCGAGCCATCTGTTTGTTCTCCAATCAAATCTGTCATTTATCAGGACGACTGGCCTTTGTCCGGCCGCCGACCTGAAAGCAGTGCCAGTATTACCGTCTACGCATCCGCGTCGTCGGTGGTTTCAGCAGCATCATCGGTGGCTGACTCAGGCTCAGCCTCTTCAGTAGATTCTGCGGCAGCGGCTGGTTCAGCGGCTTCCGTTCGACGCACTGGCTCCTCGCGCTCTTCTACGGGCGCCTTCGCTAGCGGGGATTCCTCGGTGATGGCCTGATCACGTTTAATAATCAGATTTCTCAATACAATGTCGTTGAATCGAAACAGAGTCGCAATTTCGTCGATAGCGGCCTGATTGGCCTCAACGTTCATCAACACATAGTGGGCTTTGCGCACCTTATTGATGGCATAGGCCATCTGACGACGACCCCAGTCTTCTACCCGGTGAATGGCTCCACCGTCATTACTGACAACCTCGCTGTAACGCTCGATCATCGCAGGTACCTGATCGCTCTGATCAGGGTGAACCAGAAAAACGATCTCGTAATGTCGCATTTACTGCTCCTCACGGAATAAGCCCGACAACCTTGTGCCGAGCAAGGAGAAAATTATGGATTTGTACCCGGTAGCCGCCATTGCCGAAACAGGATGTTCGGATGGCCGATTTGCCGGGCCGCGCATTGTAGGCGAAATCCTTCGATTCAACAATCACTTGCATGCGATCAAGTACGTTTTATCTGTATTTGATAAAGCATGATTCCCGCTGCTACCGCCAGATTAAGACTCTCAACGGTACCGTGCATGGGGATTTTAGCCATCAGGTCACAATGTTTCCGGGTCAACTGGCGCAAACCAGCACCCTCACCACCAATTACCAACGCCGTATTCGACTCAACCTCAATCTCGTATACGGAGGACGCGGACTCATCGGCGGCGCCGATTATCTGTACCCCGGCCTCGCCGATAAACCGGAGCGTTCGAGCCAGATTGGCAACCCGATAGCAGGGCACAGACTCAGCCGCCCCAGAAGCCACTTTCGCGACCAGCGATGTAACACTGGCCCCGCGGCTACGGGCCATAATCACACCATCAACACCTGCACCGTCTGCCACCCGCAGGCACGCACCTAAATTACGCGGATCATCCACCCCATCGAGGACCAGCAGGAAATTGCGTTCATGGTCCGCTAATCGCTGTTCGAGTGCTTTTTCATCCAGGTCCCGACGCCGCTCCACTCGCACGGCCACCCCCTGATGAACCCCATCATTGGTAAGCCTCCTCAGCTGGGCCGAAGACGTCTCCGTCACTGCTACTCCGTGCTGCCTGGCCTCGGCAACAATCGCAGCAACTGCGGGCGAATATTTACCGGCCTTTACCCTGTCTCTTATACACATCTGACGCTGCCGACGAAGAGGATAGTGTAG
>CAJXVN010000038.1 GCA_913060775.1 uncultured Gammaproteobacteria bacterium | reverse complement strand
AGGTCTCGTGGGCTCGGAGATGTGTATAAGAGACAGGGGTGGGTGAGGAGAAATTCTGGAATGTCTTTGCCGCGGCTGTACTTAGAAGCCTCAGCCATTCGGCTGAAAAAGCCCGGCATCGCATGGGGATCGTAGCCGGCGTGTTGAAGTAGTTGAACTCCCACGCGGTCTGCCTCTTCTTCGTTGGCGCGGGTGAAGTCGATCTGCATCTGCGCCGCGCCACCCTGGACCGCCAGTAGTGCCGCCTGGCCCGCCTGTGGGTTAACTGCCGTCAGGATAAGCGCACCGACCATGGCTGCCAGCGTCGGTTTGGAAAGCTGTGATTGCCGCTCAAATGCCCTCGGCAGATGCCGCTGAGTCACGTGGGAAATTTCATGGGCGAAGACGGAGGCCAGTTCGCTTTCGCTTTCGGTGATTTTAACCAGGCCGCTGTGAATGGCGATATTGCCCCCGGGGCCGGCAAACGCGTTGATCGACGGGCTGTCAACCAGGAAGAACTTGAACCTGAGTTCTGCATTGCTGCTGTTTGATGCCAGCTTCAACCCCATGGAACGGACATACGCCTGCATTTCAGGGTCGTCGATGACGTTCATCTGTCGGCGCACCTGGCGCATGAAGGCCGCCCCAATTCGGCGGTCCAGCTCGGGGGAGAAAACGTTGCTGGCACTGCCGCCCATGTCTGGCAACTGGATGGGGGCCGCCGGCAGTCTGATTGAAATGAACAGACCTGCGAGGGCGAGCAGAAACCAGAATCTGCTCGTCATTCGCATTCCAGAAGCTGTGATTCGCGCACGGTTCCGGCCGTGAGTCGCGTCATAATTAATCCCATGGTTACCGTGAACCCATCCTGCAGGTCTTTGATTTAATCAGATTCAAAACCTGTAGACCGCGACCGACGCAAAATGATTCCTGCCCGCCAGTGAATTACCGAAAAACCGACACCGTTTTATCATCGGGTGAGGATCAACTGGGTTGCAATCGTTGGCGAGCTGCCGATAATTCCCGCTGGAAATAGTTGAGGCGCCTTCATTGAATACCATCAGTTTTGATCATCAGGTCGATGCCAGCGGGCTGCTCTGCCCGTTGCCGCTGTTAAAAAGCAAACGGCAACTAAACCGTATGCAGCCGGGTGAAGTGCTGCTGTTAATCGCCACCGACCCCAATGCCGAGGATGATTTGCGGAAATTTTGCGACCAGAGCACCCATCAACTGCTCCAGGTTGACCAGGTTGATGATACGCAACGAATTTACCTGCAGAAAAACTAACGTTACCTACAGCGCTTTAACCAGTTCCAGCACTTCGGCGACGTGCCCCTTGACTTTGATTTTTCGCAGCTCGTGCCGCAGCACGCCCTCGGCGTCAATAATGAAGGTGCTGCGGACAACGCCCATGCTTTTCCGGCCATACATGTTTTTTTCGTGAATTACGTCAAACAGCTTGCACAGGGTTTCATCTTCGTCTGCTAACAGCTCAAAAGGAAACTCCTGCTTCGCTTTAAAGCGTTCGTGGGATTTAATCGAGTCACGCGACACACCAAATATTTCACAATTGGCGGCCTGGAACTGATCGTAGGCATCGCGAAAATCCTGACCTTCGGTGGTGCACCCCGGGGTGCTGTCTTTGGGGTAAAAATAGATCACCACATGACGGCCTCGGAGACTGGAAAGAGAAATGGTTTGATCGCCAGTGGCGGCACAACTGAAATCGGTCATGGGCTGGTCTAATTGCGGGGCACTCATGGGTTTAATTCCTTACGGTTTGGGATGGGTAAAGCTAAAACGGTGGGGCGGCCGTAGACCCTTAGGTTTGGGCAAATCCCCCGGCGGTCGATGAGTCCGTCATCAATTAACTGCCTGTGGGTAACCAAGCACTGGCTACCTGCTATTTTCAGCCATCTAAATAGTTGTAACCTGTCAGGCCGGTCAGTACCATTAGCGGCTTTTTTTGCAATCGGAGATCACGGATGTTCCGTGGCAGTATCGTAGCACTGGTTACCCCCATGCGAGCAGATGGCTCGGTCGATTTTGACGGCCTGGGTCCGTTAGTTGATTTTCATTGCGAGGCGGGTACCGATGCCATTGTGGTAGTCGGCACCACCGGTGAGTCCGCGACACTCGAGTTTGATGAGCATATTGAAGTAATTACCCGCGTGACTGAAGCAGCAGCAGGGCGGTTGCCCGTCATCGGGGGCACGGGTGCCAATTCAACGGCGGAAGCGATTGCCCTGACACGCGCCGCCGCAGAGGCGGGAGTCGATGGTTGCCTGCTGGTGACACCCTACTACAACAAACCAACCCAGGAAGGCCTCTACCGCCACTTTAAAGCCCTGGCCGAAGCGGTTGATATACCGCAGATTTTATATAACGTGCCTGGCCGAACGGCGGTCGATATGCAGGTTGAAACGGTTCAACGGCTGGCGGGTATCAGTAACATTGTGGCCCTTAAGGAAGCCTCGGGTGACCTTCAGCGTAGTCGTGAACTTGTCGACCTTTGTGGCAGTCAGATAACCCTGTTCAGCGGAGACGATGACCTGGCGTGCGAACAGATGCTGATGGGCTTTTCCGGGGTGATTTCCGTGACCGCTAACGTCGCGCCGAGACTCATGCACGACATGGCAGCAGCGGCACTCGCCGGCGATGCTGATAAAGCAGCTGAGCTGGATGATCAGCTGGCGGGACTGCACCGCGATTTATTCCTGGAATCCAATCCGATTCCGGTGAAGTGGGCGGTGGCGAAAATGGGATTAATCCCGACGGGAATACGGCTGCCGTTAACGCCCCTGTCGGACCAGTTCCACCAATCACTGAACGATTCGATGGTGCGGGCTGGAATCGACAGTTAATTGTCGAACAGGTCGATGTTGGACTTCTATCCGGGTCTGCGCACTGTGATGCTACTCAATACAACTTTCAGGAAAATTTGATGACCGGAATTAATCCCGTTTTGCGCTCCGCTGGACTCACGGCCACGTTTCTGCTGCTGCTGACCGGCTGCGCTAAAATCGAGTCATATATCAGTGGTGATCCGGCTGAAAAAGAGTACCAGGCTGCAACCAAGTTGCCACCGCTGGAAATTCCCCCGGAAATGGTTCGTGGCAACGTGGCCGGCAGCGATGCGTTGCTGATCCCCGGCGTGGACGAGAATGACGGGGTGGTCTATTCCGCCCGTCGAGGCGCGGTTAGTACTGGTCAGAGGCGCCAACAGGAAGCGATTTCATTTATTAATCGAGATGAAAGTGGTCTGACCACCCTGCGGATCAGTGGTGGCACCGCGACTGCCTGGAATGAGGTGCGGGGTGCCGTGGCCAAATTAGGCATAAAAGTTAACCACCTTAACCGTGAGCGGGGCACTTTTGAGATTGCCTATCCGCTGGTTGGTGAGCTGGAGCGTGGCCTGGTTGACCGTTTGGCCTTCTGGAACAACGACGACGTTCCCATGGTTGACGTCAAGCTGGTCATAGAAAACCTCGGTGAGCCAACGACACTGGTGCGTGCCTATGATGGTAACGAGCTGGATAACTCGTTAACCGCCACGGCAGCGCTTGAAAGTATTCACCGGCAGTTGAGCCCTGAAGTTGCCACCGCAGCGTCCGCCCAGCCATCCACCACTACCCCGGTCAACACGGCCCGACAGTTCGTCGCTGAATCGTCGAGCAATGCCGTTACCGCGCCAGTCGTGGCGGAAGGTTTCCGCTATCGGCTTGAGAAACATGCCGGTGGCAGCCGGTTGATCACCAGTCAGGACTTTCCTCGGACCTGGCGTGAGGTTGGCATGGCTATCGCCAATGAGTCTCTGGAAATTGAAGATCGTGACCGCTCACGGGGACTTTACTTTGTTGCCGACCAGGCAGCGGTAAAGCAGTCGGGCGGGATTCTTAAAAAGATGAAGTTCTGGGGCAGTGATGAACCTGAGATGATTACACGTCTTATTGCTGTTCAGCCTATCTCCACCGGCGGAAATCAGGTGCTGATATTTGACGAGGACGAGAAACTCGACTCCAGCGTCGGCGCTGATGCCCTGTTAGGTCGACTCCTTAACCGCCTGCGCTGACGGTGCGCTGCGCATCGCTGGGTAGTGGCAGCCGCGGTAACGCAACGCTCGTTGATCACCAAGGTACTCGGTTGATGGTCGATTGCGGCTTTTCAGCGAAAGAGACGCGGCGTCGGCTGGCGTTGCGTAAAATTGACCCGTCGAGTTTGTCGGCGCTGCTGGTAACCCATGAGCATAGCGACCACATTGGCGGGGTTGGGGTGGTAGCCCGCGATCTGGGCTTGCCGGTTTATCTCACCAATGGAACGCTGCGAGCGGCTCACCAGCGGCTCGGGGATTTACCAGAAATCCATGAATTCAATGCCCACGAAAATTTCAGTATCGGTGACATCGAAATCAGGCCATTCCCGGTTCCCCACGACGCTCGCGATCCCGCGCAATTTGTGTTTGATACGGGTAACTCCTCGCTAGGTTTGTTAACCGACGCCGGACACGTGACTCGGAATATGCAGGAAGCGCTCAGCAAGGTCGATTATCTGATGCTGGAGTTTAATCATGACCGCGAGATGCTGGCGGAGGGTCCCTATCACGACTCCCTGAAATCTCGAGTCGGTGGCGATTATGGTCACCTCAACAATGACCAGTCTGCTCAGTTGCTGGCCGGGATGGACCATCAACGGCTGGCGGGCGTGGTGGCGATGCATTTAAGTGTCGAAAACAATCATCCGGATAAAGTGCGTGCTCAGTTAGCCACTACGCTAGGTGCCAGTGGCGTTGAGCATTTTGTGGCTGACCAGTCCACCGGATTTGATTGGGTAAATTTTTAGAAAAAATGTTTTTTATCATGAAGCTTTGTTCAATTATTAATGTAATTTATAGGTGTGAAATATGAGTTCTTCCACGACTGAGTCAGTGTCTCGCGGTTCCGAGTTATATCGGGGAAAAGCCAAAACGGTTTATCACTGCGATGATTCGAGCCGTCTCGTGTTGCATTTTCGTAACGATACCTCTGCCTTTGACGGCGGAAAAGTTGATCAGCTCAACCGCAAGGGCGAAGTCAATAATCGTATCAATGCTTTTGTAATGGAGAAGCTGGCCGCCGCCGGCGTGCCAACCCATTTTGACCGCCTGCTGTCGGCCGAGGAGAGCCTCGTCAAACGGCTAGATATGTTGCCGGTCGAGTGTGTCGTGCGCAATATTGCTGCCGGTAGTCTCTGCAAGCGGTTAGGGGTCGAAGAAGGGCTTGAACTGGAAACCCCGTTGTTTGAATTCTTCCTGAAAAATGACGAGCTCCACGACCCGATGATCAACGACCACCATATTCGTCTGTTTGGTTGGGGCACCCAGGAACAGATCGACGAGATGCAACGACAGACGCTGGCAGTCAATGACGTACTGAAGCCGATGTTTGCCGACATTGGAATATTGCTGGTTGACTACAAACTTGAATTTGGCATGTATGAAGGGAAGCTACTGTTAGGCGATGAGTTCACCCCTGACGGCTGCCGTCTGTGGGACGCTGAGACCCGTAAAAAGCTCGATAAAGACCGTTTTCGTCGGGACATGGGGGGTGTTGTGGAAGCCTACGAGGAGGTCGCTCGCCGTCTGGGTGTGCCCCTCGATTGAAACCCCAGCCGTCCGTTGCGACCATCCAGTTAGAGTTCCCCGGTGATTCAGCGTTTGCACCGTTTCGTCAAAATCAGCTGGTCGAGCAACTTCGTCAGCTGCTGCCCGGTGTCAATGGGCTAGAGGCCCGATTTAGCTATTTTGCCGAGTTTAGTGGCTCGCTGTCGGCGTCCGAGCGGCGGCGTCTACAGCTAATCGTTGATGGGTCAGCAGGGATTGAGGAGCCGGAAACGGACGGCTTGCTGGTGCTGCCGCGGGCCGGCAGTCAGTCGCCCTGGTCGAGCAAGGCGACGGAAATTCTGCAGCTCTGTGGGTTTGAAGGTCTGCTGCGCATCGAGCGAGGTGTTCGGGTTTCGGTCGCCGGGATCAGTGTTGAGCAACTGATTACGGCTGCCAGCGCCAGCCATGCCTTTCCGCTCTATGACCGGATGACAGAGCAGCTGGTCGCTGGCGACTACCCGGTATCGTCGATTTTTACCCATGCCGAGCCAGTTCCATTTGAACGGGTCGGTGTCTCCACGGCAGGCCGAACGGCGTTAATCGAAGCCAATCAGCAACTTGGGCTGGCGCTGTCCGACGATGAAATTGATTATCTGGTCGACTTTTATCAGCGCACCGGTCGGGATCCGTCGGATGCCGAATTGATGATGTTCGCGCAGATTAATTCGGAGCACTGCCGGCACAAAATATTCAACGCCAGCTGGACGCTTGACGGTGAAACTCAGGCCGATTCCCTGTTTGGGATGATCCGTAACACCCACAAGCTGCACCCTGAGGGCACACTGGTCGCCTATAGCGACAATAGCTCAGTCATTGAAGGTGCGCAGGGCAGTGGTTTCGAACCCGAGGCGGGTCACCAGTACGCGGTGCAGCCGGTACTCAGCCACATCCTGATGAAGGTGGAAACCCATAATCACCCCACCGCAATTGCCCCCTTACCGGGAGCGGCCACCGGATCGGGCGGCGAGATTCGTGACGAGGGTGCTACCGGCCGCGGGTCTCGTCCGAAGGCGGGAATGGCTGGCTTTTCGGTGTCGAACCTGGAATTCCCGGGCGCTCGTCAGCCGTGGGAAGTTGAGTATGGACGTCCGGACCGAATCGCCTCCGCGCTGGAAATTATGATCGCCGGCCCAATTGGTGCCGCGGCCTTCAACAATGAGTTTGGCCGTCCCAATATCAGCGGTTACTTTCGCAGTTACGAACAACGGGTTCAGGACCAGGTGCGTGGATACCATAAGCCGATCATGGTCGCCGGTGGACTGGGCAGTATTCGCGATCAGCAGACCGAAAAACTAAGTGCCGATGCCGGCGCATTAATTATTCAACTGGGCGGCCCGAGTATGCCAATCGGTGTAGGCGGCGGCGCGGCTTCGTCGCTGGCAACCGGTTCCAATGCGGCTGATCTGGATTTCAACTCGGTGCAGCGCCATAACCCGGAAATGCAGCGTCGTTGCCAGGAAGTGATTGACGCCTGCTGGCGTCAGGGCAGCAACAACCCAATTCGTAGCATCCACGATGTCGGAGCCGGTGGGCTCTCCAACGCAGTTCCTGAGCTGGTTAACGACGCCGGCATGGGCGGCCATCTGCAGTTGCGGAGCATTCATAGCGCCGATCAGGGCATGTCACCCCTGCAGCTCTGGAGTAATGAGTCTCAGGAGCGGTACGTGATGCTGGTCGATGCGGATCGACTTGAAGCATTTAGCGAGCTCTGTCGCCGTGAACGCTGTCCCTTTGCGGTGCTGGGTGAGCTAACGGATGACCCCCACCTGCTGGTGGAAGATGAACATTTTGGCAACGCCATTGTCGACATGCCATTACCGGTGCTACTCGGCAAGCCGCCGCGGCTGCAGCGCACCGGTGTAACGGCCCAGCTCGCGCATCCCGGACTCGATTTATCCGGCATCACTCCTGATGAGGCAGTGAACCGGGTGCTGGCGTTGCCAACCGTTGCCGATAAGGGGTTTTTGATCACCATTGGCGACCGCTCAGTCGGTGGTCTGGTAGCGCGGGATCAGATGGTGGGTCCCTGGCAGGTTCCGGTCGCGGATGCCGCCGTTACCCACGCAGATTTTGAGCACTTTCACGGCGAAGCCATGGCCATGGGCGAACGTGCACCGGTGGCCTTGATTGACTCACCGGCCGCCGCCCGACTGGCAGTGACCGAGGCAGTTACCAACCTGCTCGCTGCCGATATCGATCAGCTGAGTGATATCAAGCTGTCCGCTAACTGGATGGCCGCCTGTGGTGATGAACAGGAAGACGGCCAGTTGTATGCAGCCGTGCGCACCGTCGGGATGGAATTCTGTCCAGCACTGGGGCTGAGTATCCCGGTGGGAAAAGATTCGTTATCGATGCGGACTGGATGGCAGGAAGCCGGCGAATCAAAAACGGTGACCTCACCGGTATCCCTGGTCATTAGTGGTTTCGCACCGGTGACCGACGTCCGTAAAACCCTGACACCGTTATTGACCAGCGATCTGGGCGCAACCCTGTTGTTGGTGGATTTATCGGCCGGTCGTAATCGGCTGGGGGGCTCAGCCCTGGCTCAGGTTTATAACCAGCTTGGCGATGAATCGGCTGACTGCGATGATCCAGAACAGCTAAAACGGTTTGCCGGTTTCATCATAGAAGCCCGGCGCGAAGGGCTGTTGCAGGCTTATCACGACCGGTCTGACGGTGGGCTACTGATTACTCTGGCGGAGATGGCCTTTGCCAGTCGTCTGGGGCTGGATATTGATATCAAACCCCTGACCCGGGATGGCTCGGTTGAGCCCCTGCTGGCGCTGCTGTTTAACGAAGAACCCGGCGCAGTGATTCAGGTTGCCGATAATGATATTGACCGAATGAATGAACTGGCTGCTCGTTGGCGCCTCGCAGAAATGGTGACGCCAATCGGGAGGGTGAGCGATACCTCCAGCTTCACCATCCGTCGAGGTCCGGTGCCGTTTATTGAGCGATCGTTGACCGATCTGCTGCAGCGCTGGTCGTCCACCAGTCATGAAATTCGTAAGCTCAGAGACAATCCCGATTCTGCGAATGCTGAATACAATCAGCTGGCCGACGTGACCGATCCCGGACTGACCCCGGAGCTAACCTTTAAACTCGAACCCGCGGCGGAGAATATCGGCGGTGGTCCTGCGGTAGCCATTGTCAGAGAGCAGGGGGTCAATGGCCACCGCGAGATGGCGGCGGCATTCCACGCAGCTGGGTTTACCGCGGTTGATGTGCACATGAGCGACATCATCGCCGGTCGCGCCGATTTGCAGGAATTTACCGGGCTGGTGGCCTGTGGCGGATTTTCGTTTGGTGATGTGCTGGGTGCCGGGCGTGGATGGGCCAATACCATCTTGCATAACGCCCAGGCGCGGGAAGCGTTTGCTGCCTTTTTTGCTCGACCCGATACCTTTGCGCTGGGCGTTTGCAACGGTTGTCAGATGATGGCCCAACTGCGAGAGCTAATTCCGGGAGCTGAACCCTGGCCGAGTTTTGTCACCAACGTCAGTGAGCAGTTTGAGGCGCGTCTCTCCATGGTGAGAGTCGAAAAGAGTGCGTCAATTTTTCTAACGGGTATGGCAGGTTCGCATCTGCCCGTGGTGGTTTCTCACGGTGAAGGCCGCGTGGCGGTCAGCGGTGATGTGGCCGAAGGGCTGGCTGCCCATCACCAGGTTGCCCTGAGTTATGTCGACAATTACGGCCAGGTAACGGAAAGTTATCCGGCCAATCCAAATGGTTCGAGCGCTGGAATTACCGGGCTGACCACTGAAGATGGCCGGTTTACCATCATGATGCCCCATCCCGAGCGGGTCTACCGGGGCAGTCAGTTTTCCTGGAAGCCGAACGACTGGGGTGATGACAGTCCCTGGATGACCATGTTTCGTAATGCCTACCGATGGTGTAAAAAGTAGTCGGTTTTTAGAAAGGGTCTCAAGAAAAAGAACTTAACGAATAATTTAAGAGGGGAGAGGGGTATGAATAAGCAGGATTTTGTCGGCACCTGGGCATTGCAGAGCTGGGACACGGTCGCACCGGGCGGGGAAACCATCCAGCCTTACGGTGATGCCCCCCACGGTTACATTATTTACTCGGAGGCGGGGGTAATGTCTGCCCAAATCCAGGGGAACGGCGGTGAAGGCGTTACCGGAGACGGGTTGTTACTTGCATACGGTGGACCCTTCTCGGTTGAAGGTGACACCGTCATTCACCACGTTGAACTGGCTAACTGGCAGCCGATTGTGGGTAGCGACCAACGCCGCAATGCAAAATTCTCCGGCGACCAGCTGGTGCTCTCCGCGTCGGCCAACGATGGCGATCACAGCATCACCTGGAAACGCGTATAGCCGTAAATCGATATTGAGTGAGTAACGGCTACGATGGGTTACTACATTTTTATCCAGGCGGCTTGTTGAACCGGAATCTCCATCGTTTATGGCCGATGGATTGCTCGCCGACATACAATTCATACAATTAGAGGATCAGGAAAGATGACTAATCAGATCTCCGCAGCGTTATTACTCGCCGGCGTGTTAATGAGTGCACCGGCGGCCGCTGACTGGCTCGGCGGCATCGCGAAAAGTGTGGCAGAAAAAGTCGGCAAAAATGTGGCGAGTGAAACCGCTAAAGAGGTTGCTCATCAGCAGGGAATTACTGAAATGGATGCGGTGATCGACCAGGCTGTTCACGGCGAGCAGGCGATGCAGCCAGGTTATGCGCCAGGCCAGGTCAATTATCAGCAGGTTCAGAAACTACCGACGGCAGAAGAAATTAAACTGTTGAATAACGCTAGCCAGAGCCATCCGATGGGCGGCGCGGCGGCGGCCCTGTCAGCCATTGGGGTCGCAAAAGGCGTCGCCAGTCAGGCGGCGGCTGCTCAGCCTCAGGCCGCAACAATCAATCTCCAGGCGCTCTTTCCTAACGGAATGGTTGGCGATTACGATCAAAATGGACAAATTACCGTGGAAGAAAGCACGGCTCTGCAGCAGATGCTGACGAGTCAGGCCGCCACTGTTCAGCCCGCAACCGCCCAGCCTGCGCCAGCGGCCAATGGCGTAGCTGCAGGAGTGGTTACCGGCGTCATGGGTAGCCTGTTTGGGCGTAAATAATCCCCACCGAGTCGGTTAGACCAAGGGCGAAGAAAACGTCTCTTTTACTCAGTTAAACGAGTGCCGATTCAGCGACCTTAATCGCGTCTTCAATCCGTTCCATGTCGTTATAAAAATGGGCGGAGAAGCGCACGCCACCGCCGCGGCAGGCGCAAATGATCTGCTGATCCATCAGGTGTTGGTGGAGTTTCGCGGCTTCCATAGCTTGATGGCTGAAGGTAACAATGCCTGACCGACGGGCAGGGGAGGGGTCGCTGATTAATTTCAGTGCGGTCGATTTCCCAATCCGTTCAGCCATGAACTCGCTGCGCGACAGAATTGCCTGACTCACCTGCTCCATGCCTACCTCCTGCAGCAGGGACAGGCTGGCATCGAGCACATGAGTACCGAGCATGTTCGGGCTACCGCATTCAAATCGCTTGGCGGTGTCGGCCGGGTGCCAGGATGGGGCATCGAAATTGCTGCTTTCGCGCGTCATGTGCCAGCCGTACTGATAGAGCCGCAGCTGCTCACGAATAGCCGGATTCACCCAGAGTAAGGCGAGTCCTTCCGCACCGAGCATCCACTTGTGGCCATCGGCCATAACAAAGTCAGCCTGACATTCGTTGAGGTCAAACGGCAGGGAGCCCAGGCTCTGGATGGCATCCACACAGAACAGAATATCTCGGGTCTTACAGGCTTCGCCAAGACGATTCAGGTCGGCCCTCAAGCCACTGGCGTACTGAACCGAGCTAACACTGATTAGTCGAGTGTTGCGGTCCATTAGATCGATATAAGCCTGCTCCGGGTCAGCGACCTCGGTCAGGTCGAGGTAGCGAATTTCGACGCCCAGCGGTTTCAGTGATTCCCACGGGATACGGTTAGAAGGAAACTCCTGACGGCAGAGAATAATGTTATCGCCGGGTTTCCAGTCGAGCCCCCAGGCAACAACCGAGAGCGCCTCGGAGGTGCTTTTTTGTAATGCGATATCGTTGAAACTGGCTGCCCCAATGAGTTCAGCCAGGCGTTGGCGCAGGCGAGTTTCAACCGCGACCCATTCCGGGTAGTCAGTAGCGCCACGGCTCACGTTCTGTTCCGCAAAGGCGGTTAGCGCACGCTGACTGCGTGCCGGCCAGGGAGCGACAGCGGCGTGGTTTAGATAAATTAGCGAGTCTGGTTGGGGAAATTCGATGCTATGGAGATTTGATGACATGATAAGTATTCGTAGACCGAGTGAGAGAAAATGAAGTTGATGACTTTGTTAGCGAGCGGGACTGCTTCGGGAGCTGACCGCCGTTAGGCGGATTTGACCTGAATTACCCGATAGGCTCCGTGACAGGGGTACTCTACCGCAACGTGTTAACTAAATAGTTGGATTAATGATGAGTAATGGATCACGCCTTGATGAAATAGTAGAGCGGTTGCAGGAGTTGCGGGCAGAGGTTGAGTCCGAAATCAGTCGCTTGCTAAAAGAAGAGCGAATCCAGTTTCAGTATACGGTCAAACGTAGCAAGGTTCGTTTTGAGGCCGGCGTTAAGAAACTGCACCGGCGTTATCGCGTAAACAGCCTACGTTATCTGCTATTTGCACCGGCAAAACACGTCCTCACGGCGCCGCTGATTTATAGCCTGTTGTTACCGCTGATGTTTCTGGACGCAATGATCTCGTTGTACCAGGCCGTTTGTTTTCCTGCTTATGCCATTCCACGGGTGGCCCGTCGCCGTTATGTGGTGGTTGACCGCCACCACCTGAGTTATTTAAACACCATCGAAAAACTGAACTGCGTCTACTGCGGCTATGGCAATGGGGTGCTAGCTTATGCGCTGGAGGTGGCTGCTCGGACAGAACAGTACTGGTGTCCAATCAAGCACGCTAGTCGGTCCGCCGGGATGCATGACCGTCATCAGAAATTTGCCGGTTACGGTGATGCGGATGGCTATCGTCAGCGATTAAAAGCATTACGCAGTGAGTTACAAACGGCAGGGTCCGCCGATGATGTTGCGGTTGGAGAATCGGGTAAGGCTGACTAGTGACTTTTGACCCCAGGGGTGTTCAGAGCACTTCCTGGCAGGATTCCGGTGGGTGGCTCGACTCCGGTTTTCTTCAGGGTTAATTTTTTTACTTTGCTGGCGGCCGTCACTGTCGTGCTCCGCCTGCGATAGTGGTTGAAGGGTCCAGCAAAACCCCGGCGGGCGTAATTTAAAAAAGTTTCCAGCGTCTTATTTTCATGGCGGCTTCGACACGCTCACTGGCTAGAGCCACGGCTGCTGCCCTGGGCAGAATATTTTGTTGTCGACTCTGCTCGATGACGGTGGCGGTATTGCGCTTTATTTTGTCGCTGATGGTCGGGAATACTGCGCTTTCATTGGCTCCCTGGTACTCCATGGCCGCACAGATCACACCGCCCGCATTGGCAATAAAATCAGGTAGTACGAGGATGCCGCGGTCGTGTAAATTCTGCTCTGCCGCCATTGTCGCCGGGATGTTGGCACCCTGAGCGAATATTTTGCAATCCAGGCGATCAGCGTTGCTGGCAGTGAGGATATCGGGCCGCGCGGCGGGCACCCAGATATCGCAGGTGATCGCGATTAATTCATCCTCAGTAATGGATTTAGCGTCTGCGTAGTCGGTGACTGATCCTCCCTGCTGTTTTAACTGGAGCAAGGTTTCCAGAACCAGCCCCGCCGGGTTGTAAATTGCCCCGGATGAATCGGACACGGCAACCAGAGTGGCTCCCTGCTCGCACAGGAAACGGGCGGTATGCTTACCAACAGCCCCAAACCCCTGAATGACAATTCGGCTTTCACTGATGGTGATAGCGGTAGCATCCGCAGCCACACGGATTGCTTGCACTAATCCCCAGGCGGTTGCACCAATCTCATCAAGGGGAATGCCACCGAGTGCCCGAGGCAGCCCAACCACGCGGTCGACTTCATCTTTAATCCAGGCCATGCAGGTTTCGTTAGTACCCATGTCGGGAGCAAAGACATAATCCTGTTCATTACGTAGCGCCTGAACGAGACAGCGAAGCTGGAGTTCCTTTTCACTATCCGGGGCTTTGGGATCGGTGTAGATAACCATTTTGCCACCGCCGTGGGGGAGGTCGGCGGCTGCATTTTTCAGGGTCATTGCCCGGGCCAGTCGAAAACATTCCTCGGTTGAAACATCCTGAGCCATGCGCATGCCTCCAATTGAAGGCCCGCGAGCGACATTATCGACCACCAGCGTGGCACGCAAATGGACCGCTGGTTGATGTACATGGATGATTTTTAATGGTCCCAGATCATCCCCATAACTGTTCGGTTGTTCCATCCGTAATCTCCCTGTTGACCCTCAGTTGCTAACAATGGTGATTGTCAACGAACACCGCAGAGTAGCAATGATGAAAATCAATAGTCCTGACGATGGCTCGCTATCCGATTGTCTGGATTATCCATCAGGGCGCGCGAGGTTGCCGGAGGCAGGCAGATTGGGCCGGCTTTAACGGGTGAAAAGCTTACCGAGAAAAGAACCCGCGAGCATTGCGCCGACAAACAGCCAGGGCTCCAGCGTGCCGAAGCTGAGTGCTGCTACAGCCGGGCCAGGACAGTAGCCCGCAAGGCCCCAGCCAATACCAAAGAGGGCAGAGCCGATCATCAATGGCGGGTCAATGTTGAGCCTGGTCGGCAGCGTGAACTGGTCGGCAAGAACAGGCGCAGGGCGGGCCAGTACAAAACGAAAGGTAACCAGCGTGATTAACAGACCACCGCCCATCACCAGTGCGAGGCTTGGATCCCAGTTACCGGCAAAATCAAGGAAGTTCAGCACTTTCAGCGGGTTAACCATGCCAGCTAGCGTAAGCCCGGTGCCGAACAGGGCACCGGCGCAGAGCGCCGCTATTAGCCGACTCATGAACCGATCCCCAGTAGGTGACGGCTGGCTAGCGCAGTTATCACACCAATACTAAAAAAGCAGGCGGTCGCAGCGACCGAGCGCACCGATAATCGCCCGATGCCACAGATACCGTGACCGCTGGTGCAGCCGCTGCCCAGGCGTGTACCCGCCCCGACCAGCAGTCCCGCAACCATTAAAGCCCAAACTGGGAAACCACTCCGGCCTTCGAAATGCACCGGCGTGAAGTGGTAGACCAGCGCCGCAGCGCCGATCATGCCGACCAGAAACGTTGCCCGCCAGGCGCGATCGTTGCCGCCGTTAAAGAGGCCATTAACAATGCCGCTGATGCCTGCAATTCGACCGTTAAACAGCAGCAATAGTGTGGCGGCCAGGCCAATCAGGGCGCCTCCGGCGAGTGCGCTATAGGGTGTGAAGCTGGTCATGGTCGGGATACTCCTAAAAAGCGTTTAGAGGTAATTTCAGGTAAGCAGTGCCGTTTGCCTCTGCGGGGGGGAAATCACCAGCACGGATATTGATCTGCAAGGATGGCAGGATCAGCGCTGGCATGTTGAGTGTCGCATCGCGTTCGGTACGCATGGCGACAAAGCTTTCCCGACTCACGCCGTTGCCAATATGAATATTCTCTTTAAGCTGTTGCTCAACGCTGGTTAGATGTTGGTAGTCGCGACCATTCGGTGCGTAGTCGTGGCACATAAACATTCGGGTCTGACCGGGTAGTGCCAGCAATCGCTGAATTGAGTCATACAGAGTTGCCGCATCGCCCCCGGGGAAATCGCAGCGAGCAGTTCCAAAGTCCGGCATGAACAGGGTGTCGCCGCAAAACAGGGCATCATCAATCAGGTAGGTTACGCAGGCTGGCGTATGGCCTGGCGATGCAATAACCGTGAAGGCCGACTCGCCCAACGGTAGCACCTCTTCATCCTGGACCAGGTGGTCAAAATGGCTGCCATCTGGGACGAACTCCTCACCGAGGTTGTATACGGACTTGAATACCGCCTGAACGGCAGTAACCTCGGCGCTGATGGCAATCTGGCCACCAAGTTTTGCCTGAATCGCCCGCGCTCCGGTTAAGTGGTCAGCGTGGGCGTGGGTTTCTAAAATCCATTTGAGGTTAAGGTTTCGAGCCTGAATGTGATCGATTAGCTGGTCTGCAGAATCGCTGCTAGTTGCCCCCGACGCCGAATCGAAATCGAGTACCGGATCAATGATTGCAGCCTCCTTACTCGATTCGTCAGCAACGACATACGAATAGGTGCAACTCTGCTGGTGAAAAAAATGTTTGATGGTGATGGCCATCTTTATTTGCTCCTTAATGGTCGATAATCGTTCATTTAATCAGTTCGCCTGAGGCGGTTCAGTGCTGGCCATAGTAACCTGAATAGCTAATATAGTAAAAGCTAAAATAGTATTTACTATATTAGTAAAATACTATATTATACAGCTCTAATTTCATTGATCCGATACTCCCAGTTTAGCGGACGGAGGGACCCGAATGAGCGAAGCCTATAGCCAGACAACCGTCGATGATGAGCCGTCGGACTTAATTCTGATGCGCTCTCAGGCGAGTAGGGCGAGTCAATTATTGAAATCGATGGGCAGCGAAAATCGTTTGTTGATTCTCTGTATGTTATGCACGGGCGAGCTTTCCGTTGGTGAGATCAATCAACGCATTAATCTTGCTCAATCAGCCGTTTCCCAGCACCTTGCGGTACTGCGCCGGGACGACCTGGTGACCACCCGCAAAGAGTCACAAATGGTCTATTACCTGTCTCTTATACACATCTCCGAGCCCACGAGACCTCTCTACATCTC
>CAJXVN010000037.1 GCA_913060775.1 uncultured Gammaproteobacteria bacterium | reverse complement strand
AGATGTAGAGAGGTCTCGTGGGCTCGGAGATGTGTATAAGAGACAGCGCCAAAACAATCCACTGTTCGGCTGACGAGTTGTTGCACATCGGCATCAGCCGCCAGATCAGTAGACTGGAATTCCACACCCTGGCCGAGTTCCGCGGCTAACGCCTGGCCTTCCTCGTCGGCGATGTCAGCGATCATCACCCGAGTTCCCGCCGCGTGGAATGCGCGCACTACTTCGGCGCCGATACTTCGGGCGCCACCAGTGACAATGGCAGTTTTACCCGCTAGCCCCCGCGGGCCAGAAGTCACCTGAAACTGCTCGCCAGTCCCTGTAGACCGGCCTCGAATACGCCGCTAGCTATGTTGACAACGGCTTCTTCAGGGACCCCTTCTGGAACAAATTCTGCGGCCCAGGTAACGGTGCAACCTGCATCGTTATTGCCGCTGGTCACACTGAAACGACCAATAAATTCAGACACCGGTAGCAACAGATCGACGTGTTCATAGGTATAGGTCCGGGCGTTGTCATCACGGCTGAGTTCGCGTTCGCGCACCACCATGTTGTTGCCAAGATCCACCACGCGAATGGTGGCTTCCTCACCAACCACGCAGCTCTCAATTGCCGGGTGCCAGCCTGACAGGCCAAAAAAGTCACCGACAACCTGCCAGACTTTTTCAGCATCCGTGTGGATATTCACCGAGTGTTCGTAATGGGCCATCGGTTGTTCTCCTGTCGTTGGTTAGGCGCCGGGCGGGGTAGGAAATACCGATGCGTGATCGACGGCGATCTTCCAGGAGCCGTCGGCCTGACGTTTGCGTACGTCCAGGGTGCGCGCCCACATATCCACTTTTTCGTTGGTGATCAGGTTGGTACCCACCAGATGCCAGGTACCCCAGTGGTAGGCGGTATCGCCAACAACCTCGCCGGTGTCGTCCCAGTCAAAGGTGTCGCATTTAATCGCCTGAAACATGGCGGCCATCTCTTCCCGAATAGCCGCTTTGCCTTTAGTAACCGGACTTGGACCCAGGCCATAGGTAATGGCATCGTCTTGATAAAAGCTAACAAAAGTGTCCAGGTCCCTGTCCAGCATCGCCTGGACAAAAGGGTCGTTGATCACGCTTGATTCGACAGCTGCCATTTTTCCTCTCCCAAAGTGATTGGCGTTAAAAGATTAGAGTAAATTTGGGTGCGCCGCAGCAAAAAATGAAAAACAGCGCCGAGTCGCGTTCAGGTAAACCCACGATTGAATACAAACCCGTTAGCTATCGGTAGTTGACTGGCTATCCTCTGCGAACTTGCATCAAGTATCTGTCTGGGGAACAGTGTCCACTGGTAGTAAGGAGTGGTAAATCGGGGCTTGTTAAAACGAATGCCGGATTGGGCATTCATCTTCAACGGAAAGCTGACACGGAGAAGCGGCCATGGAAACAGCAGATGTTCTGGTAATCGGCGCCGGGCCGGTGGGGTTAACCCTGGCGATTGATCTGGGCCAGCGCGGCATCAAGGTCGCCCTGATTGAACGTAACGAAAAACCCCTGTTTCGCCCAAAAATGGAACGCTGTAACGCGCGAACCATGGAAATATTCCGCCGCATGGGGTTGGCCGACACCATTCGCGCAGCTAGCCATTTTCACGATATTCCCATGGATATCCGTCTGATCACCCGGTGGGACCAGCCGCCCCTGTTGCATCTCGAGTACCCATCCATTAAGCGGTATCGCGAGCAAATTGCCCAATGTGACGACGGGTCACTACCACTTGAGCCGTACCAGATCATTTCCCAATACACGCTGGAGCCGCTGCTCAAATCGATCGCCGAGTCGATGCCGGAAATCAGCGTCCATTCTGGTCAGGAACTCACCGCTTTTTCACAAACCAGTGAAGGGGTCACCGCCGAGACGGTTGCAGGCGACGGCACTAGCCGCCAGTTTTCGGGTCAGTACCTGGTGGGTTGCGATGGCGGTGTCAGTACCGTGCGCAAGGGTCTCGATATCGCCCTGCAGGGGCAGGGCCGTATTGCCCGCCAGAACCAGCTGTTTTTCCGTTCCGAACAGTTGTTCGAGGCGATACCCGCGGGCAAGGGCCGCCACTATTACCTGCTGCCCGATATCGTATTAGTGGTGCAGGATGACCTGCGCCATTTCATGGTCAACACCACCACCGACCTGGGTCCGGACCCGGAAGAGTTTCTGCGCCAACGGCTCAACCTGCCGGTGGATTTAGAGATGCTGAATGTCAGTGGCTGGAACATGAACCTGCTGGTGGCCGAACACTACGGTGAAGAGCGCATATTCCTCGCCGGTGACGCCGTTCACCTGGTCATTCCTAATGGTGGGTTGGGCATGAACACCGGCATCGGCGATGCCATTGACCTGTCGTGGAAACTGGCCGCCACCCTCGATGGCTGGGGTGGACCCGATCTACTGCCAGCCTATGAGCACGAGCGCCGTCCCGTCGGGCTATTTAACCGTGATGCGGCGGGCAAAGCCACGGCAGGGGTGCGCTCCTGGATGAGTGTCTGCGGCCCCGAGATCACCGAGGATACACCGGAGGGTAAGGCTAACCGGGAGGAAGTTGCTGCACTGGCTGAAACCGGTCAGCGCATCACCCACGAGATGAACGGCGTCGAGCTCGGTTACCGCTATATCAACTCGCCGATCATCTTTGACGAACCGGGCCACACTGAGCGGCAATTTATCGATTATCACCCCACCAGCTGGCCGGGCAGCCGCATTCCCCATATGTGGCTCAGTGACGGGCGGCCCCTGCAGGATAAACTCGGCAAAGGCTATTCGTTGTTGTGCCTCGCGGATGGCGAAGACACCACTCCCATGGTCAATGCAATGGCCAGCCTCGGCGCACCGTTATCGGTTTTACGCTTTGATCAACCAGCACTGCGCGAGGTTTACCAACGCGATTACCTGCTATTGCGGCCCGATCTGCACGTGGCCTGGCGGGGCAACACGCTACCCAGCGACCCCAAAAAAGTAGCCGCCAGGGTCACCGGCAACCGGATGTAACCCGAACATCACCCGGCAACCTCGTCAGGCTGGCTGAGTAGTCAGAACAAGCGGGGTTTTCACGTCCTTAAAGACGGTTGTCGCTGATTCCTGCGCTTCCCTACTGTCCTGGCCTGGCCGGGTGCCACAGTCGCCGGTCGGTGTTTTTCTCGTACCCCTTGCCATTGGGTGAACTCACCAGTTCCATGTAGGCTCCCCAGGGCGTTTTGAAATAGATGATGTTGTCTCCGGCCATGTCCCCCGTGGTGCTGCGCAGGGGCTCGTGGAGTACCTCGATGCCGTGGGATTTCAGGTAATCAATGGCCGCGTCCAGGTCGTCGACGTAAAACGCAATATGGTTTGCACCAATGTCGCTTAGCCTGGGGATCTGTTTGCGCTGGTCTGCGGCACTCCATTCAAACAGCTCGATGTTGGAGCCAAAATTGCAGCGCAGCATGCCCATTTTTTTAAGGATTGCCCGGGGCTCGATTTCAAACTGTTTCTGCATCCAGTCACCGGTTGGATCACTGTAAGGCCCGTCGTAGATTAGCTGCTCGCAACCAATCACATTCACCAGAAAATCCACCGCCTGGTCATAATCGGGCACGGCAATCCCCATATGATCGACCCCATGCCAGCCCGGCAGGCGCGCGTTAACCTGTAACGAAAAAGTGATTAACAGCAGGCAAATTAACCGTTTATCCATCGAAGCTCCCCTCTCCAATTTTTGTTTAGAAACAATACTCCACGATGAATGAGGGCGCTAGCTAGCAATCAGCGTCGCTGCCAGATTGTTCGGGCCGTTAACCCTGATTAGCAACAGGCATTGAATAGGCGGTTATTGTTTTATTAGAGACCAGATAAGACAGATATTGGACCAGTTGAATTCGGTGGTTGTTTCCTAAGCTCGGATGGTGGAAAGATTGGAATACAGGATCTGATCCGAACGGCACTAAGTCGAGGTTGTTTAGGGCCTGTCACCGGTGCCAGGTCACCGACAATTCGGTTGTTTAATAAATTGCCGGGTCCGAAGATACCGTTCGTCCTGAGCCTGTCGAAGGGCGTCCTTCGACAGGCTCAGGACGAACGGCGAATTAGCGGTTATGAGCCAAGTTATCCTGAAACGAGCTTAACTCGCTGCCTTTGGGAGCTGACACCCTGGCCGTTCTGCGGAATACATGACTTACCCCCCAGCAGGGTCTGAACTCCGGAGCGGGGTCTGGATCCGATGTATAAATAGTGACTATCTAAACCACTGTGTTGATTAACGTTGGAGCAGCAGATTGGGAACAGTGACGAATATCAATCGAGCACAATTCTCTATTGGGGATATCGTTCAGCATAAATTGTTCGACTACCGTGGCGTCATTTACGACGTTGACCCCAAATTTCAGGCCTCTGAAGAGTGGTACGAGCTGGTAGCCCGATCACGGCCGCCCAAGAACAAGCCCTGGTATCACGTGCTGGTGCACGGCACAGGAAAAACAACCTACGTGGCGGAACAGAATTTAGAGGCAGCCAGTGACAAAGGGCCGATCACGCATCCACTGGTCGACCATTTTTTTAAACCGTTCGATAAGGATCATTACGTTCTCAAACGGAATAGCAATTAGCCGGCTGGGTGCGAGCATAAGCACTGTTGGGACTGCCCGGCCCGGCAGGTTTGCAATGCACAGCTGGGAACCCCAGGAGAATGGCTGACCTCTCATTTGCAAAACCCAATACGAAGCTAAGGTAGGTCACAACAACAGCAGGAGGAAATGAGATGAATAAACCACTCTGTGTTATCGCCGGGGTAGGGCCGGGTAACGGGCTCGCACTGTGCCATCGATTTCTAGAAGGTGGGTATCAGGTTGCGATTCTGGCCAGAGACCTGGAACGTCTGAAAGGCTACGCGGCGGCCGATGCCGACATTCACCCGTTTGCCTGCGATTTCACTAACACCGACGATATCAAAAGCACATTCGAGCAAATTCATCAGCAACTTGGGCCAGTAAAGGTTTTAGCCTACAACGCCGGCTCGGGTCTGTTCGGTGCGCCCCTGAATGTAACACTGGATGATTTCGAATCGGCCTGGCGAGTTAGCGCGCTGGGATTGTTGGCGGCTGCGCAAACCGTTGCGCCATCGATGATTGAAAACGGCGGCGGTTCCATTCTGGTTACCGGTGCAACCGCATCACTGCGGGGTGGTGCCAATTTTGGGGCATTTGCCGCAGGCAAGGCAGCGCAGAGGAGTCTTTGTCAGTCGCTAGCGCGGTCGCTCGGCAAAGAGGGTGTTCACGTGGCGCTGGTGATCATTGACGGCGTGATTGATCTGCCGCGTACCCGCGAGCGTCAGCCGGACAGGCCGGTGAGCGAGTTTTTGCAGCCTGCAGCGATTGCCGAAACTTTCTATCAACTTTCGCAGCAGGATGAATCGGCCTGGACTTTCGAGATGGATCTGCGGCCGCGTAGCGAAAGCTGGTAGAGCTATTTTCATCAAGATCGGGTTAATGGAGTCATAGGTTTATGGGGGTGTACTGTCCTAGGAGTTTTCATGAAAATCAAAGAAAGCGGGAATTGCTTGATAGCGAGACCTGACCCCACACCAGTTTTTGACTCAAAATAATTATTATGGTTGCTCAATCATTAGCGCGGGCCAAAATGCAGGGTTTATCGCATACTCTATATTTCCTTTTTTCTTTATTATCCCTGCCATCAATTGCATGCTGTAGTTAAAGTCGTAAATATATTTAGTTTCTCCGTTGATACGCAAACCAATAAAACCGTACCACAGTAAAAGTTCAAATATTTTTTCAAAGAATTGATTGCTAACGTTAAATTCGCCCAAGATGGCAAATATTTCATCTTTAGTGACAACTGAATTGCTCCCGATAAATGCATAGAGTACGTCATCAACATTATTCTCTACGTCATGTATTTCGTAACCAATATCGGTTAGCAGGTCTGTTGAATATGCGGTTAACCCTTTTTCAATATCCTCTTTGAGGACGCGATCATGGTTAAGGTTGACCGCAAAGCTTTTGCATTGGCTTATCAAATTTAGTAAAAATCGGGGCCTCATCAAAGATCTTTCAATAAGGTATTGAGAGCTTTCCTCTCCAGCGTAGTGACTAATGCATATTTTTGGCCATAGCGATTCGAAGGAGTTGTCTCCGTTAATATTATTAGAGATTATCCTTAATCGAACTAATTCTCTTAGTAAGTCTGGGTCGGTCCAATCCAAAAGAACGCTAGCTTCCTTCCCCCGATCCGATG
The DNA here is from genome assembly GCA_913060775.1 of uncultured Gammaproteobacteria bacterium. GTDB lineage: Bacteria > Pseudomonadota > Gammaproteobacteria > Immundisolibacterales > Immundisolibacteraceae > QNFC01. The sequence goes on along the minus strand of CAJXVN010000037.1, from coordinate 10,688 downwards.
TTTCTTTAACAAGTAACTCATAAACATCATTTCTTAAAAATAAAATTGTGTTTACAGTTACACTCCCTTTTTCAAACTGACGCTCTATTTTCTTGGTCGCATCTATCAGGGCTCTGATTATTAATAGATCTTCATGTTCAAGGCCCGAGGTCGGCCAACCTTTGTCAATGTTATCAAAAAGAAGCCAGCAAACTTCTTTTCGACTCATATATTCGATTATTTGGTTAGACAAGCTTTTTACGTCATGACAATAAAGCATTTCAGTTAGATTAGAAACATCCAATCTGACATTGGTTTTTTCGCCATGTATCGACCGATATTCAGTAGATATTTTTTCCATTAGGGAACTCATTCGCTCGGAAAAGTCTCCTTCTGTTTCGTACCCATCCGCGTGATATAGCTCAGCTAATGCACGATAGGGATCATATAAGGTGTGGTCATGTTTATGTTGTTCGCGGTCTTTTTCTAAAATCTTGTAACAAATTTCTAAAAGCAAAACGTATTCCCAAAAAGCCATTATAGTGTGTTGGAATGTGCCTTCTTCTAGAAATGATAGGATTAACTCTTTAAATTTAATTAATTTATAACCGTCTGGTTTGAGATCTAAAACAATATTCCCTTTTTTGTTTCTTTCTCTATCCCTTACTTGCAAAAATATTGCCGACTTTCCTGAACCTTTTCGTCCTACGACAATGTTTGCTTCGCCCCTCAAGGACTTTAGAAATTGATCTGTTTTTAAATAATAATTCTCTAGAGTACGCATTTCGTTTTCGGCTGATGTTGAGCCCAAATCAACGGATTGGAGAAAGGTATCTTGACTAGGTTCGGTTATACCTACATCTTGCTGAAATGCTTCAGCCACTTCGCCTGCGAAATTAGCTATGTGCTCATTTACGTCATCCGGATGGTATGCTGTGGAAATAAAGTCTCTATAGTCAAGTGGAACCGGGTCATCGTCATGTTGAAGAATGCAAAGAGCTTTAGACATGCCATCAGCTAAACCAGCTATGAATGCACCTCTTATATTATGAACTTCATACCCGACTGCTTTGGTAGAGAGAAGAGGTACAACAATCCCATGAGATTCTGCAACTTGGTCAATGGCGTCATTTGCAGATAATCTAGGTTGTTCATTTGGGTCAAAAGACCGAAATAAATAACGTGCCTTTTTTATACGAGATACTATCCGGCTTGCCCAATCAGTTTTATGCATGCACTCGAGTAAGTACACCGGGGATTTTCTGTTTATTTTGCTTGTCAACCTGAGCGGTTCATTGGGAATAGAATAATTTAAAAAATTAACTAAATCAGAGGAGTTTTGATATTCCTGGTACCCAAGAGTGTCAAAGATGCCGACCTCTCTTATAGTAGGGACTATCTCCTTTATACTTTTGTTTTTTGTAAGAAATATAGGCTTACCTTTGCCTATTGCATATCCTATTTCATACGTAACGTTAAAATTAAGAACCGAGATATCTGCTGCGAGAAAACTACAGTTGTCTATAGCCTCTAATACTTTCTCCGAGATAAAATGACCAGGGATATTAAGCGCTCGCCATGTCTCTACTGCTACATCAGTGCTGTTAACCGCTTGTTCAATTGTTTGACCGATTTCAGTCGGGTCTGAAGAGTAAGCATAGAATCCTTGTTTTTTTTCCATAACGAGCCTTTATAAGTATAATTTTCTTAGGTATGACCTTCACTTTGAATAACTAAAACGAATATGAGTTGTGCGGCGTCCTATCATCTACCATAAATCATAAAGTTTAAAAGCCAGATCATGGGAATTAGAAAGCTGGGGTAGATCGAGTATTTAGACAGTTTGTAAAATTGCTACATTATCTTAAAGGGCTAAGATTCGGCAAGGTGCCTTACGGAGCCGTGCAGGTTATAACGACTAAAAATTGCTCGATTTGGTTTTGTGAAGGCAAGTCGGTCCGGCTGCTGCCTGCATACAAGTTCGGTCAGGTATCCTTCGGCATATGATGATTCCAAAAAGCCAGTCAATTAGCGAGTCGGTTCGCCACTGGGTAGAAACCCTAGTCGTCGACTTAAACCTATGCCCGTTCGCCAGAGCCGAGCTACTCAAAGACCGGGTGCGTTTTACGGTAAGTGACGCTACTACCGAGCCGCAACTACTCCTAGACCTACAACAAGAACTAGAACTGCTCAGTAGCAATGAAGCCATAGAAACCACACTACTGATCCACCCATATGTGCTACAGGACTTCGATACCTATAACCAGTTTCTCGATCAAGTCGATGCACTGTCAGTGCAACTAGACTTAGAGGGCATTTACCAGGTGGCGAGCTTTCATCCGGACTATCAGTTCGCTGGCACCGCCTCGGACGCGGCGGAGAATTACACTAACCGAGCGCCTTATCCGATTTTGCATTTGCTGCGGGAGGAGAGCCTGGAGCGTGCTATTGCCGGATATCCGGGTGTCGAACAGATTCCAGAGCGGAATATTGAGCTGCTGGAGGGGATGGGGGCGGAGAAAATGCAGGCGCTGTTACGGGCTTGTTTTGACTCTCGGTAGTGGTACAGACGGCAGATTTGATTAGTAGCGGGGGCGGCCTGAATAGCAATGGGCACTGTCAAATATTCGTTTGTCTTAAGCCTGTCGAAGGACGTCCTTCGACAGGCTCAGGACGAACGGATGTTGTGATGATTTCTGCCTCCCGATAGTGAAATTACCCTATTAGCGGCTTAAGTCAGTACCAATCGGATCACTCGTCAGGCTCATGACGAACGGGTGTTGGTAGGTGGGTGATTTTGCCTGCGGATGATGAAATTACTCCCTTAGCGGCTTAAGTCAGTGCCATCCAGATCACTGATTCTTCCATTCCGGTTTCCGCTTCTCCCCAAATGCAGCCAACCCTTCCCGCAAATCCTCGCTGTTTAAGAGCTTGCTCCAGAGTTTCGGGGCGGTTGCCGCCCAGTCTTCTTTGGGATTCTCCAGGGTAAAGCGCATGGCCAGTTCGGCACCGGCGGTGGCCATGGGGCCGTTTTTGGCCACTCGGCCCGCTAGCTTAATTGCAGCATCCAGTACCTCTTCTTTGGGTACTACCTGGGTGACAAAACCGATGCGGTGCATGTGTTCGGCGGAGTAGGGATCGGCGGTGAGGCTCAGTTCCAGGGCGTTGCGATAGCCGACGGTTTTCCAGAGGTCGAAGTAGGAAAAATTGGGCACGCTCACGGCTGCTTCTGGCATACCAAACTTGGCGGATTCAGACGCTACGATTAGGGAACAAGCATTGGCGACTGACAGGCCGCCACCCATGGCGAAGCCATTGATGGCGCCGATGATTGGTTTTTGGTGCTGCTCCAGAGCATCGAACATCGGCATCAGGTCGGTGACTGAATCGACCCAGTCGCCTTCGTCCATGGAGGTGACGCGCATGTTCTCCAGGTCACCGCCGGCGCAGAAGGCTTTGCCGTTGCCGGTGAGCACGCCGACCCAGGCATCCTGATCGGCTTCAAAGCGTTCCAGTCCGGCCAGTATGGCTTTGGCCAGGTCGTTGCTGAGGGCGTTCATTTTGTCCGGTCGGTTCAGGGTCATTACGGCAATGTGATCATCGCGTAACTCATATAGAAACAGGTCGGATTCGCTCATGGGTCTCTCCTCAGTGGCCAGTTATTGGTGATTAATTGTCAGAAATTGTTCAGGTTGATCACTCATTTATTCGATGCGGTTCAGGTTAGCTGATCACGCCATTCTGCCAGTCGCTCCAGGGTGACCCCCACGCCACCGCAGACGATGACGACGACGTTTTCTTTAGTTAGTAAAGAATTCTGCCTGTTCATAGACGGTGGCCAGGGCAGCGCCGCAGGCCGGTTCCACCATCACCCGGTGATCGCGCAGAAAACGGTAACAGGCTTCTACTGCCTGCCCGTCGGTTACCCGGTGGCACTCTATCGAGTGGGTTTGTAGCAGGTCAAAACTCCGGGCGGATACTTTCCTGGCACCCAGGGAGGTGGCGATACTGGTGATGTGGTCGATGCCGACGTGCTTGCCGGCCTGCGCGGCGGCATAGAGGGAATCGGTGCCAAGGGTCTCTACCGCCAGGATCGGTGTGGTATTCCAGCCGTGGTTATCCAGTCCCTGGGCGACGCCATTCATTAAACCGCCGCCGCCGACGGCGACCACGATGCCGTCCGGAGTGAGTCCATCGGCGGCAATCTCATCGATCAGGCTGGCGTGACCCTGCCATAGCAATGGGTCGTCAAACGGATGGATGTAGGCCCAGTCTGGCTGGCGCAGGGAATGGGCGTGGGCATCGGCTGCGTCCCAGTCTTCGCCGTTAAGCACCACCTGAGCGCCTTCCTGTTCAATCAGTTCGATGGCTCTGGGTTTGGTGGTGGTCGGAACCACCACGGTAACCGGCACGCCCAATTTGCGCCCGGCATAGGCCACGGCCAGTCCGGCGTTGCCGGCGGAAGAGGCCAGAAATCGCCTGGCGCCCTGAGCCAGATAGTGCTGGCGCGTGACCAATGCCCCGGATTTTGAATGAGCCACTGGGTTGCAGTGCGTCCATCTTCAGCCAGACCTGCGGCGCGACAAGCTGACTAAGGGCCAGCGATTCGAGTAGCGGAGTGGGTATGTGTAAGGGCTGCACGGGCAAGTCCTGCGGTGATTGATCGAGCGGCAGGCCGGGTAGCAAACACGGCTGCTGCGCGGTTGGTGTCTGGACTCGGCGGGCTAATAAGTTTTAATGGCCTGCAGTAGCGAGTTAGCCGGTCATCGAATAACCGCCACTGACACTCAGTACCTGGCCGGTGATATGGCCAGCGGTGGCCCGGGATGAGAGGAATACGGCGGCGTTGGCGATGTCCTCTGGTTTGCCGATTTTTTTCAGCGGCATGGCGTTGGCCACCTTTACCAGCTGTTCTTCGGTGAACATGGCATCGCGTTTGGCCCACATGCTGTTGTCGCTCACCGCCTCGTCCGGGTCTGGCCGGGTGACGCCGGGGCAGACCAGATTGCAGCGCACGCCAAAGCGGCCATTCTCTTTGGCGATGGTTTTCATAAAGGAATTGACTGCCGCCTTGGTGCCGCCGTAGACCGCCTCCCGGGGTTCGCCCTGACGGCTGGCGTCAGAGCTGATACAGACAAAAGAGCCCTCGCCCTGGTCGATCATACCGGGCAGTACGGCATGGGTGAGGTTAAGCACGCTCATGTAATTGATCTGAATGATTTTTTGCCAGAACTCCGGCGTGGTTTCGGTGAAGAACATCAACTGATCCCAACCGACGGCGTTGACCACCGCATGCACGCCCCCAAACTGCTGGGCAGTGGTGACCATGCTCTGCACGGCCGCCAGGTCGGTGACGTCGGTGTTGACTACCTGTACGTCTGCCGCACCTCGGTCACTGGCGGTTTGGGCCACCTGGTTGGCCAGGGTTTCATCCAGGTCAGCGATGGTGATTTTGGCGCCCTCTGCGGCAAAACCCAGGGCGATTGCGCGGCCGATATTGGAGGCTGCGCCGGTGACGATTACGGATTTTCCGGCAAGTTGGAGATCCATCTCTGCTCCTTTTTGGTGAATAAATAAGGGTGGAGGTTTATGTCGTAGACTGGCGTCCATTCTAGCGACGGGCCGTGCGATCATACGGCAAAATTGTTGCGAAATTGTCTGGGGAAGGAGGAAGGTTAAAGCGATGGATATTTTGTTGTCGCCTGAGCGGCTTGAAAGACACCGATCTGCGGGTCACTGGACTGACCGGCTATTAACGGATTATCTCGATGATGCGGTCGCACGGGACCCCGACCGGGTGGCGATTGTTGATAACAACAGCGAGCGTGGTAACCGGCGGGTGCTTACCTTTGGTGAACTGAGCGAACAGGTAGACCGTATTGCCCTGGGGTTAGATCGGCTCGGCGTGGGTGTTGCCGATGTGGTGGCCTTTCAGTTGCCTAACTGGTGGCAGTTTATTGCCATCCATCTGGCCTGCGTGCGTATTGGGGCGGTGAGTAATCCGCTGATGCCGATTTTCAGGCAGCGCGAAGTGGGATTTATGCTCCAGTTTGCCGCCGCCAAAGTGGTGATCGTGCCGGAACGGTTTCGTGATTTTGACCATCCGGCGATGATTGAGTCGTTACGGGACGATCTGCCCGATATGCAGCATCTGCTGGTGATTGGCAACGACGGTAACGGCAGTTTTGAGCAGACGCTGTTGCAACCGGGCGGTGATGCCCAGGCGCTTTACCAGCAGCGCGGCCACGATGCCAACCGGGTAATGCAGTTGCTCTATACCTCCGGTACTACCGGCCAGCCCAAGGGGGTGATGCAGACATCCAATACCTTGATATTCGGCACCCGGGAATACATCAAGGCGCTGCGACTGGATGAAAACGAGGTCTGCATGATGGCGTCGCCCATGGCCCATCAGACCGGGTTTATGTACGGCATGATGACCGCGATGATGCTCGGCACACCCCTGGTGTTGCAGGACATCTGGGATGCCGATCGCGCCTGGCAGATTATGCGTGACGAAAAAGTGACCTTCACCATGGGCGCTACGCCGTTTTTAAGTGATCTGGCCGGTTCATCGCAGCGCGAGGCGTGCCACGACGGGACCTTCAGGACATTCGTCTGCGGCGGCGCGCCGATTCCCGAAGTACTGCTGGAGCAGGTCAATGGCCACGGTATTAACGCCTATGCCGGCTGGGGGATGACCGAATGCGGCGTGGTGACGTTGAGCAAGCCCGGCGACAGCGAGGCCAAAATTCTCGGCAGTGATGGCAAGGCCCTGCCGGGCACTGCCGTCAAGGTCGTGGACAAGTCCCGTGTTGAACAGCCGCCCGGAGTAGAGGGTGATTTGCTGGTCTGGGGTGGCGCCAATTTTGTCGGTTACCTGAAACGGCCGGAGGCTTACGGTCACGATGATGAGGACTGGTTTGATACCGGTGACCGGGCGGTGATGGATGCCGACGGTTATATTCGCATTGCCGGGCGCACCAAGGACATCATTATCCGCGGCGGTGAGAATGTTCCGGTGGCCGAGGTGGAGGGGCTGCTGTATCGCCATCCCGCCGTGGCGGACGCAGCGGTGGTGGCCATGCCGGATTCCCGGCTAGGCGAGCGCGGCTGCGCCTTTGTCACCCTTAAACCGGGGCAGAGTCTCGATTTTAAGGCGATGCAGGATTATTTTGAGGCGGAACAGATGACCCGCCACTACACCCCGGAGCGGCTGGAAATCCTCGAGCTGATGCCGCGCACCGCCACCGGCAAAATCCAGAAATTTCAGTTGCGCGAGCAGGCCCAGGAGCTGGGGCCAGATCCCTCAATCGCCTGAATGGTGGGGTTTTCTTTTAACTTTTGGGAGCACTTTTGATCGAGCAACTGGCACAGCAGACCACCATTACTTCCAGTGCTCGGCTGGCGCAGAGCCTGCACCAGCAGTACGGCGATTATCAGCGCAGCCAGGGCCACCAGGTCTGGCCAACACCGGATATCCTGCCATGGGAAGCCTGGTTGCAGCGCTGCTGGCAGCAGGCGGAAGAGGGCGGCATTGCCCCCGCCGGACGGCTGCTGGGGGATGCAGAGGTACAGCTGCTCTGGCAGCGGCTGGTGGAGCAGGATCAGCCGGGGCTGCTCGATATTCAGCAGACCAGTCGGCGGGCGGCGCAGGCCTGGCAGCGGGTCCAGCTCTGGCTAGTCGCCGATTCGGATATCGACCCAAACACGACTCGCGAGGTGGCGGCTTTCCGCCGCTGGATGGGTCAGTATCGGGCGCTGCTGGCCGAGCATAACTGGCTGGATATGGGCGGCTGGGTCCACCATCTGGCCGCTCAATCGTCTAGCTCACCGGAGGCTTTAAATCAGACCCTGGCCGGGTTGGTGGCTGGCTGGCGTCAGCACCAGTCTCGCAGTTCCGAGTCCAATGAGAGTCCTGATCTGCAATTCTGTCTGGCCGGTTTTGATCGACTGACACCGGTGCAGGCGGCGATCAAGCGCAACCTGGAGCAGCTCGGTGTGGAGATGCGCTATCCACAATGGGACGCTGACAACGAGGCCATTGAAACGCGGATTGCCACCGACAGCCAGCAGGAGCTGCTGGCTGCTGCCGACTGGGCCAGACAGCGGCTGCAACAACAGCCGGACCAGAAGCTTGCCGTGGTGGTGCCGGATTTACTGCAACGCCGGGGCGAGGTGGAGCGGGAGTTTCAGCGCGTTTTTGAACCGCAGCAGTTGCTCGGGGCCGCAGCGGAGAGCCCGTCGGCCTACGCCATTGCCATGGGTGAGCCGTTAAGCGAATACCGGCTGGTGGCTGATGGCCTGCGGGTGCTCGATCTGCTGTCGTGGAAACTACCGCTGGAGCTGGCCACCGGGGTGTTGCTGAGTCCTTTTGTGCTGGAACGGGAGCAGCGTGACCGGCGCGCGGAGCTGGATCTAAATCTGCGTCAGTTGGGGAAAACCACCGTCGCTTTGCGGGAGATTGGGTTTCTGATCGGTGAGGGCGATCACCACGGGGTAAGAAAGATCAACCTGCCATCGGTGGCGGATGCGGTGGCGGGTAGCCTGAGCCTGCTGGAGTCTCTGCCGCGGCGGGCACTTCCGAGTCTCTGGAGCGGTTTTTTTGTTGAGCAACTGAACATCTGGCGCTGGCCCGGCGATGCCGTGCCGGATAGTGTTGTTTACCAGACCTGGTCGGCGTGGCAGGAGCTGTTAAGTCAGTTTGCGGGCCTTGATGCCAGCGCTGGTGAGCTGAGTCTGCAGCAGGCGCGCAGTCTACTGCGACGACTGGCAAACCAGCGACGATTTCAGCCCCTTAACAGTGACGCCGGGGTACAGGTGCTATCGAATCTTGAACCCTGGCCCGATCAGTTTGACGCCATCCGCGTGGTGGGTCTGGACGATCGCCAGTTTCCGGCCCTGGGTAATAGCAATCCGTTCTTACCGCTGGCACTGCAGCGCCGTCTGGAGATGCCCGATAGCTCGCCGGCCCAGGCGTTGCGGCAGGCGCGCCAGCAACTGCTGGCCTGGCGTATTGGCAGCGGGCAACTGATCACCAGTTTCGCGCAGTTGGATGACAACGGTGAGCGGCTGGGTAGCCCATTAATAGACTGGTCCCACGCCCAACTGCTGGGTACTGGGCAGGATCGCGTGGTAACCCCTGCCATGCGGTTGTTTGCCGCTGCCGAACAGGGGAATGTGATCGAACACTACGACGATGATCGGGGCGAGCCTGTGCTGGTGGATAGCGGTGGCCATGCCCGTGGCGGCGTCGGACTGTTTCAGGAACAGGCAGAGTGTCCGTTTAAAGCCTATCTACGACGACGATTAGGGGCGGATTTGCCGCAGGAGCCGTTGCCGGGGCTGGATATGATGCAGCAGGGCGAATTGTTGCATCGCTTGCTGGAACATTTCTGGCGAGCCGTGGGCGATAGTCGGTCGCTGCGCCAGCTCGACGAAGAACAGCTGAATCAGCAGATCCATCAGGCGGCTGAGGCGGCGATTGCGGCCACCGCTCCCGGCATGGCCGGGCTTGAATCCAGCAGTGCCCGGGAGCTGGAGCAGTTTCGACTGGTGAAACTGTTAACCCACTGGTTGCCAGCCGAGTTGAAACGGGACGATTTCACGGTGACCGGGTTTGAGCAGAAGATTGAACCCCAGGTGGGGGACCTGCTGGTCCGGGGGCGAGCGGATCGTATTGATCAGCTTGCCGACGGGCGACGACTGGTCATCGACTATAAGAGCGGTGCGGTCAAGCGTAAACATTGGTTCGGCGAGCGGCTGCTGGCACCGCAGTTGCCGCTGTATCAGTTGCCAATGGATGATGCGGCCGGGGTGGCGTTTGCCCAGCTTAAACCGGGTGATCAGAAATACGTGGATGTGGGCGAGGGCGGTTTTAACACCCGTAACAAAGCCAAAGACCCGAGCTGGGACGAGCTGCGAGAGCAGTGGTATTTCGCCCTCACCGGGCTGGCGCAGGAATACCTGGAGGGTGCGGCCGCCGTGGCCCCGGCGGAGCCGGAGGTATGCAACTACTGTGAGTTATCGCTCGCCTGCCGGATTAAAGAGCGCGACAACGGCTGGACCAGTGAGGAAACGGCATGAACCGGCCGGCCGATCACGCCCAGCGCCTGCAGGCGCTTGATATTGGCGGCTCCTATGTGGTTCAGGCTCCGGCGGGTTCGGGCAAAACAGAGCTGCTGATTCGTCGTTATCTGTCGTTGCTAGGGGTGGTAGAGCAGCCAGAACAGGTGCTGGCGATTACTTTTACCCGTAAGGCCGCAGCGGAGATGCGCAGCCGGGTGATTGAACAGCTACGTCTGGCGCAACAACCGCCGCCCGACGATGTGTTTCAGGCCGAGGGCTGGGAGCTGGGACGTCGGGCCCTTGAACAGAATAACCAGCTCGAGTGGGGGCTGCTGGAACAGCCGATGCGGCTGCGAATCCAGACCATCGATGCGTTTTCCCAGGGGCTGGCTCAGGCACTGCCGCTACTGGCCGGTAGCGGTGTCCAGCTGGTGCCGGCGGCTGACCCGGAAGTGCTCTATCAGGAAGCGGCGCGGGAGTTGCTGGAAGGTCTGGACAATGACTCCCCCTGCGCCGATCAGTTGATGGTGCTGCTGCGTCATCTGGATAACCGCCGGGGGCAATTGGAATTGCTGCTGGTGCAGATGCTGGCGCTGTCTCTTATACACATCTCCGAGCCCACGAGACCTCTCTACATCTCG
>CAJXVN010000036.1 GCA_913060775.1 uncultured Gammaproteobacteria bacterium | reverse complement strand
CGAGATGTAGAGAGGTCTCGTGGGCTCGGAGATGTGTATAAGAGACAGGATTGCCCTGATACTGGTATACGCCGGCCGCATCACGAATAAAGGGCAGAGTCTCGGTTGCCGTTCCGCCGAACATAAACTCACCATTAGCATTCCTGGCGTTACCCAAATTCAATAACTGATCACGAATGTTCGCAAGATCATTAGCAAAGGTGCGGTAATCTTCCACATTGTGAATCCCGTTATTAACGTCAATCAACCGCTCACGGGCATCGTCGAGCAGTGAGTGAATCTCAGCAACGGCCACTTCTTCGGTCTGCAGGTTAGCTTCCAGCTGAGTGACGTTGCGATTGTACTGTTCGACACTGGCGATGCGCTGCTCCAGACCGAGGATACGGGTCGCACTGCTGGGGTCATCTGCTGGAGACAGGAGTTTTTTGCCCGTAGTCAGCTGCAGCTGGGTCTCGCTGACACGCTGAGCATGCTCCTGTAACGAACTAATATTGAGCTGAAAGTACTGCTGAGTAGAAATACGCACGGAGCGACTCCTCAAGGACGGTCATAAAACAGGGGTCCAAAATTTACCTTCTGAACCAACAGGGGAGTTTCCTAAAACCTGAAAAGTAAAACCTCCAGAGGGTTATCGGCCCCGTGAGGGTAATGATGAATAATCAGGCACTGAAACGGCGGGGCACGACCGGTCACTGCCTCCTTAAATTACCTGTAACAACGATTGAAAAAGTGTGTCGGCGGCACGGATGGTCTGTGCGGCAGCCTGATACGCCTGCTGAAACTCAAGCAATTTGGCCGCCTCTTCATCTAGATTCACGCCGGACACCGACTGTTGACGAAACTGTGCCTGCTCCAGCGTAAACCCCACTGCATCCAGGTTAATCGCGCCACGACTGGTTCGCGCACCGACCTCACCGACTAGCTGCTGATAGCCCTCCTGGTAGCTAGCCGTTCCGTTTAATAACAGCCCCTGCTCCTGCTGACCGATTAACGCCAGCATGTTCTGATTATCGCCAAGCCCACTGCCGTTATAGTCGATCCGCAGGCTATCACCATTAACGGCACCGCCAGCGAGCTGTGCTCGATAGCCAAAATCCAGACCACCACCGGTTGGGAAAATTTCACCCCCCGGTGTGTAGACAATTCCGCCCTCCAGTAAAACCGGCGAACCCGGAGCCGTGTTGTCGTAAAGATCAAAACTGTTCGGGCCGGTAAACTCAATCAGCAAGGGGGGCGTGAGCGCGCCAGCCGTTGTCGAAAAGGCGGCATTGGTGGCATCGACCATAGTGAGCCCGGCAATATCCAGGCTACCAACATTATTAATATCCGTGGTGGCTACCACGGGAGCTGCAGCGGCGAGTTGGCGCGGATCACTAATGGCCAGGCTCAATGAACCGGCCAGGTCGCGGGTCGGCTGCAGTAGAAATCGGTCGCCCACGGCGGCAGCCGGGTCCAGGTCAATCGTCATGCCGTCGACAGTCACCGGCACCGTTGCGGGCCCCGGTGGAACAGCTCCAAGCGTGGTCACTGAACCATCACTCAGATTTGTCAACTGATAGATACTGCCTGCATCCACGTCAATTCGATAATCGGCCGCAGTGAGTGCCGCCGGATCCGTAATCGCCACGGCCAGGGTAGTTACTCCCGGGTTAGTGGCTGCACCCGCAATCTGAGGTTGACCCATGGAAAACAGGTCTGCGCCTAGCGCCCCATTGAGGTCCATGCCCAGATGATGCTGACCATTCATCGCCTGCCCCACTGCAACCGCCAGCCGACCGACCTGATTAACCGCCGGGTCCAGCACAGCCTGTCGAGTCGCGAGCAGCCCCCCTAGCGAACCACCCGTAATGGCATCACTAATCGTATTGGTGGCCACTCCGGCATACCTGACCTCAAGACTCGAACTATCAAGCTCATTGGTCTGAGTGGCCAGCTGATAGGCGTTTGTGCCTACCACTAGCGCCTGTCCTTTGCCCATAAAAACATTGGTTGAACCGTCACTCTGGGCCACAGTGGAGATGGGCACTAGCGCAGAGAGCTCGGTATAGAGGCGGTCTCGTTGATCAAGCAGATCGCTGCCCGCCTGACCACCACCCTGACCGGCTGAAATCGAGATCTTCTCGTTTAGTTGCGCCAGACTGGAAGCGATCGAATTGACCTGACTGACCTGATCCTCTATCTGCAGGTTAAGCTCACGCTCCATGCCATTAACTAGCTGGTCAAAGTTGTTGAACCGCTCGACTAGCGCACCAGCCTGCTGCAGCACCACTTCCCGTTGAGGGATCGATGACGGATCAAGCGACATATCCTGCAATGAAGAAAAAAACTGATCGAAGGCCGCTGACAATCCGGTAGAGGCGCTGCCTAAAAAATTATCAACCCGAACCAGGTAATTCTGTTGCGTTACCAACGAACCCTGACTGGCGGTGTCGGCATAGATCTGCTCATTGATAAAGTTATCAACGTGGCGCCTTACATTGGCAACATCGACACCGTTACCAAAAAAATCACCGCCTCGTAGTTGTGCGCTACGCGCTTCAAACTCAACGCTCTGCCGGCTGTAACCGGCGACTGTGGCGTTGGCAATATTATGGCTAACAGTGGCTAACGCACGCTGGTTAGCCAGCAGTGCCGATGCGCCGATACCCAAGATTCCTGTTGCCATCACCCTGCTCCTGTTAAAACGCCAGGCGGTGAGTGCCTGATGTTTTTTGCTAATTCAGTAAAGGCGGTCAATGGAAAACCACCGCTCGTCGTCTCGCCGACAAACTAACTACCCTCTTCGCGCTGTTTAATCTGCATCGCGAGCTGAGTAATTTTGCTGGCGTAATTAGGATCCGTTGCGTAACCGGCCTGCTGTAATCCCCGGGCAAACCCATCAATGTTATGCCCCTGCGCAAGCGCCGGCTGATACCAGTTACGATGCTGCAGAAAATCGGCATAGTCGGCAAAAGCATCGGCATAAGAGTCATAAGCCCGGAATTTGGCCTGCTGCCGAATTGCAATGCCCTGCTCATACTCCAGCGTAGAAACGGTCACCGAGTCACCGGCCCAGTCGCCTCCTGCCTTGATACCAAACACATTGTGGCTGGATCGCCCATCTTCATGGGCAATGGTTTTCTGTCCCCAGCCACTCTCCAGCACCGCCTGACCAACAATTGCTTCGGGGGCAATGCCTAACCGATTAGCAGTGGAGACGGCCAGTGGCCATATCTGCTCGACAAACTGCTCGGCCGTTGGCTTTTCTATGGGCTCATTACTGGATTTAACCGCGACTACTGATGCCTGCCGTTGGGCCTGAATATCCGCTCCCGGGGCCCGCAATTCGATCGCGGCCAAGGTGCTGGTAATTTGAGCAGGCGTTTTGTTAACCAATGTCCGGTAGGCGATCCCTTGTTCAGTCATACCGGAATCGGCTCCTGTCACACCCGTGAGGCTATCACTGAGGGAGGACGCGGAATCTGGCCGGCGCATGGGTCGTTCAGCCAGGTGCAATTGACTTGCCCCGGGCTGGTCCTGTTGAACCTCGCCGGGTGATTTCTGCTGCAACTGCTGTAGCATTAATTTGCCGATGCCGAGTATGCCCCGATCAGCGTTCTGTAACGCCAGCTGCTGATCAAACATGCCCTGGTAGGTCTGCTGCGCCGAGGATCCAAACAGCGCATCTTCACCACCACTGGCGGCGCGCATACTTTTAAGCATCATACCGACGAACAGGGTCTCGAATTGCTGGGCGACAGCTGCCATAGCTTCGGGGGTTTCGGCCCGAGTCATGCGCCTCAGGTCGGCAATACCCTGACGATCGAACAGATTACGCGGACCCGTTTCAATCGCTTTGGAGGAGGTGATATCCATGGTTTAGATCACCACCAGTTCAGCCCGAAGAGCACCCGATTCTCGCAATGCCTGCAGAATTGCGATCAGGTCGTCGGGCGCTGCACCAATGCGATTAATTGCCCCCACCAGATCGGCCAGGTCGATACCTGGCTCAAACAGCAACATGCGGCCACTGCCTGCACGCACCTGAATATCGGATCGGGCAGTCGCTGCCGTCTCGCCATCGGACAGTGGCCCGGGCTGGCTGACATCGGTTGATTCGGTAATGGTGACTGACAAACCTCCATGACTAATGGCTGCGGTGGTTACCCTGACCTGGCGGCCAATGACAACAGTGCCGGTGCGCGAGTTGACGACAATACGGGCAGCGGCCTCGGCGGCCTCCATTTCAAGGTTTTCGAGCAGGGAAACAAAAGAAACTCGGTGCGCCGGGTTTACCGGGGCGCTGACCCCCACGGTGCCACCGTCCTGAGCCCAGGCGGTACCCATGCCAAAGGTCTCGTTAATCGTTTTGGATAACCGTTCGGCGGTGGTGAAATCAGCCTGGTGAAGGCTCAGGGTTATCTGCTGACCATCCGCAAACGGACTCGGAACGGTGCGTTCGACCACCGCACCACCGGGAATTCTGGCAACCGTCGGGATGCCATTGACCACACTGGACCCATCCCGTCCGTTAACACTAAACCCACCGACCACCGCATTACCCTGGGCAATCGCATAGACGTTATTGTCGATACCCTTGAGGGGAGTCATCAGCAGGCTGCCACCGCGCAGGCTCTTGGCGCTTCCAAGGGTGGAGATCGTAATGTCGATCTGCTGACCAATGCTGGCAAAGGGAGGTAAATCGGCGTGAATGACCACGGCGGCTATGTTCTTTGATTTCGGTTTCACACCGGCGGGCAGGGTCACGCCCAGCCGTTGCAGCATGTTGTTAAGGCTCTGCTGAGTAAAGACTTCTGAATCGCCACTGCCGTCAAGGCCGACCACCAGCCCGTAACCAATCAGCTGATTACTGCGAATGCCGTTAATCGATACGAGGTCCTTAATCCGCTCAGCAGACACGGCGCCGGTTGCTGCCAGTACACAGAGACCGATCAGGCCTCGCACAATCGAGAATTTTCGATGACCCATTAGACGCTCCTCAAAAGGGCATTAACGCGCTAATAAAAAAGCGCGAAATCCAGCCCATTCGACTGGCATCGGCCAACTGGCCTTTGCCGTCGTAAACAATGTGCGCATTGGCAACCCGGGTAGAGAGCACCACGTTGTCAGGGCCGATATCGGCCGGGCGCACTTCACCGACCATGCCGATGCGCTCATCTCCCTGGTTGAGAGACATTATTTTTTCGCCGCGAATCACCAGGTTGCCATTGGCCAGCACCCGCGTAACTACCGCAGTGAGATCACCGGTCAGCGAGTTACTCTGGTCAGCATCTGCCTCGCCTTTAAAATTACTGTCGGAGTTGAGATCAAAACCCAGGTTGTTATTGCTGTTACTGGCCAGTGGCACCACCCCCGGAACATTAAACTGGGGAGTCGTTCCCAGCACAGTGGGATTGGTAATGGTCGACTGGTTGTTCTTTTTAATTTCGCTGTTGGCATCTTTTTTCGCAGCCGTTTTCTCAACCAGTTTAATGGTGATCACGTCACCGACCTGGCGGGCGCGCAGGTCTTCAAACAGCACCATGTTTTGCGCGGCGGCGTAAATAGAGCCGGTCGCTGCCTGGCGCGGTGGCTGCTGATCCAGGATCGGCTGGTAGGTGGGTAACTCGCGAAAATCACCGTATGAACTGCATCCGCTGACTAACAAATTTGTCATCAACAGGACGCCAAGGAGTCGCCGGAAACGACAGCCATCAATGCCCATGACCACCCGATTACTCATCAGACGTTGTTATTCAGAAACCGCAGCATTTCATCCACGGTAGAGATTGCTTTCGAATTGGATTCGAACGCGCGCTGGGTCTCGATCATATTCACCAGCTCTTCGGCAACATTAACGTTGGACGCTTCAAGCGCTCCCTGCAGCAGGCTACCCAGACCATCCTCTCCCGGTGTGCCGACGGTGGGAGTACCGCTGCTGGCGCTCTCGATTGATAAATTCTCACCCAGCGGCTGCAGGCCGGCAGGGTTGATGAAATCTGCCAGGGTAATGTCTCCCAGCGTGGTTGGCGAAGCCACACCCGGCAGCGTTGCGGTGACGGTCCCATCGGCGCCGATGGAAACACTCAGCGCATCGGCTGGAATCGTGATCGCCGGTTCAATGGCGTAACCGCTGGCAGTCACCAGATTACCGTCGGAGTCCACCATCAGTGAACCATCGCGGGTGTAGGCGGTGTTGCCATCGGACAGCTGAACCTGCAGAAAGCCACGACCAGTGACCGCCAGGTCAAGCGAGTTATCGGTCTGTAACGTATTGCCCTGCTGAAAGATTTTCTGGGTAGCGACCGTACGCACGCCAGTGCCGAGCATTAACCCGGACGGCAGTTCACTATCCTGGGAGCTCGACGCACCCGGCTGGCGGACCGTCTGGTACACCAGGTCTTCAAAGACTGCCCGACTCCGTTTGAAGCCAGTGGTATTCACATTGGCTAAGTTATTGGATATGACACTGATCCGGTGCTGCTGGGCATCGAGACCGGTTTTGGCGACCCACATGGCTGGATTCATCATTGACTCCTTAAAATTAAATCGTTGCGACCACTAGCTGTCACTTAACAGCTGTTGGGCGTATTCCGCATTCTCGTCGGCGCTGCGCATCATCTTCACCTGCGTTTCAAATTGACGGGAAAGACTGACCATCTGCACCAGCGCTTCTATGGCGTTAACATTGGCCGACTCCACTGCACCACTGACAACCTGCACGGAAGCGTCGACCGGTGCGGCCTGTTCTCCCTGGGTGAACAGCCCTTCCTCTCCTTTAACCAGCAGATCAAGGTCCGGTTTGACCAGGCGGAGTCGATCAATAACCACCAGCGCCTCGGCGCTTGAGCCGGCGGGGCGAATGGAGAGCGTGCCATCGCCACCAATTTCAATTTTCTCGAAGGGTGGCAATGCGATGGGGCCACCATTGCCCATCATCTGCTGACCTTTACCGTTGACCAGAAACCCGGACGCATCTACATGAAGATCACCGGCCCGCGTGTAGGCCTCGCCACCATTGGGAGAGAGCACCGAAAAAAAGCCGTCGCCGTTAATGGCCACATCCAGGTCTCGAGCTGTCTGCACCAGACCGCCGTGGCTAAAGTCATAACCCGCGTCGCCGGTCTCCACAAAAGTTCTCGTGGTAGCCGCCTCGCCCTCCAACGGTTGGGATTGAAAATAATTCAGATCCGCACGAAAGCCGGTGGTGTTGACATTGGCCAGATTGTTAGTCGTGGTTTGTAGCGCGCGCATGGTTTGCTGCGCACCCGACATGGCCACATAAATCATTCGGTCCACAATAGACTCCTGTCAGACAACCCGTTACCGGATGTTCATCACGGTTTGGGTGAGCGAATCCGTGGTCTCAATGGTTTTCGCATTGGCCTGGAAATTGCGCTGGGCGGTAATCAGGTTAACTAGCATTTCGGTGACATCGACATTGGATGATTCAAGGGCACCGGCCTGCAACGTACCTAAACTTGCCGTGCCCGCCGCACCGATCAGTGGCACCCCGGAATCCTGAGTTTCCAGCCAGCTGCCAAATGGGCCTTCTGCCAATGCCTGCAGGTTGGCAAAATTAGCCAGCGCCAGCTGTCCCTGAGCGGTACTCTGACCATTGGAAAAACGGGCGAGCACGACGCCATCCGAACCCACGCTCACATCCACCAATCGTCCGGTTGCAAAACCGTCCTGCTCGAGACTATTGACACTGAAGGGAGAACCGAACTGGGTCGACTGGTTGAGATCCACCACCAGGCTCTGTGGTGCTGCGCCGCCGCCGGGGGTAAGCGCAAAAGTAAACTGGCCGGACGCAGGCGCGGTCAGTGCACCAGCGGTTGAAAAATTCATCGCATTGCCGGTGCTAACAACGGCCCCGTCCAATACTGCATGCATGTCCCAGGCACCACCGCCTGTTTTCGTAAAAAACGAGCTGAATACATGCTCAATCCCCAGGCTATCAAAAATAGTCGCACTCGAGGTCGAGTGATAGGTTGATGTGTCATTAAGGTTAAACGCGGCGGCAATATTGGTTTCACTGGCATCAAGATTGACCCCGATAGTCAGGTTCGCACTGGCCTGGGGCGCGCTGTCCGCCGTGGTTATCGTCAGGTCACCAAGGGTGCTGGTAATGCTGCCGAAAGCATCCGGCTGAAATGCCTGGGCACGGTGGCCTGCTGAGTTGACGACAAAACCATTTTTATCGACGGTCAGCGCGCCGTTGCGTGCATAGGAAATCGCACCGCCATCGCTCATCACCAGAAAACCGTTACCCTCAATGGCAACATCAAGCGCGCCGCCGGTAGTCTCCAGATTACCCTGGGAGAAGTTCCGCGACACCGCTGCCAGTTCAGCCCCGCGACCCTGAACCACCCCATCGGCAGAAGCCTGCGATGCACCGACCAGGCTCGCAAATTCAGCCCGATTAACTTTGTATCCAGTGGTACTCAGATTGGCGAGGTTATTACTGATAACGTCAAGATCGGCAGATGCTGAGTTGATACCGCTTAAGGCGACTTTAAATGACATGGCTACAAACTCCTGATGGTTGTTCGATTAATCGCCGCAGAACGAGGTTCCGGGGCAATCACTGCTACACACTTTTCCAGGTCCTGATGGGTCATGACACTTCACCGACCTGGGTCAAACTCACCGCTGGCACCTGGTTTAGATTCAGATAAAGTTCGCCAGAACTATCGACCGTCACGCTGACAACCTGGTCACGCAGCGATATTTCCGGTAACAGCTCTATCGGTTCGGCTACCTCTCCGACGAAACGATAGGAACCCGCAGGCAATGAATTCCCGTTTTGATCAAGGCCATCCCAGGTGAAGGAGTGACGACCACCTGGCAACTCTCCCAGGGCGATGGTGCGCACCGTCTGCCCCGATTCGGTCTGTATTTTTAAACTCAGATGGGCCGTGGAAGCCGGCAGGTCAATCTCACCCGAGATAGCGCTGGTCGGCTGGGAAGTGCTCAGTTGGTCGGTCTTTACCAGTACCTGCTTACCAACCATACTGCTGGCCTGCAGCAACCGGTTACTCTGTAATCCTTCCACCGCCCGGGTAATTGACTGTTCCATCGACTGAATACCGGAAAGCGAACTGAACTGGGCCATCTGATCTAGAAACTGGGAGCTATCCTGGGGCGCGGTGGGGTCCTGATAGCGCAGCTGGGTGGTCATCAGCTGCAGAAAAGTATCCATTCCAAGGTTGTCTGCATCATTGTTCGGCACCTCACTGCTCGATTGACCATTGAGATTCGACAAAACAGAACTACTGGTAGGTTCAATCATGATTAACGACCTATTTGCAGGGTGCGCAACATCAGCTGCTTGCTGGTGTTCATCACTTCGATGTTGCTCTGATAACTCCGCGAAGCAGACATCATATTGGCCATTTCCGCCATCGCGTTGACGTTGGACATCTCCACGTAACCCGCTTCGTTGGCATGAGGGTGACCCGGGTCATACCGCACTGGCAGTGGGGATTGATCAGCAACAACCGCGGTGACCGCTACTCCCCCATTGGTCGAACCGTTACCCGATTGAGCCTGCTGTAGCAACGCTGAGAAGACCGGGTTCTGTGCTCGGTACGCCTCTCCATCCGGTCCACTGGTACTGTCAGCATTTGCCAGATTACTGGCCACTAGGTTAAGTCGCTGGCTCTGCGCGGCCATGCCGCTGCCTGCTATGTCAAATATGTTAGCCATCAGTCGCCCCTGATCGCCGATAACAGGGATTTAGCACGACCATCGACAAACCTGACAGCCGCCTGATAACGCACGGCATTTTCCGCAAAGGCGGCCTGTTCGATATCCGTTTCTACGGTGTTACCGTCTGCAGAGTTCTGAAGCGGTCGCCGGTAGAGCGGCTCACTCGCTGGCGCGGTAACGCCTGGACTTGAAATGTGTTCAGCGCGGGTGGTTCTGATGGGTGCTGACTCAGCAGATGCCGATTTCAACAGGGCGCGGAAATCCAGATCCCGCGCTTTGAAGCCTGGGGTATCGGCATTGGCGATGTTATTTGCCAACAGGGTATTGCGTTGATCGTGAACCGCCAGCGCGCGGGCTGGCAAACCTAATAACGCATCAATATTGCTCATAAGGCACTCTCCTGGGTTGCTGCAAATAGCAAAGCAACTGGCGTGCCAAAAAATAACGCGCTGTTTTTAAGCGAGTTATTTTTCTGGGGCGGCAGTGAACACGGCAACGGCGGCAACGCATGGCGGCCAAAGCGGAAAAATATTGCCGCCCATGCCGGTCGGTGGAGCCCTGTGCGATCCACAGGCCCCACCAGTACTGCATCGTTGCACCGTTAACCTGAATACCGAACCACGACTATCTATTAAGTCTAATTGGCCAGCGGCAGGACAAACCAGGAGTGCACTGCTCACTTTCGATAACGGCCTGCGATCTCCAATCTTTAAATAAATACACCTTCGACACCCTGCAAACTCTAGCCAATCGGCAACTACCGGCAATGTGGCACTACATTTGCTTGGTAACTTACCGATAGGAACATCAGTAATCGTTAAAACGGGCCGAAAAGGGCTAAAAGAGTAACGGGATGACACTAAACACCAACAATCAAACAATCCAGGAAACCGGCAGAATGTGCCGGTCCCTTGACGGAACCGGGGCTACAACGCCGGGAAAATGACATGGCACTATTCTGGGTATTGATCACGATCTGGACCCTGAGCCTCTGGTGGTTACTCGGGGCGCTGCTGCTCTATTCCTGTCACTCACTGCCCGATGCCGGGTATCGGCAACATCGGGCTGCTCTGACCTGGCCGGTGATCCTTATTAAAGTCTGGGTATCCAGCCACCCCAGTCCGGAGAGAGGCAACTACTTATGAATTTTCTCAAGCCGTTAAAATCTCCACTAGTTTGGCTGCTGCTCACGGTTTCACCACTTCCCTGTGCGGCAACACAACCGGTTGCTAATGGAGTTGATCAGGCAGTTGCTGCCGCTAAACAGGAACTTGAAGCCGCTTTCACCGACTCTGAAAACGAGGTGAGGGTCGATATTAAAGAGCCCGACAGGCGTCTGACGCTGAAGAACTGTCACCATACGCCAACGACCAATACTGCCAAACCACTCCCCAGATCTGGCAAGGTAACGGTCAAGGTTCACTGCGACCAACCGGCGGAGTGGTCAATCTATTTACCGGCAACCATTCAGCGCCACGTAACGCTCTGGAGCAGCCGCCAGAATATCGACCGGGGCGCTCTGGTTGAGGCCGAAGATATCGGAAGTAGCGGTCACTGGCTGATTGATGTGCCCGCCGGCGCTGTCGAGCAAGCAGAAGAAATTGTTGGCATGGTCGCTCGTCAATCCATCCAGTCGGGCAAGGTGATCAAGTACCGACAACTGGAACAGCCATTAGCCATTCACAAAGGCCAACGGGTCACGGTAGCGGTCAAAGAACCCGGCTTCGTACTGGCCACAGAGGTCATCGCCCTGGAAAACGGTACGCTCGGGGCTACCATTAAGGTCCGCAACGCCAGAACGGAAAAACTCCTGTCGGCGAAAGTTGACACCTCAGGACAACTGATCATTAACTAATTTATTATGAAAACACTAAAGTTACGTTTTCACAGGCCGTTATGATCCGCACGAGACCACGCTTGCGTGCTCAGCAGATGTTTTTTAACACTCAAATGTCGGGAGTAAGACATTGGATAAAATAGATGGCAGTCCACCGCTACCGTTAAATAACCTGATCGGCCAGGGCCAGTCCCCCGCTGCAGACAGACCGGCTACTCAAACCATGCAAACCGGGGTCGAGGGCGGCACGGATACATCCGCAGCGAAAGACCGGCTCACCATCGATGGGGCAACGCGTGCACTGCGCACTGCTGAAGCGACCCTTGGCGACAGCGTACCCGTCGATAGCGAGAAGGTTGCCCGCATCCGCCAGGCGATCGCTGATGGCAGCTATGAGGTTAACGCTGACCGCATTACTGACAAGCTACTGGACCTCGAAAATTCGCTCTACCAGAAATAAAGTCCAGGGGGACGACATGACTAACAAGACCGCAGCCGATAACCGCCACTCGCATCGATCGACCGATGATGTGGGCCCGGAAGTTCATCAGCAGCTCGACCAGCTTGATCAGGTACTCAGTGATTTGCGCGAGGCAATAATTACTACCGACAACCAGTCCCTGCTCGAGCACAGCGGAACATTACAGTCAGTTGTCAATCAACTCGAACGCCATTACGACAGCATTAATGACCCGACATCCAAAGCCAGCACCAGCCTGATCAACCGACTACAGAAATTACGCGGCAAGCTGGTGGGAATTGGAACGCTACTGGAGCTTTCACGGGCAAAAGCAGCCGATTTACTGGAATTGATGCTCGGCTCTGCACAACCTGCTGAGACCTATGCCGCAAACGGACAGATGGGCCTGGCTGGCAACGGCAGGGGCTCGGTAAAAGCCTGATCATTCTGGACCCCTGGATGCCCAGGATGTCCTTCAGTAACTAGCTGGCAACTTCCTGCTCAACCCGATTTCTGCCACCGTGCTTGGCTTTGTAAAGTGCCTGGTCGGCATAAGCAACCAGGGTTTTCGGCGTATCCTGCTCACTGGTTGACGAGTCGAGCACGCTCAGTCCGATCGAAACAGTGATTGATAGTTCGCCACCGTCGTCCAGCGCAATCATCTCGCTGGCAACCCTGGCCCGTAACCGTTCGGCAACATCCATTGCAGTTGTTGCCAGGGTTTCAGGTAACAGAACGACAAACTCCTCTCCACCATATCGCGCTAATACATCGGTACGCCGCATCTGCTCGACCATGGTTTGAGACACCCGTTGCAATACCTTGTCCCCGACCTGATGGCCATGGGTATCGTTCACCTGTTTGAAAAAATCAATATCGATCATCAAACAACATAATGGTCGCCGAGTCCGTCGAGCTCGATCGAACTCTTCGACCAGACGCTGCTCAAAAAAGCGACGATTGTTTAACGCAGTCAACGGATCAGTCAGACCGGCCTCACGCAGGCGATACTGGTTCAGAGTATTGAGCAACGCCACCGCGATAATCGCTGCAAGGCGTTCAATAATGTCCGTGGCCATGCCGGGCTCGAAATGGTGCTCATTGGTGCTACCAAAATTGAGGCTACCAATTAGCTCACCACCCTGCATTAACGGGATCAGCAGAGTGGACTTGATGGCCAGACAATTTTCCGGGAAAAGTGACCGCAGAAGGACGGGGTCGAGCGCATCGAAACAGGGGGCAGGCGGCCCGGTAAACAGGGTTTTCAGATGAGCAAATTCGTGAATCGGGATAATGCAGCCGCTCACCACAGGATCGGGCTCAGACTCCAGTATCCGCGCCAGTTCAAGCTCAGGGTCATCGACCACCAGAGTGGTAATTACCCCATTGTCGTTACCAATTTCATCGACCACGACAGACGCAATCTGCTCCAAGGTCTGGGCCGCAAGCACCTTGAGCTCTGACTGCTGCAGGCGTTTACTGATCGTCTCGTTTTCGCGGACGCGCGAAACCCACTCATCGAGCTGCTGGCGGAGCGAGCCATTCTCCTCTCGCAATGCTGCAAGCTGCTCCAGTATCTCCCCGTTATCGGTGGCCGACGTCGACTCGGTCATTGACCCATCATCCGCGGATAACGGCTTCGCTTAGCTTTCATTCAACATTTTCAGCAGCTGCCCTGCTTTAACAAATCCCGGAACCAGTTGGCCGGAGTCAAATAAAATGGCCGGAGTGCCGTTAACCCCGATAGCATTTCCCACCTGATAATGTTCGGCCACCGGGTTCTCACATTCTAGATCATCAATACGCTGTCCCTGCTTGGCATCGGTTAATGCCTCTCTGGGGTTTTCTGCGCACCATGCCGCCTGCATAATTTTTCCGGTCTTAGAGTTGACCCCCGCCCGTGGATACGCCAGGTACCGAACCGTTATCCCGCGCTGATGATAATCCGGCAGCGTATTGTGAAGTTTACGGCAATACCCACAATCAACGTCCGTAAATACGGTAATTTGATGTCGCTCTTCAGGCGCCTTAAATACCACCATCGACGACTCATCAAGAGTGGCCATCAACTGCCGCCGCGCACTCTTCAGCGCATTTTCTGTCAGGTTTTCTCGGTTTTTTACATCAAAAACCTGCCCGTCTAACAGATAAGTAGCTGTTTCGTTCAGGTAGAAAATTCGTGACCCAACCTGTCCCTGATACCAGCCAGACATCGGGGCCTGTTTAATATCTTTGGCTAATACCCCGGGAATCAGGCGGTTGAAAGTAGACTCGACAGCCACCGGGATTTGTCCATAACAGACAACCGACACCAGACAGAATAGCGGTACCAATGACCAGCGGATCACCATCTTAAAACTCCTGGAATATAGATCAATATGCACCACCCTCTAGCCCCTTGGATGATGTTCTTTATGCAACTTCTGCAGCCGTTCTCGGGCTACGTGGGTATAGATCTGGGTAGTGGATAGATTCGCATGTCCTAACAACATTTGCACGGCCCTTAGATCGGCGCCGTGGTTAAGAAGATGGGTGGCAAAGGCGTGCCTGAGGGTATGAGGCGAGAGGTGACGCACAATACCGGCACGTTGCGAATACCGCCTGATAATGTGCCAGAAGGTCTGGCGGGTCATGGTATTACCGTTACGCCCCGGAAACAGCAGCGCGCTAGCGACCCCATTTAACAGCTGTGGGCGCACGTCCCGCAAATAGCGCTGTAACCATTGCTGGGCTTCTTCACCCATCGGCACAATGCGCTCTCTTGATCCTTTGCCGGTTACACGGACGATCCCACTGGCCAGATTAACTTGCAGGTCACGCAAGCCGATCAATTCACTCACCCGCAATCCGGTGGCGTAGAGCAGCTCTAGCATTGCTCGGTCACGCAAGCCTTTTGGGGTATTTACATCCGGGGCTGCCAGCAGTGCAGCGACGTCATCCTCAGACAGAGTTGACGGAAGGGATTGGCCCTGTTTAGGGGACTCGACCTGTTCAGTTGGGTCGACGTGGCAGGCGCCCTCATTTAACCGATAACCGTAGTAGGCTCGTATCGAAGAAAGCTCTCGCGCCACCGACCGTGGGGAAAGCCCGCGACCTAACTCAGCCGCCAGAAACCCCTGAATATCGAACCGTTCGACTGCGGAAAGCGAGGTATCCCGATCATTTAGCCAGACCGAAAACCGGTGGAGGTCACGTCGGTAGGCAGCGAGGGTATGGGTACTTAGCCCCCGCTCCATCCACAACGCGTCAAGGAATTTATCAATTTCGGCTGAGGCCGACGAAGTAACAGACACGGAGGGGCCATCCATGTCTGTTTTTCTGAAGCCTTACAAAGGCCCGTTAAGCTCAGACGCTTTTTTTAGCGGCCAGCTTTTCCTTGATCCGAGCCGCCTTACCGGACAGATCTCGAAGATAGTAGAGCTTGGCCTGACGAACGTCGCCACGGCGTTTGATCTCGATACGATCAATCAACTGGCTATAGGTTTGAAAAACGCGTTCAACCCCTTCGCCGTGGGAAATTTTACGTACGGTGAAAGCTGAGTTGATGCCGCGATTACGCCGCCCGATCACGACGCCCTCAAAGGCCTGAATACGTTCACGGTCGCCTTCTTTAACCTTGACATGAACAATGACCGTATCACCGGGGCTAAAATCAGGAATCTCCCGCTGAGTCTGTTCCGCGTTCAATTCATCGATAAGGTTACTCATTACCATCTCCACAGGGCCAAAATGGCCTGTTAACTAGTTTAGTTCGCCCGGTTTCGGGTTTTCTGCTTTAAATTCATCCAGCAACTTACACTGCTCTGCTGACAGCTCCAGACCTGCTAACAGGTCTGGCCGGCGGCTCCAGGTTCTACCCAGCGCCTGCTTCATGCGCCATCTGGCAATGGCCCGATGGTCCCCGCTCAACAGCACCGGAGGTACCGCCACACCGGCATACTCTTTCGGCCGCGTATAATGCGGATAATCGAGCATCCCGGTACTAAAAGAATCCTGTTGCGCCGATTCACCATCGCCCAGCGCTCCCGGTAACAACCGAGTAATCGCTTCTACTACCATCAACGCCGGTAACTCACCGCCGTTGACCACAAAATCACCGATCGACCACTCGTCATCGACGTGCTGGTCAATAAAGCGCTCGTCGACACCTTCATAACGACCCGCTAACAAAATCAAACCCTCACCGGCGGCGGCGCATTCTATCAGATCATGGTTAACCCGCCGACCCTGCGGAGACAGATAAATCACCGGGCGACCTTCCGGGCCATTTTCTCGAACAGTCTGCAACGCCCGATCCAGGGGCTCTGCCTTCATTACCATGCCCGGACCTCCGCCATAACTGGCGTCATCAACGGTCGCATGACGATCGCTGGTAAAATCCCGCGGGTTCCAGCACTGCAAAGCAACAATTTCTTCGCGTAATGCCCGGGATAACACCCCGTATTGACAATACCCCTCTACCAGATCCGGAAACAGGGTGAGTAAATCAATCCTGAAGGCCATTTAAAATTCGGGATCCCAGTCAACGCGACAAACCCCGGCCGCTACGTCAACCTCAGTGACCACCGAGGGCAAGATAAACGGCACCCAGCGCCGCCGGTCGCCATCCACAATCATGACATCGTTGGCGCCGGTCTCCATCATCTCGACAATATTACCGAGACTGACCCCACCGGCGGTTACCACCTGTAGACCGATCAGGTCGTGCCAGTAATATTCTCCTGCTTCGGTCGCCGGCAAGGTTGATCGAAGGACCTGCAATTCAACGCCGTTAATTTTCCGCGCCGCTTCCGGGCTGTCGAATCCCTTGAAATGGTACGCAAGGAACCGCCCCTGAGGCTTCGCCTGCAGGACCTCAAGCGTTCCATGCCAGGATTTGGACAGGCCGTTAAATTGATCGTAGTCCAGCAACCTGTCCGCCGGGCTGGTCGACGACCATACCTTGACCCAACCCCTTAACCCCCAGGTAGCACCGATCGTGCCCAGGGTTACCCAGTCATTTGATGTCAGTTGGCGCGGGCCTGTTTCAACAGATTGCCCACGGTATCACTGGCTTGAGCACCCTGGCCTAACCAGTAATCAGCTCGCTCCAGATCCACTCTCAGGGATTCAGCCTGGCCACTCGCAACCGGGTTAAAAAACCCGAGGCGTTCGATAAATCGGCCATCGCGGGGAAAACGGCTATCGGCCACGACGATATGATAGAAAGGTTTCTTTTTCGCGCCGCCGCGAGAGAGACGAATGGTTACCATG
>CAJXVN010000035.1 GCA_913060775.1 uncultured Gammaproteobacteria bacterium | reverse complement strand
CTACACTATCCTCTTCGTCGGCAGCGTCAGATGTGTATAAGAGACAGATACAAAAACCCTGGGGCGGCCGTTTTAGTGCCGCGACCGACGCCTTCGTAGAAGAGTTTACCGCGTCCATTCGCTTCGACAAGCGGCTGGCCCGGTATGACATCATCGGTTCGATTGCCCATGCGCGTATGCTCGCCAAAGTTGAGGTCCTCACCGAGTCAGAGGTGAATAAAATCATCGGCGGTCTGGAAGCCATCAATGAAGAGATTGATCGCGATGATTTCGGCTGGTCAGTCGAGCTTGAAGATGTGCACATGAATATCGAGGCCCGACTCACTGATCGCATTGGAGTGGTCGGTAAAAAACTTCATACCGGTCGCTCCCGCAATGATCAGGTGGCCACCGATGTGCGCCTGTTTCTGCGCGACCAGCTGGACGGGCTTGATCAGGACATTAATCGGCTCGCCCTGGTTTTGCTGGATATTGCCGAGCGCGAAGCGGCGACTATCATGCCTGGTTTTACCCATCTGCAGGCTGCTCAGCCGGTCACCTTTGGCCACCACATGCTAGCCTGGCTGGAGATGCTGCTACGCGATCGTGAACGGTTTGCTGATTGCCGTAAACGGTTGAATGTGTTGCCGCTTGGCGCGGCGGCGCTGGCGGGAACGACCTTTCCGATCGATCGAGAATTTGTCGCCAACGAGCTGGGGTTTGATCGCGTGGCCCGCAATTCTCTGGACGCGGTGAGTGATCGTGACTTCGTGATCGAGTTCAATTCAGCGGCCGCTTTGTTGATGGTGCATCTGTCGCGCATGTCCGAGGAGCTGGTGCTCTGGTCGTCGCCACAGTTTGATTTCGTCAATTTAAGCGATAGTTACTGCACCGGCTCATCCATCATGCCGCAGAAAAAAAATCCCGATGTGCCGGAGCTGGTTCGTGGCAAGAGCGGCCGGGTGGTGGGTAATCTGATGAATCTGCTGGTATTGATGAAATCCCAGCCATTGGCCTACAACAAAGATAATCAGGAAGACAAGGAGCCGTTATTTGACACGGTCGATACTGTCCGTGAATCCCTGTTTGTGTACGCCGGTATGCTGGGTGAGATGATCGTGAATGCCGAGAAAATGTTGGCAGCGACCCGCCTGGGCTATACCACGGCGACCGATCTTGCCGATTATCTGGTTCGTAAGGGAGTGCCTTTTCGTGACGCCCACGAGGTGGTTGGTAAAGCGGTGCGCCTGGCGATCGATCAGGATGTCGATCTTGATGGTTTGAAGCTGCCCGAGCTCCAGGCGTTATCAACTGCGATCGACGAGTCCGTGTATGAGGTGTTGACGCTGGAAGGGTCGGTGGCGGCCCGTAATCATATTGGCGGGACGGCACCGGAGCAGGGGCGGGCCGCGATTGCTGCCCATCGACAGGTGCTGTTGCCGCTGGAGTAACTCCCTGGCGGAATTGCTTTCTCCCGTTTCGCCACTAATCCGATGGGGCTAGCACCCACCCGTTCTCGGGTTGCTGAACAGTAGGCATATTTGTCGGCGGCCCGATCTGGTGGATGGCCGAGCGGCTCAATTCAGGGACGGGAGTCGTTCTTAAAGTTAGTGGTTAAAGAGTGGTGATTCCGCGCCGTTACAGGTAACAGCACCTTTATATTAGCCATCGAGTTGAAGTTGGCACGGAACTGACTCCGGGTTTGTCATCCATGAACCATCAGGGTAACCGTCGTCAAAAGCGTCGGGTGTTTCGGCAAAGAAATCCTCTTAAGAGCACCATGCTCTTCTTCAAAGCGTTACTCAGGTAGCGCTTTTTTTTGCGCGGAAGCTAGTGGTGTGCCGGGTTGTTCAGGGAGGTGATACTGTTTCAGCGTGCCATCCTCTGGCGCTCGGAAATGCAGCTGACAGGCGCTGAGTGCGAGTGGCTCATCGGGGTTTTCTTCGTGACTGACCGGGCTACCGCCGTACAGGCGGTCGCCAATGACCGGCCAGCCGGCCTCCGCCAGATGGCGGCGGATCTGATGTTTGCGGCCCGTGGTTATTTCTACCTGGACATGGGTGGAGTCACTGTTGCGGTCGTACCCCAGCCAGCTAACTTCGCTACGGGCACTGCGGCCATCAATATCGCTGGTTAGTAGCAGGGGTTCGGGTTGCTCAGGAAACTTTCCCAATACGCGTGCCCGATAAATTTTGGTGACTTCGCGGTCGCGGAACTGCCGGCTTAACTCTCGGGCACTGTTTTTACCGTGAGCAATCACCATCAAACCATTAGCCGCTCGGTCGAGGCGATGGACCAGATAGGCCGTGCGCTGGGGTGACAGGTGCTGTTCGGCAAACCGGGTCAAGGTGCAGTGGTCACCCCATTTAGACCCCTGTGAGAGCATGCCCGCCGGTTTATTCCAGACGCTGTAGCTGCTTTCATCAGCGACAAGCGTTGCGGGTTCTGCCGTTGCCGCGAGCACGCCGGGATCAAAATAGAAATGGAGCTGATCACCCGGGTTAACGGTGCGGCTGGCGCGGCGCAGGCGGCGCACCTGTTTCCCCTGCTGCCACCAGACGGCTCCTTTCTGCATCGCCTGTTTAACGGCGGTTTTGGTTAACTGGCTGGCATCGGCGAGCAGGGAGACTGCCGCTGCCGCTGTTTCAACCGTAAGGTGAAATTCCTGTCGTCCGGGTGATGCCTCGGTCAAGGTTGATCCGTAATCTGTGCAGTCAAATGTTCGGCGAGCCCGGTGTAGCCGTCGGGTGTCAGTGCCAGTAGTCGCTGTTTAGCCTCGGCGGGGATTTCCAGGTCATTAATGAATGCGTCCAGATCGGCTCGATTGATGCGCTGGCCGCGGGTCAGGGCTTTAAGTTTTTCGTAGGGCTCGGGCACGTTGTAGCGACGCATGACTGTCTGTACCGCCTCTGCCAGCACTTCAAGGTTAGTGTCCAGATCAGCGGCCAGCGCCGGGGCGTTGATTTCGAGCTTGCCGAGTCCTTTCAATAGTGCCGGCCCGGCAATCATTACGTAGCCAAGGGCGCTGCCGACGCTGCGAATAACGGTGGAGTCAGTAAGATCTCGCTGCAGGCGAGAGATCGGCAGTTTGCGAGCCAGATGTTCCAGCAGGGCATTGGCGATACCCAGATTGCCCTCGGCGTTTTCAAAATCGATGGGATTGACCTTGTGGGGCATGGTTGAAGAGCCGACTTCTCCGGCTACGACCCGCTGGCGAAAATAGCCTAGTGAAATGTAGGACCAGATATCGCGGCACAGATCGATGAGGATGGTGTTGATTCGGCACTGGGTATCGAACAGCTCTGCCATGTAGTCGTGAGGCTCGATCTGCGTGGTGTGCGAATTAATGGTCAGCCCCAGGCCACTAATAAAATCAGCGGAGAGTTGCGGCCAGTCAATCTCCGGGTAGGCGCAGACGTGGGCGTTGAAATTGCCGACCGCACCATTGAATTTACCCAGAATTTCGATCTCTGCCAGTTGTGCGTGCTGGCGGCGCAGGCGGGCCACCGTGTTGGCCAGTTCTTTGCCCATGGTAGTGGGCGAAGCTGGCTGGCCGTGGGTACGGGCGAGCATGGCCACCGGCGCGTGGTCCGCCGCCAGTTCCGCGAGAGCCCGCTGGATCTGGGTCAGTAGCGGTAGCAGGATCTGGTCGCGACCGGCCTTCAGCATTAACGCGTGGGAGAGGTTGTTGATGTCCTCTGAGGTACAGGCGAAGTGGATGAACTCGCTGGCCGGTGCGAGCTCGTCGTCGGCCAGCAGCTGTTCACGCAGGTAGTATTCCACCGCTTTAACATCGTGGTTGGTGGTGCTTTCAATGGCCTTGATGCGGGCGGCCGCATCGGCATCAAAGTTGATATCAAGCGCGCGCAGCCGCTGGATCGCAGCGTCGGAGAATGGTTTTAATTCAACAATTTTTGGTTCGCTGGCGAGCTGAATTAGCCACTCGATCTCGACGCGTAGTCGGTGGTGGATTAATCCCGATTCGCTGAACAGGGTAGCCAGCGATTGAGTGTGGCGTTGGTAGCGGCCGTCGAGTGGTGACAGAGCGGTGAGCGAACTTGTGGTCATGCGGAATCGGTTCCAGTCGGGAGTCAGGGTTTGGGGTAGTGCCGGTTGCAGCTTAAATGCACGCCTGCAGCGGTGATATAATTCTACCCCTTTTGCGATGGCCCGCTGCTGGTTCTATTGATGCTTCAGCGCGGAGTTGTGGCTGGTTGTCAGTCGTCTATTTCTGAATTGCCATTAGTGGTTGCAGCGCAGCAACCCCGTGTTTCTGGCCGTATCAATATGGCACCGATTTTCATGGAGATATTTCCCGATGAGTTCTAAATTTTCTTTTACTCGCCAGAGTTTGCAGTCCGGCAGCGCGGTTGATTACTACAGTCTGCCCAGTCTGGATGAGAAGGGTCTGTGCAATGTCTCCCGGCTCCCGTTGTCAATCCGCGTGCTGCTTGAATCCGTGCTGCGTAACCAGGACCACGCGGCGGTTGAAGATAGCCATATCGAAGCGCTGATGAGCTGGGGCCAGGCAGGAGGCGCGGGTGAAGTGCCGTTTATACCCGGTCGGGTGGTATTGCAGGATTTTACCGGTGTGCCCTGTGTCGTCGATCTGGCGGCTCTACGTAGTGCCATGAGCCGGGCTGGCAAGGATCCTAGCCAGATAGAACCGCTGGTGCCTGTGGATCTGGTGATCGATCATTCGGTGCAGGTTGATAAAGCGGGTAGCGCTAACGCACTGAGGGTCAATACTGACCTGGAATTTCAGCGCAATCAGGAGCGCTATGAATTTTTACGCTGGGGTCAGGGCGCCTATGACACTCTTAATATCACCCCGCCGTCAGTAGGCATCGTCCACCAGGTGAATCTGGAATATCTGGCTAAAAGCGTGCTTACAAAAGAGCAGGGTGGCACGGTGGCTTACCCCGATTCTCTGGTGGGTACCGACTCTCACACCACCATGATTAATGGCCTGGGTGTGGTTGGTTGGGGCGTTGGCGGCATTGAGGCGGAGGCCTGTATGTTAGGTCAGCCCATTTATATCCCCATGCCCGAGGTGATCGGTTTTCGATTGACCGGTAAATTGCAGGACGGTGTCACCGCCACCGATTTGACCCTGACCATCGTCCAGCAGCTACGCAAATATGGAGTCGTCGGTAAATTTGTCGAATTCTTCGGTGCCGGGCTTGATCATCTGCCGCTGGCCGATCGCGGCACGATTGCCAATATGGGGCCGGAATACGGCGCCACAATCGGTTTTTTTCCGGTGGATCAGGAAACTCTCAATTACCTGCGTGTTACCGGTCGTAGCGAAGAGCAGATTCAGCTGGTTGAGGATTATTACCGAGCTCAGGGGATGTTTCGGACGACCGATAGTCCCGAACCGCAATTCACCGACGTGCTTGAACTCGACCTCGGTTCGGTGGAGCCAAGCATGGCGGGGCCGCGCCGGCCCCACGACCGAATCAGCCTGAAAAACATGGCCAGCCAGTTCAAGAAGAGCTTGCCGGCCCCGGTAGCTGACGAGGGTTTTGGGGTATCAACGGTCGATGCTTCAGTCGAAGTGAAAGGATTTGACGGCGCCACGCTTAGTCACGGCTCGGTGGTGATTGCCGCCATTACCAGTTGTACCAATACCTCTAATCCTGGCGTGATGCTGGCGGCGGGTCTGGTGGCGAAAAAGGCCGTCGAAAAAGGGCTCACCGTCGCTTCAACCGTAAAAACCAGCCTCGCTCCCGGTTCACGGGTGGTGACCGAATACCTGCATAAGGCTGACCTGCAGCGTTCCCTAGATCAGCTCGGTTTTCAGACCGTTGGTTATGGCTGCACTACCTGTATCGGAAATTCCGGTCCACTCGACCCGGCTATCGTTGATGCCATCAATGAGCAGGAGCTGGTAGTCAGTGCCGTCCTCAGCGGTAACCGTAACTTTGAAGGCCGAGTCAGCCCGCACACCAAAGCCAACTACCTGGCCTCGCCGCCGTTAGTGGTCGCCTATGCGCTGGCCGGTAACGTCAACGTCGATTTTGATCAGGACCCGATCGGCACGGGTAGTAATGGCGAAGCGGTCTATTTTAAGGATATCTGGCCGTCTACCAGCGAAGTGGCCGAGGCGATGCAACTGGCCAATGATCCGGCGCTTTATGCCGCCGGTTACAAAGATGTCGCCACCAGTAACGCTGACTGGAATGCTATTGAAGCCGATGATTCTGCAGCCGTGTACGACTGGAAAGCTAACTCCACCTATATTCAGGAGCCGCCCTTTTTTGTTGATTTTTCTGAAATTGCCCAACCGATTGCCCCCATCACTGGCGCCCGGGCCCTGCTTAAGCTAGGTGATTTCGTCACCACCGATCACATTAGCCCGGCTGGGGTGATCCCAGCGGATGGGCCGGCGGCCGCTTATCTACTTGAAAACGGCGTGAGTAAAGCGGACTGGAACAGCTTTGGTTCTCGTCGGGGCAATGACCGGGTTATGACCCGGGGCACCTTTGGCAATATTCGTCTTAAAAATGATCTGGTAGCGCCGCGAGAAGGCGGCTGGACCCGTTACCTGCCTACCGGTGAAGAGTTGTCGGTGTACGACGCCGCGCAGAAATACATTGCCGACGGTACGCCGTTAGTGGTGCTGGCCGGGCAGATGTACGGCGCCGGTTCGTCCCGTGACTGGGCAGCCAAGGGCACCTATCTGCTGGGCGTGAAAGCGGTGGTAGCCGAAAGTTACGAGCGTATTCACCGCAGCAATTTGATCGGTATGGGCGTGCTGCCCTTGCAGTATCTGGAGGGCGAAAGTGCTGAGACCCATGGTCTCACGGGTGAAGAGCAGTTCGATTTGCCGGATCTGAACGATGGCATTCGTCCGGGTGATCACATTACCCTGCGAGTCACGCCCGCTGGCGGTGAGAGTCGCGATATTAAAGTGATGGCGCGGATCGATACCCCGATTGAGGTCGATTATTATCGTCACGGCGGAATTTTGAATTACGTGCTCAGGGATTTCATGAAGGCCAGTTGATGTGAAGCCGTCGACTGGCGATTTTGACTTGGGTATTTTTGCTCGCGTGGCAACGGATAACCCGGAAGTGTTTGATCGCCGTCGTCGGCAACATTGAAATTGTCGTCGATGAGGTAAGGGTCATTTGCAGTTTCGGTGGATTTTCCCGGAACCTGCAACGCCTGGGTGCAAGGTAAGCGGTCGTTACCACCGTCAAACTGGTCGAAGGGTGAGATAGCGCTTGCGTTACCCGTTCCGGCAAAAGGGTGGGTAAAGGCTAATGCTGTTAGCTGGTTGGGCCGACCCGGTCAATTACCGCGCCACCGATGCAGCAGTTACCCCGATAAAAAACGACTGACTGCCCCGGCGTTAAGGCACGCTGGGGCTGGTCAAACATAACTTCAAGGGTGCCGTTATTGCCTACCGTGACCCGGCAGGACTCCAGCGGTTGGCGATGGCGGCAGCGCGCCAGGCATTCAAACTCACTGGTCGGCGGTTGGCCGGCAACCCAGTGGGGTTCTATGGCGGTTAGGCGATCGGCAAACAGGCGGGGGTGATCGTGCCCCTGCACCACGATGAGCTGATTGCTATCAATGAGCTTCTGGGCAACAAACCAGGGCTCTTCGCTGTGGTGGCGACTGCCACCGATACCCAGTCCCTGACGCTGGCCAATGGTGTAGTACATCAGGCCGTTATGCCGGCCCAGATGGTTACCGTCGGTATCCACAATATCACCGGGCTGGTCGGGTAGATGTTCGCCGAGAAATTCCTTGAAAGGACGCTCGCCGATAAAGCAGATACCGGTGCTATCTTTTTTGTCCGCCACCGGCAACTGGTGTTCATTGGCGATGCGACGGATTTCTGGTTTACTGAGATCGCTGAGTGGAAACAGCGCTTTAGCCAGCTGTGGCTGCCCCAGCATGTAAAGAAAGTAGGTCTGGTCCTTGTTCTGGTCAGCGGCCATGGTTAACTGATACTCACCACCCTGGTGGCTGATGCCGGCGTAGTGGCCGGTGGCGATATAGTCACCGCCGAGCTGCTCAGCAAGTTGTAAAAATGCTTTGAACTTTATTTCCCGGTTACAGAGTATGTCCGGATTCGGGGTGCGCCCAGCCAGATGTTCGTCAAGAAAATGGGTAAACACATCGCGCCAGTATTCGTTGGCAAAGTTGGCGGTTTCCAGGGGTATATCGAGCATTTCGCAGATGGCACCGGCGTCGGCCAGATCGGCCTCGGCACTGCAATACTCGTCGTCGTCATCGCCCTCCCAGTTTTTCATAAACAGGGCGGTAACCCGGTAGCCCTGCTGTTGAAGTAGCAGGGCGGTTACCGCAGAGTCAACGCCGCCGGAGAGGCCAACGATTACATGGGTATCTTCTGGTGGTGCGGGCCGGGAATCAGGCAACAGTGGGTTCCAGCACGTCGCTCATCAACGTCATTGGATAACGGCTACCCTTGAGGTAATCGTCGATGCAGTGGGTCACCAGTATGCTGCGTAGCTCCACAGAAGGGTCATCGAGCTGTTCGCGACTGAGCCAGCGGGTACGCAGAATCGCGCTATCCAGTGGTTCCGGTGACACCTGCTCAATCAGTTGACCGGAAAAGCTGTAGCGCAAAAAGGTCTCGCCATCTCGGGGGCTGATCCAGCGGTAGATACCCACCAGCGCTTCGGGGGTGAAGGCCCAGCCGGTCTCCTCCAGCGTTTCGCGGACGCAGGCCTCGATCAGGGTTTCGCCTTCATCGAGGTGGCCGGCCGGCTGGTTGATGACTTTTTCCCCGAGGCTGTTGAGCTCTTCCACCAGCAAATACTCGCCATTGCGCTCCGCAATGGTTGCCACCGTGACGTGGGGTTTCCAGATGTCGTCAGACATGATCGTTACGCCATTTAATTGAACAGCCCATGCTGGCGAGCTGCTGTGATGGACCGCTGCCGGTTGCTGCCACCTGCTGCATGGCCATTAGCAGGTCCCGCCGTGCACCGGTAACGGCCGCCTTGCGACTCTCGTCAAGCCGCCCCCGGTACTGGAGTTGCAGATCGCCGTTATAGCCAAAGAAATCGGGGGTACAGACCGCTCCGTAACCCCGAGCGATTTCCTGAGATTCGTCAAACAGATAAGGAAATGGCAGCCGGTGTTGCTGGCTGAACTCGACCATTTTCTCGAAGCTGTCGTCGGGGTAGGCGTCGGTGTCGTTGGACATGATGGCTACGCAGTTAATCCCTGCCGATTGCAATGCAACACAGTCCGTGACAATGCGGTCAATCACTGCGATCACGTAGGGACAGTGGTTGCAGATAAACATCACCAAAGTGCCGTTTTCACCCCGGCACTGCTGCAGGGACCAGGAGCGGCCATCCACTCCCGGCAGGGTGAAATCGACAGCAGGGGTGTCAAAGTCGCAGAGAGGAGTTTCAGTTCTGACCATGATTGATAGCGGTTTGGTGAAAAAATTTTAGCGGATAAACGTTTCGATGCTGCTGCACAGGCCAGCGTCCGACGGTTGGGATGCAATCAGCAGTTCGCCGGTGATACCCAGTTCCTGGGCGGTTTTTCTAATCGCTGGACTCATTAGTAGATAGGGTAACCTTTTTAGCGCCTCCTGGTGCGACGGGGTGGCTAGCTCAAACAGGTTGTGCAGTGCCGCCCGACTGGTCACCGTGATCAGGTCGACGGCTTTTTCGTCAAGCCATTGAGCTAACTGGCTGGTACCGTCGGTCGGCAGCTCCCGGCGATAGCACTCACCGTAATCAACCCGGGCTCCGCGTTGCCGCAGCGCCGTTGCCAGGTGTTCGCGGCCGCCTCGGCCGCGGATAATTAGTATATGAGCGGAGAGGGGTGCCGTAAATTCTGGCAACGCCAGCAGACCTTCGCTGTCATATTGGTGCAGAGGTTGAGCACTCACCGACACGCCCGCTGCTGTCAGTGCGGCGGCGGTGGCCGCCCCGATAGCGGCAAACCGGCACCCGGCGATGAGTTCAGGTTCTGCGCCGATAAACGGCCAGCTCTGCTCGACGGCATTGGCGCTAATAAAAATGAGCCAGTCCGGCACTGGTCGCCTTGCCAACAAGCCGGCGAAATCTTCCAGATCAGCGGGTGGTAGCGGCGTAATCGCTAGTGTGGGCAGGGGTAATGGTCGACAGCCTAGCGCCGTTATTGCTCTGCAGAGGTTCTCGTTCTGGTTGACCGGCCGGGTGACCAGTACACCGACCGGATGATTACTCATCAACCACCAGAAGCCGGTCGGCGCCCTGTGCCAGCAGATCCTCGGCGACTGCCAGTCCCATTTGCGTCGCGTCGGTGGCGGTGCCGCTACGTTGGGCGGTCAACAGTGTTTTGCCATCATTACTACCGACGAGCGCACGCAGGTGGAGTTGTCCGTCTGCCTCAAAGGCGTGGATAGCAATGGGTGTCTGGCAACTGCCGCCCAGTCGCGCATTGACTGCTCGCTCCGCGGCTACCCGTTGGGCGGTGGCGGCGTGATTTAATGGCGTGAGCAGTTCAGCGGTCTGTCGGTCACCGGCACGAATCTCGATACCAATGACCCCCTGAGTTACCGCGGGTAACAGGGTTTCGATGGGCAGGCGCTGACGAATACGATCCGTAAGCTGTAACCGGTCGAGCCCGGCGCAGGCGAGGATGATGGCGTCAAAATCCCCCTGATCCAGTTTGGCGAGCCGGGTATTCACATTGCCGCGCAGTGGCTGGATGCGCAAATCCGGGCGCAATGCCAGCAGCTGACACTGGCGGCGCAGGCTGGAGGTGCCCACGCGCGCTCCGTCAGGCAGCTCATCAAGACTATTAAAATGGTTGCTGACGAAGGCATCCCGCGGATCAGCCGCTTCACAGACAATCGCCAGTTCGAAAGAATCCGCGAGGGTTGCCGGTAAATCTTTCATTGAGTGGGCAGCCAGGTCGGCCTCGCCGTTGAGCATGGCCACTTCCAGTTCTTTGATGAAGAGTCCCTTGCCGCCGATTTGCTGCAACGGTCGGTCCAGTATCTGGTCGCCGCGGGTCGTCATTGGCAGGAGCTCTGCGGCAATATCATTCTGCGCAAGGGACTGCTGGACGAAGCGAGCTTGCCAGAGGGCCAGGGCGCTTTCACGGGTGGCGATGCGCAGTGAGCGGTTATTCAATGGAATGCCTTGGAGTCAGTTCGATGAATGGCAACCGCCAGGGGGCGGTTCGGTTAGTTCTGTTTATTGTGCGCGATAGGACGGCATGGCAGCTAGTGACTGTTATTATCTGGGGTTCCAACACCGGGCGCCGGTGTCTCCATTTTACGAACTATTCGCTATCTTGAACGCTCGTCTGTTTTCAATGCTTCTTTATCTACTGCCCCACCAGCTCCTCAGTCGTTGCTGGTGGTCGGTGGTGCGTTGTCGGTGGCGACCGCTAAAAAACTGGCTGATTGGCTGGGTGATCAACCGATATCAGGTCGATCTCGACGAAGCAGAATCGGCTGACCCTGAAGATTATCCCAATCTAAATGCTTTTTTTGTCCGATCATTAAGATCGGGTTGTCGACCGATCGCCGAAGAAAGGAATGCCCTTGTCGCGCCTGCGGATGGAGTTGTCAGTCAGTTTGGATCGATTCAGGACGGACGGCTATTGCAGGCCAAAGGGCAGGATTTTTCTGCCGAGAAGCTGCTCGGTGGCGATCCGGCACTGGCCGCCGAATTTGATCAGGGAGAATTCTGTACCGTCTACCTTGCACCGCGCGATTATCACCGCGTGCACATGCCGATTGCCGGTCAGTTGCGGAAAATGATTCACGTGCCTGGCCGACTGTTTAGCGTGCAGGAAAAAACCGCGCGAACGGTGTCAGAGCTGTATGCTCGCAATGAGCGGGTGGTGACTATATTTGATACGCCGGCGGGTCCGCTGGCGCAGGTGCTGGTGGGTGCCATCTTTGTATCCTCGATGGAGACTGTCTGGCACGGAGGGGTGAACCTGCCGGGCGAGCGGGGCGCTCTGTGGAGTGCTGAATATCCGGCTGATGGCCCGGGGGCTGTACTCCTCGATAGAGGGGCAGAAATGGGCCGTTTTAATATGGGCAGCACGGTGATAGTGCTGCTCCCCAGGGACGCATTGCAATGGAATGACCAGTTGCAGTCCGGATCCAGCGTAAAGATGGGTGAAACCCTGGGGCAGTGGCGTGACTGGACCGGTTAAGCCGACTGACGTGGCGGCGTGGCAGCAACTAAAGACCACGGTACCGGCAAGCCAGCAGGAGACAGTCAGTGAGTTGTTAACTCAGGCGGGCGCTACGGCGATCACCCTTGAAGATCCGGGTGATGACGCGCTCTACGAGCCGCTGCCGGGGGAGATGCTCCTCTGGAAGCAGGTTACGCTGGTGGCCCTGTTCCCGGCGAGCATTGAGCTCACCGCTATTACTAATCTATTGATCAACTTTGCCGAAGTGTCTGTCGAGCCACTGGCGGAGCAGGAATGGAGTCGAACCTGGCTGCAGTACTGGCAACCGCGTCAGTTTGGCGGTCATCTCTGGGTGGTACCGAGCTGGGACCATGAAACTCGGGATGGGCC
The DNA here is from genome assembly GCA_913060775.1 of uncultured Gammaproteobacteria bacterium. GTDB lineage: Bacteria > Pseudomonadota > Gammaproteobacteria > Immundisolibacterales > Immundisolibacteraceae > QNFC01. The sequence goes on along the minus strand of CAJXVN010000035.1, from coordinate 4,829 downwards.
AAGGTTGCTGCTTGATCCGGGGCTTGCTTTTGGTACCGGCAATCATGCGACGACTGCCCTTTGCCTGGAGTGGCTGGCAGAAAATCCTCCTGCCGACCAGCAGGTTATCGATTTTGGCTGTGGCTCCGGGGTGCTTGCGGTGGCGGCCTGCTGCCTGGGCGCGACAGCCGCGCAGGCCATCGACATCGATCCTCAGGCATTGGCGGCCACCGCCAGCAACGCGGAGTTAAACGGTGTTTCCTCGCAAGTGATCACCAGTATGGCGGATGATTTTTCGCCGGGGGCAGCGCCGCAAGCCGACCTGTTGGTCGCAAACATACTGTTTCAACCCCTTACCCAGCTGGCACCAACCTTTGCGCAGCTACTAAAACCGGGAGCTGATTTGGTATTATCCGGCCTGCTAACCGCCCAGGCTGAAGCAATAGCCCAGGTCTATCAGCCCTGGTTCGAGATGGGAGTCGCGACCGAACTCGATGGCTGGATTCGAATAACAGGAGTCAGGCGCAATGAATAGCCCCGCCGCGCCCTACATTAACTGCCCCCATTGCTCGACGATTTTCGCTGCGCCTGCGTTGCTGCCGGAGCACGGCAAGGTGCGCTGTGGCGTCTGTGACGGCGTGCTGGAAGCAAAGCTCCATGAGCTGCATGAATTACCGGATGAGCCGATTGATGTCGAACTGGCACCCGTTGATGAAGCAACCAGCGAACCTGCTGCAACTGCTGAAGCGGTAGCAGCGATTGATGACGGATTTGATCTTGATGACCTGGCGCCGGGGGAAGAGGAAGGCTTCACTGAGCAAACCGTTAATCTGGACTCGGAATCCGTGTCAGGACCGGACGATGTTTTTTCAACAGAAGCCGGCGAGGGAATTGAGGCAGACCGTGCGGATGAAGAAGCGATCGACCTGTCGTTGCCGTTTAACGAAGCTGATAGCGGCGAGACGAGTGGCGACATCGACCTTGCCGATTTTGCGGGTGACCCCCATGAAAACGATGATGCTAATGATCGGATCGGAAGTGATCTGACGGGTGAATCTGATGAGGCGGTCGATCTAGCGTCCCTGATGGCGGATGAGGGCATTGAATTTGCCAGTAGCCCAATTGACGAACTCGATGATTTGGATGAGACCTGGTTTGATCCGAGCGCTGAGGACCAGAGTGATTTAGGGATCGATGACGAGAACCCGGCAGCCGGTGATCTGGCCGGATCAGGCGATACGGCGACCGAAAACCTCGACCAGGATAGCGACGGTGAGGTTGTTGACGAACTGGAAACCGACTCGCCGTCCGGCGTCGATGAAGCTGACGTCGCGGAGGAACCGTCCGAGTTTTCACTGCCGACTCCAGTGGACGAGTTGGAAAGTCAGGAGGAGGCAGACGGCGACCTGTTTGCACCCGGTATTAGTGACGACGAGCAACCGCTGACCGAAACGGCCGAGGCGCTGACCCCTCAGGACGAGCCGGAACCCGGGATGGATGCCGGGGACGACGCGGTGGAAACCGCTGACGGCGACGATGATGGTGCCGAGAATCTGGAACCGCTGCCAGTCCCGGGTGAATTGGTTGACGATGCGCTTCCCGGTGAGGAAGAACAGCACGAGGAAGAGCATAACGAGGGAGAGCATAACGAGGGAGAGCATAACGAGGGAGAGCATAACGAGGGAGAAAACCCGGCGGAACTGGCGGAAGAAGATCAGCAGGCCGATCGGCTATTCGCTGCGGCCGGTGACGCTCCGCTTGATGAATCGTTTGATAACGATGTCGAGTCGGTTGGCGGGGAGGAGAGTGATTCGCCCGCGTCAGGTGATGAGATATTCGAGATTGATGAAGTTGCTGAGGTCGAGGAGTTGTTCTCGGGTGACGAAGAAGAGGCCCGGCATCGCGACGACTCTGGTGAGCCAGTGGTGGCCGAGCAACTTGAGTTTGGTGATGCCGAAATTGTTGACACCGCCGAAGTGCCAGCAGAATCCGCTGCTTTAATCGAACCGGAGGAGCCTGCACTTTCAGAGGATGACCTTAAACCGGTCCGGGTTAGCCGCTGGTGGCTGGTGGCCCATCTGGGCATGGCGCTACTGTTAGTGGTGGTAATAGCTGCACAGATCCTCTATCTAACCCGAGAGCCGTTGCAGGATGACGAGCGATTTCGTCCGTGGCAGGAGTCTCTGTGTAACCTGGTGGGTTGCGAATTACCGGTGAGACACGACGTCTCGAAACTCCGGGCGGTAGCCAAGGTGGTCATATCGCACCCTCGTTATCTGGACGCATTGCGAATTGATTTAAGTTTGCAGAACCGCGCCGCGTTTGCGCAGCCGTTCCCCACCATACGGGTATTATTTCTGGATAAGCGTGACCGTGAACTGGCGGGACGAGATTTTTCCCCGGAAGAGTACCTGCGAGGTCCGTTGGCTGGTAAGACTCTGCTGCAGCCGATGGTTCCAGAACAGATCGTACTGGAGATTAAAGACCCTGGCGCCAGAGCGGTTAATTACCGTTTTAGTTACCTTTGAGCGTTGATCTGACTATCGGTGGTCCGCTACCAAAAATTGGACCATACACCCTGACTGGCCGAGCCCTGCTGGCGCCAATGGCGGGTATTACCGATGCCCCGTTTCGTGATATCTGCCGGCGTTATGGTGCCGGTTATACTGTTGCCGAGATGGTTTCAGCGAAAAAGGAATTGCAGCACACCCGCAAGTCTCGTCTGCGCAGCCAGATCGGTGGTGACCCGGAGCCCAGGGCCATCCAGATTGTTGGCGCGGATGCGCAATCGTTAGCGGAGGCCGCGGTGACCAATGTTGACCGTGGCGCGCAGATTATCGATATCAACATGGGCTGCCCGGCGAAAAAAGTGTGTCGTAAGGCTGCCGGTTCAGCGCTGCTCAGGGATGAAGGACTGGTCGCAGAAATTTTGCAGGCGGTCGTGGCCGCTGTCTCGGTGCCGGTAACCTTGAAAATTCGCACGGGCTGGGATCGAGAGTTCCGCAATGCGGTTACCATTGCCCGCCTCGCGGAGGCGTCCGGGGTCGTGGCATTGACGGTGCATGGTCGTAGTCGAGCCTGTGGTTTTCGGGGTTCGGCGGAGTACGACACCATTCGTCAGGTTAAGGAGAGCGTTTCAATCCCGGTATTCGCGAATGGCGATATCGTTAGCCCTCAACAGGCTGCACGGGTGCTCGCTCTGACCGGTGCCGATGCAGTTGTGGTAGGTCGTGGTGCTCAGGGTCGGCCCTGGATTTTCGATCAGATAAATCGCTATCTGCAGGATGGCAAAATAACCGAAGCGCCACCGGTTGATGAAATTTTTCAGCTAATTCGTGATCACTTGCTGGCACTTCACCGTTATTATGGTGAGCATCAGGGAGTGAAGATCGGTCGTAAGCATTTCGGCTGGTACTGCGCGGAGTGGGGTGAAGCGGGCAGGCGAGCAAGGTCGGAATTCAATCAGTTACAAACAGCGGATGAGCAGCTGGCATTGCTGAAGGTATGGGCGGTAACCAGGAGGGAGCACCGGTCAGAAGATTATCAATTTAAAATCCCGACAGGATTTATTTCCGGGGTGACGTCGCCATCAGGGGGGTGCGTGGGTGAACAGTACAACTAATAATAATCGTCCTTCGGGGGAGGCAGCGGTGGCTGTCGAGGGAGAACCGTTAAACACTTTTTGCGCAACACCCGGGGGTAATCAACCGGTTTGCGATATGGTTGCCAGTGCGGTTGAGCGATACCTGGCAGATTTAGGGGGTGATGAACCGACCTGCCTATATGAACTGGTCATGCGTGAGGTGGAGCGGCCACTATTAAAAACCGTGCTTTGCCATGCCGGCGGTAATCAGAGCAAGGCATCCAAGTACCTGGGCATTAATCGTAATACCCTGCGAAAAAAACTGGAGCAATATCAGATCGACGACTGATAAAATGTCGACCTTCGACATTAATCAAATTCAACGGGTTGTCCAGCGCTGGATGGCCCGTTTTTGTTTTTAGAACGTCCCTTAATTTAAAAAACTTACCGAGAATTATGGCCAAAATAGAGCGAGCTTTACTCAGCGTTTCCAACAAACAGGGTGTTGTCGACTTTGCTCAGGGACTTGCCGACTTGGGGGTTGAGTTACTGTCCACCGGGGGTACTGCAAAAATGCTGCGGGCAGCCGGCCTGGAGGTGATCGAAGTGGCCGATTACACCGGATTCGCGGAGATGATGGACGGTCGAGTAAAAACGCTCCATCCGAAGATTCACGGCGGCATTCTGGCCCGCCGGGACGAGCCTGGTCATCTCCAGCAGATTGCCGAGCAAAATATTCCACCGATTGATCTGGTGGTCGTAAATCTCTACCCGTTCCGGGAAACCATTGCCCAGCCCGACTGCACCCTGGCCACGGCGATTGAGCAGATTGATATCGGTGGCCCAACCATGTTGCGAGCCGCCGCAAAAAACTGCCAGGGAGTCACCGTCGTCGTCGAAAGTCAGGATTATGCAACCGTGCTGCAGGAGATGCGCGATAACGATGGTTCCACCCGCGAACAGACTCGGCTGGAACTAGCGGTTCGGGCTTTTGCCCACTCAGCCGGTTATGAAGCCGCCATTGCCAGTTGGTTGCAGAGCCAGGTGGCCACCGAGGACGAACCCTTCGCAGACACCCTGCAGGTGCAGATGAGTCGTCACCAGACCATGCGTTACGGTGAAAACCCCCACCAGCGAGCGGCTTTTTATCGAGAAGTTGGCGCGGATTACGGTATTGCCGCCAGTGAGCAGCTGCAGGGCAAGGCGCTGTCGTTTAACAACTGTCTCTTATACACATCTGACGCTGCCGACGAAGAGGATAGTGTAG
>CAJXVN010000034.1 GCA_913060775.1 uncultured Gammaproteobacteria bacterium | reverse complement strand
AGATGTAGAGAGGTCTCGTGGGCTCGGAGATGTGTATAAGAGACAGATCTATGACCTTGGTGTGGATGGGTTAAAGGAATACATCAAAACCATCGGCTTGTTTAATTCCAAGGCTGAGAACGTCATCAAAACCTGTGCGACCTTGCTAGAAAAACACAACGGCGAGGTGCCCCGTGATCGGGCTGCGCTAGAGTCGCTGGCCGGGGTGGGTCGTAAAACTGCAAACGTGGTGCTCAATACGGCTTTTGGCGAGCCAACCATGGCAGTTGATACGCACATTTTTCGGCTCGGGAACCGCACCCGTATTGCCCCGGGTAAGACGCCCTTAGCCGTAGAAAAAGGTTTGCTGAAGAACATTCCGGCTGAGTTCCTGCGGGATGCTCACCACTGGCTTATTCTTCATGGCCGATACACCTGCCTGGCTCGCAAGCCGCGGTGTGGCTCCTGCCTGATCGAAGACCTTTGCGAATACAAACAGAAAACTGAACTGGAGTCGGACTGATGCTCTGGGGACAGGACCGTTCGACTCTGCGCGGCGTCTTTGAAGCAGCGTGGCGCGATCGCCAGGCTGGCAAGCCGCTGGATAAACAGACAACCATGATTGCTGATGTGGTGGCTATGCATCCGGAGTATCACGCCGTGCTTGATAGCGGTGCCGCACGCGATCGTGACTATGATGGTAGCGACGGACAGAGCAATCCTTTCCTGCACATGGCGATGCATATTGCGATCCGCGAGCAGTTGAGTATTGATCGCCCACCTGGAGTGGTCAAAATCCACCGCCAGCTTGCCCGGCGCCAGGGAGATGTTCATCTCGCCGAACACCAGATGCTGGAGGCGCTGGCAGAGGTATTATGGGCTGCGCAGTTAGATGGCAAAGAACCGGATATTGACGAATACGTTCGGGCGTTAAAGCGGGCCCTCAATCAAAGCTAACGGCCTGCAGCGGGCGTCGGTCAGGACTTGCGTTGAACGAGTTCGAGTTTGTAACCATCCGGATCCTCGACAAAAGCAATCACCGTGGTGCCGTGTTCCATGGGTCCGGCTTCACGGACCACCGTCCCGCCACGAGCATTAATTTTTTCGCAAGTCTGGTAAGCATCGTCCACCTCGATAGCAATATGGCCAAATGCGTCTCCCAGTTCGTACTGGTGAGTATCCCAGTTGTGGGTTAACTCGATGGTGACCGGCGAGTTTGCTTCGTCCTCGTAGCCGACGAAGGCAAGGGTGAAGCGACCTTCGGGGTAATCGTGTTTTCGGAGTAATTTCATCTCCATTACTTCGGTGTAAAAGGCGATCGAAGCCTCCAGATTAGTAACCCTGATCATGGTGTGTAGCAGTCGCATGAAATTCTCTCGGTGATTTTGGAACCAGAGGCGGTCGATGCTGCCCCTGAATCGATCAGATTAACAATTATTCCTTGACGATTGAACGTCAAATCGCTTTAATAGCCACCCTTCGCGAGGGTGGATTTGACAGTTCTGTTGTCCGCCCTGCTGGTCATCCGCTGCGGTGACTATCCAAACATGGCCAGGTAGCTCAGTCGGTAGAGCAGGGGACTGAAAATCCCCGTGTCGACAGTTCGATTCTGTCCCTGGCCACCATTTTAAATCAGCAAGTTATGCTGATATTGCAAAGCGCTATTTTCCACAGTGTAGACATGGCGTAGACGGTTTGGTCTGTTTGGCCACCTACTGTCAATTCCTGTTGCACCTCAGGCCTTCCGAAAAACAATAGGGCCGATGAGCAGGAAATTCTCATGCATATAGTTGAAGAGATCAGTGCTCACCCACCGCTAGTTTTTGCGATCTTTGAGCGAAGCGGATTGGGGTGCCGAATTTTCGCCGGGAGAATGGGGTCAACGGCACCTGCTTTTACAAGTGGCGTTCCATTTTTTTGGGGGGGATGGACGACGGCCGCTGATTTGGTCTATTAAAAAGGTAGTTGCTGAGGAAAAGCTTAAATTCAAGTGATTTACGCTTTTTTTAACCCGATATTTTTAGCAAGCTGATCCACCGTTATTTTATCCAATATGAAGGCCTTCTTTAAAAACAACAAAGGTGGCTTTTGTGGTAGATAATTATTAGGTAACAATGAAACGAAAAAGTGCGGCGGTGGCGGTTGTTATTATAAGTATTAAAGTTAGAATTATTGTTCTCTTTGGGAGTTTGCGAATAATGTATACCGCAGGTGCGGTGCGCAAATTTATTTCTATACTCCTCTCTAAAAAAACTAAAACTCTCACGAATGTCACCGCTAGAATTGAAATAATTAACCACGTAAGAAAAATATAATTAAATTCAATGGTATGCACAGCGTAAAGAAAGCTACCGAAAGAAGATTGGGCCAGAGGCTGTGTTGGTGTGCCAAATTTAGCAGCAGTGACTAGGACTAAAGAGAATATGCTTGTAAAGGCAAGGATTAAACTAGATTCGTGCCTTACTCGTGTTTCCTTATCTAAATTACTTCTGATGGTTCGCTCAATTTTATGTTGTTGCGCGTTAAATGATCCTGATGTTGCCTTTATCCATGCCATTTCTCGGTCGTAAGTAGATTTTTTTAGATGCTTTGATTCATAGCAGGTTCTAGCTAAAGCCTTCATGTATCCGAGTAGACCAAGTGCATCTTCGTTTTGATCTATTTTATTTTTGTTTTTTTGTGATCGTTTAATTGTAGTTAATTCATTCTTAAGTTGAGTTAGTAAAGTTAGACCAACTCGATCTATGTCTATATTGCCAGAGGAGGGAGCTTTAATTATTGTTGTCAATGCATCTGAATCAGCTGTGTGATGGTTGTGCTTGTGTAGAGAGTATTTTAAATAGTAGTAGGATTGAAGGCACAACCGTTGTTGCTCTTTATCTGTAATGAGGGGGGCCGTGTTGGTTTCGCTAGTTGGAGGTGAGAAAATAGAAATTTGAGCCAAGCCAGAGTGTTTAATAGTAAATTTTGTAAAATAGACTTCTGGCGGTGTAGGATTTTGACCTAACGGATAGCCGCTTTTAATAAGCTTTTCTAGTTGAAGAAATAGCAAATTTTGTTGTTTTTGATATTTCAATTTTGCTTCAGACTCAAAGGGTTTGAGTGTTGAAGCTTTCGACTGCACAACAGCGCAATCGCTGACGATTTTCATAAGGTTAGAGTTCTGTTCGCTGAACTCAGATTTGTACGCTCGGGGGTAAATACAGAGAAATCCAGATATTGATGTGTCATCTGGATTGGAGCCCACTTCTATCGTCCCTATAAGGACGACTCGCCATTGTCCATCACGCTTCCCTGGGGTGTCTTTCCATTCAACCCAAGACTGAAGAATTACTTTTTGTTCTTTTTCATTGTCTGGGGATTGGAAGAGAATCGAGTAGTGCTTTTGATCTATTTTTATATTTGTCAGGTACTTTTGAGCACAGGTAATTTTATAGTCTGCTAGTGCGCTTCCGGCCAGGCCGACTGAGATAAGCGAAAAGTTAAGGTGACCTGATATACAAGGGACCCAGCCTAGATAAATATTTTCCGAATCCGCTAGCTGGGTAGGCGAATTGTCGAGCTTGGGTTCTTGTTTGTCCGAGCTTTTATTTTCCAATATTAGCGCAAGTTTTCCACTAGCCTGCGAAGCTAGCGGAAATCCTATTTTTTATTAGTAGTTGCTAGTCTAGTAGCCTAGCGTACCAACTCATTGTAGGTTTTTGGTCTGGGTCGATGCCTATGCGATCCGTAGCGCGAGTCATACCGTCAGAGCGAGAGCTACCAGTTATAGGGTTTTGACCGCTTCGCTCATTGTATTCAATCTCTGTTTTTAATCTAAGGATAAGAAAACAAAAATAAGCTAAGAAGCCAAGAGCTGTAAGCACGAGAGTTTCTGGTATTGTCATGGTGTTGACCAAGTATGATATGTGACACAGCTTTGCCAGCTGCTGACGTTAAGCTGGCTAGGTGTGTGGGTTTTGGATGTAAGCGATCGATTCAATAAGAAGTTGGCCAGATTTGAGCCAATAGTGAAGCAAATCTTAGAAAGTATAAAATGCGACATCTCAGATAGGCGTGGCATTATATTTAACGACAAAGCACCTAAAATACTTAAGCAAAGCTGTATCTACAGAACATAAAACGGTGTTCCTCAAGTCTTTGCGAACTTGCCCGAGTATAGTCAAACAAATCAAATTTTACAATATTGATTTAAATCAAACTTTATCATGTTAAATGACAGTTGAGGGTGCTCTATGTGACCTGATGATAGGGCCCTTGGCTAGAGCTTGGATGAATTGCCGACCATTCTAATGTTGCGCTTCATGGTGTTTTGTAGAAAGACAGCCATAATGGTTGAAAAAAAGGTGCGGTTATTGATCCAATCCAAGTGCCCACTCATCATACGTAATGCGCGCTTGCCTCCACTCCTCATCACTCATCGGCTTCGGCATATTCCGCTCATTTCGCCTTCGGTAGTGCTGCTTCTTAAACTTCGCGAACCAGGCCGAATCAGGCCGTTTTCCACGAATCCATTGTTCACCCGGCCACTTTTCGGGTAACCACGGACAAACCGTTGCCAGCCAGTGCCCCGGTGACAATACCCAGTTCATAAACTCATAAAGCGCTTCTTTGCCCCGTAAGATAATCTGATAGCGGCTGGCCACTACGGGCAAGTCGTTTAACGTTTTCCGCACGTTTTGAAGTTTTCTGCCAATTTGTTTCCGCTGCCTTGTTCCCTTCGGTGTTCGGTCAAGTTGAGCGTTGAGGCGTTTTCTTTCGCTATAGATCGCCCCGTACCTGGCCGTGATGTGGTCGTTCACGTCCGCTATCAGCATTCCCATCGCGTGTAACTGATTCTCTTCAATGGTGACCCACTCAGGCGCTCTGGCCTCGCTGCTGATCCCGTAGCGATTGCCCCTTACTTTGCCTTGATCGGTTTTCCCTTGGGCCTTGGTCATATACCCGGCTGCTTTCATCATGTAAGCAGCGGCCGCTTCTCCATCTTTGATTTTCTCCAGGTGAGCGAGGCCCTGGCCCCAAAGCGTTTCAATGCGCTTGGCCCACGAAGGAAACAATTCATAATTGACGCGCCAGCGAATCAGCATATGAACGTGAGGATTAGGCTCCCCTTTCTCGTTATCGGGCACCTCCGCCACCCAGACGTATAGAAACGGCTGATCCTGGCGAGGTTCCTCACCAAGAGTATTTCCTTCCCGCCCGATACAGGCATAGCGCCGGCCGTGAACCGTAGACTCCGCTCGCCAGCCGCGCTGATACATTTTGGTTAATCCATCACAAAAACGGCTTACCTCTTTTTGAATCGTGACCGGCTTTTTTTCTGCCCGTGTTCTGACCTGGCAATAAGGCCCCGATGCTTCAAGAGAAAACCGCTGTTCATCGGTAAAGGTCAGAGTCAGGAAGGTGGAATAACCGCTGTATGCTTTGGCCACATAAGCGCAGCTTTCGGCAATCTTCCTGGCGGCACTGCGGGACAACTTGTCTGTAATTCGTGCTCCGCTTTGTTCTGGCGGTGACAGACACGCGCCCCTGACCTGGGAGCGAATCCGATATTCATCCGACCATTCGCGATACTGAATTACCGCATAGACCCCTGGCGCACCTTCGGAAGCCAGTCGATTTTGCGCAGGCTCCTTCTCGACGGTCTCAGCCACCAAATATTCAAAATATGCCCCTGTAACTGGGGGTTCTGGCGGTGTCGGACTTTTGGATGCCTTGACTAGCCTATAGGTCTCGCCGTCGCTAACGCGACCGCGAGACGGTCTGCCGGAGTGCCAATCTGGATTGATCTCCGGTTTTTCGGTTTCCGCTTTCCGGGCACAGAAACTAAAAGGAGCCTTTGAAGGCTCCTTATCGACGGGAATAAAATCGGGGTGGTTTTTATAGATGCTCATGGCGCCGCCCCTCCAAACTCAATGAAGGACAAGCAACGGAACAACACTGACTCATTGGCTTTATTCGATCCGTTGTCCCTTTAAGGAAATGAGGGCCACCATTCTCTTTAAGGGACTGCCAGCCTAAAGGCTCCGGCTTGACCTTTAGGTCTGACACTTCGGTTAACGTTCGGTTAAGTTTCGGTTGGCTGGAACCTAAAGGTTCACCGGAACCTTTAGACTGAAACACTGGATGCTGGAAAGCTAACGGGGTGGCCAGCAAGATTAGTGACCCCGCCCACCAAAAGCCGGTCAGCAGGAAGGCCATCATCGCGACTCCTCCGAAGTGGAGTGCCTGACTTGCTGTTCGATATATTCTTCGAGGTCTGCCTGTCGGTAACGCACCGCCCGGCTGCCGACCTTGACGAAGGGTATTTGCGCACCGGCCCAGCGGTCGCGCTCCAGGAAGGCTGCGCTCACGCTAAGGTAATCAGCAGCTTGTTTGGTGTTTAACAGTCTCGTTTGCATGGTCGATCTCCAGTTCGTTTAACAACTGGGAGCAACTATGCGAGAACCTATTTTGGTGTGCGCGGCACATCCTTGAGATGCCTACGCAAATTCTGGATGTGCCTAGGCACATCCAGTTTACTGACGTTTTTTTCGGTCCTTTTTAATCCAGCCGGCCATGGTGCCTTGGGAATCTTTTAGGAGTTCCATCCCATCATCATCCAGCAGTAGCAATCTTTGTTCTGGACTCTTTCGAAGGCGCTGAGCAATATCGCGCGCAGCCTGAGTGGCATTTCTGGTGCTGTAGGCTTTTGCATCTAGGAGCAACACGGCCTCCTTCAGATCAGCGTACCTTTGTCGCCTTCCAATGCCTCCTTTGCTAGCACCTTGCTGGCGCTGCAAGTCTTTAAGAAAACTGACCAGCGCCGGAAGTATAGTTTTTGAAAAAAGCACTAGCCCGTTTAGGTCCCTAAGGCTCGCATCTAGTGCCTCCATTGATTCCGAGTAGCTAGGGTTTGCATTTTGATTCAGCAATTGCTCCTCAGCGATTTTTACTAAAATCACACCGACGAGCATCAACGCGCTAGCCAAAGCCTCGGTCTCTTCCTCGCTCCGATCAACAAATAATTCGCTAATTTCAGACAATACCGGCTCACTCTCTATCGATCCTGCAATGCCTTCAAAAAAGTCGGCATCGACCGGCAAATCATGGGCGTTAAAAACCCCTGCTGGAAAAAAGTTTGAGACCATACCGGGATTCTGTATCTCCCTCACAAAAAGCTCGGCGGCCTTGCTTGCGATCGGCGTGAACGCTTCCCGGTCTACTTTATCGAGTGCTTCTCTAATTTCCTCCAGCACCTTTAAGCACAGTGACTTAGCCGCCATAGGCGGAGAATCGGCAAGCTCTTCCACTAACTGGTAAATATCTAACTCTTCCGCGATCACTGGCCCACCGCCTCCATAATAAAGTCTGTCACCCGCTGCATCGGCTCTCTTAACCGCTCCACATCGGTGATGATGTAACCGCTGGTTACGTCGTTAGTCATTTTATGGTTAAGCAGTCGTTTCAGCGCATAGGCCGATATATCGAGACCTTCGGCAATGGTAATAAAAGTGCGGCGCAGGTCGTGGAGCGTGAACGCCACCCCCGACCGCTTCGCCACTTTCGCCATCGGTTTGTTGTGGTTGTTCAAATAGCCGGTTTTACCCGTACCTGGAAAAACAAACGGGGAATCCACTGCGGCTTTACGCTGCTTCAGCAGATCAAACAGAAAGTCGGTCAGGGGTAAAACATGGGTTTCACCATTTTTGGTATCGACCACCGTTAAGCTGCGTTCATTGAAGTCTATTTGTGACCAGGGCAGTGAAGCCGCCTCAGTCCGCCTTAGCCCAGTAAACAGGATTAACAGCAGATAATCCCTCACTAATTCCTGACCATCATCGGTAAGGCTTAATACTGCCTCGTACCATGATTTAAGTTCATGAGCTTTGATGACCGATGTTCTGCGCGGCACCTTGTACCAGGAGCGGGCATTGGATAACCTTCTTACCGGGTTATCAGGGAATAGTGATTCCCCCGCTTCGGTTTCGTACTCCCCTTCGGCAAAGTTAAACAGCGCCCGCAATACCCGCATGGCGTTATTCGCCCTTGCCGGGCTCTTCTCGCCAAGCTGGGCATGGCGGGTGGCGACCATTTCTTTATTGATCCGCTTTAGGGGTTTGTCGCGCCAGTCAGCGAAGGCGTCTTTAAGATGCCGCCGGTAATCGTGGATGGTGCTTTCTTTGAGGTTTCTCCGGGCTTCCAGGTAATCTTCGAACACTTCGCCAAGCGTGATTGATTCGTCTCGTTCCCGCTTTGCCTTGGCGACCGGATCAAGGCCAGTAGCAATTTCACCGAGCATTTTTTGAGCTTGTCTGCGGGCTTGTTCAGCGGTCAGGTCAGGATAGCGACCCAAGGTGATCCGCTTCACTTTACCTTTGATACGTTTTTCGAGAATGAAGGTTTTAACGCCGCCGGAAGTAACCCGCAGGGCGAAGCCACGCATGGCATCATCGCGCAGGAATACCTGGCACTTGGTGGCGGGTGGAACGGGGGAAGGAATCGAGCAGCGATCAACGACGGTCTTGGTTAATTTCATTTGCGCAGGGCCATTGTAAATAATCCCTTGTTCTGAGCGTGTAGACGTGGTGTAGACAGTCTAGCTCAAAACCCCGCAAATTGGTTAAAACAGGAAAAGGCTTTTGAGTTCTTTAAAATAAGGGTATTAAAGCGATTTCAAAAATCTTCAGTTTCGTTAAAACAGCCAGATTAAAAACTGAAAATCCCCGTGTCGACAGTTCGATTCTGTCCCTGGCCACCATTCTTAGCTTGCGTTGCCGGTTTCGGCTTAATTTCTACCGGCGGCGATAGCGATTGCCACTTCTTTAATTAACGGCCACCACAACCTGTCCCGGGTGCGGCCATGAATCACTGACATAAAAAAACCTGCCTCAGCACATTGGCTGAGGCAGGTTTTAGTCCTGCCGAAAATTTAACGCTATTTATTTGAGCTGCCTTGGCAAAGCTTCGGGAGTGAAATCGGTAGCGTTGGCGGGAGGCTGAAAGCGCCAGTCCTTACCCTGGTAGAGCACGGTGGCATGCAGGCGTTGCAGGTCAACCACCGAAACCATGGTCACCGTTGGGCCGGGCTTGCCATCTTCCCAAACGCCATTGGCAAAGCTGATTCTGGTGCGGCGCCACAGTTCGCCCTTTTTATCGTAATACTCCACCCCATGAAACAGCGGTAGGTTAGGATCAGCACCGACAAACATGATCCGGTGGCTGTTCAGGTGAGATTTGGGCGGCGTGCCTTTGAGTACCCAAACTTCGGTAGGTGCGTAGTCTTCGACGTAGTTCCAGTAGGGCGCTTTATCCAGCTGCATGGCCGCAAACCGCTCTTTTGGGTCTTTGGCATCGAGGTTAAGCGGTTTGATTCTGCTGTTGTTAGCGCCAAGAATGAAGCGCTTGCCCTGTAGTTCCCAGCTGTCATACCAGGTGGGGTCGAGGTTGATAGCGAAGGTTTCATCGGTGAGCAGATCGGTACCGGATATCGGATCGGCCCAGGCGCCGCTGGAGAGGCGGCGCACGCGGCGCAGACTTTTGATATAAGCATAGACATCCGCAAGGCGGGCGTCGGTGTAGTTCACGGTGAGGATGCCAACACCCCGGGTGTCCTGAGGGTAGAGATTAATCAGGGATTCGTATTTAACGATTTCGGGGTCTTCGATATTTGGTTCCTGAATACGCCCGGACATCAGGTAGCGCTTAAATCGCCAGCCCTGTTCACGTTGGAGGCCTTTCTCCCCGTCAATCACCAGGAAGTACATGGGGTCGAGGTCAAGGGTATCGCCGATCCAGCCAGTCCGTAACATGTTGTAGGCGAGTTTGTAACCGCTATCAGGGTCATCCACGGACAGGTCCGGGAAGGGAATTCCGCTGGTGTGATTAGTGAGCCGCTTCTGGTCGTCGAGACGGGCTTCACCTTTGTGTTTCTCGGTCATGGCCACGACTTCCGGGCGGGGCAGAACCGGGTCGGCAGGCTGCAGCGTCATTTCCAGGCCGTATTCGCGGATCTGGAGTTCGGTGCTGGCGGGTAGTAAATCACCGATACGATGACCTTCAAAGGTCATATCCATTAGCTGGTCGATATTGGCACCATTAAGAACGGTGCCGTGGGTTACCTCTTCCGCGCTTAGTGGACTACTGCTTAAGGCTAAAGCCATTGCTGCTGTGAATAGCGGCGAGCGGCTTAAAATCGTGTTCTTCATACGGATCACTCCCAAGTGTTCTGGCTTCTAAACAGTTCAGGGAGTTATGTCCCTGACGGTTACTACTTGTAGAGGCGTCCGTGCCACTTAGGTCTTATTTACCCCTGTTATGTCTAAACGAAAGAGATGATAAATCGCTTAACAAGGTTCGGGTAACTTTACCTAGTGTTCGATTTTGCTTGTATTCGAGCCTGTGTGCAACCTAATAATTTGTGCGCTGCAACAGACGGTGTGTTGATTGTTGGAGCGGGGTTAAAGCAATGACCCGGTGGAGGATGGCCGGGGCCAGCGGGTCCGTTAGCTTCGTCAGGTTGTGCCGTGCGGCGGAGTGATTGTCCATCAATCCAGATTTCATCGAGGAATTAGGCGGCCGATGGGGCTCGATTGCCCAGAAAAAAGCCCGCGTCGGCCAGAAGGCCGAAGCGGGCTCAGGTGGTGCAGGTTTTAATCGATTATTTCAACTGTCTTGGCAGCGCTTCGGGGGTAAAGTCGCTGGCGTTTGCGTCAGGCTGGTAGCGCCAGTCCTTACCCTGATAGAGCACGGTGGCATGTAACCGTTGCAGATCGACGACGGAGACCATGGTGATGGTTGGGCCAGGCTTACCATCTTCCCAGATACCATTGTCAAAGCTGATTCGGGTGCGGCGCCACAGTTCGCCCTTCCGGTCGTAATACTCCACGCCATGAAACAGCGGCAGGTTAGGGTCGGTGCCAACGAACATGATCCGGTGACTATTCAGGTGAGACTTTGGAGAGATCCCTTTCAGCATCCAGACTTCGGTCGGGGCGTAGTCTTCTACGTAGTTCCAGTAGGGTGCTTTATCCAGTTGCATGGCGGCGAAACGGTCTTTCGGATCTTTGGCATCGAGGTTAAGCGGTTTGATTCTGCTGTTGTTAGCGCCGAGGATGAAGCGCTTGCCAAGTAGTTCCCAGTCATCGTACCAGGTAGGGTCAAGGTTGATGGCGAAGGTTTCATCGGTGAGCAGATCGGTACCGGATATCGGATCAGCCCAGGCGCCGCTGGACAGACGCCGCACGCGGCGCAGACTTTTGATATAAGCATAGACATCCGCAAGGCGGGCGTCGGTGTAGTTCACGGTGAGGATGCCAACACCCCGGGTGTCCTGAGGGTAGAGATTAATCAGGGATTCGTATTTAACGATTTCGGGGTCTTCGATATTTGGTTCCTGAATACGCCCGGACATCAGGTAGCGCTTAAATCGCCAGCCCTGTTCACGTTGGAGGCCTTTCTCCCCGTCAATCACCAGGAAGTACATGGGGTCGAGGTCAAGGGTATCGCCGATCCAGCCAGTCCGTAACATGTTGTAGGCGAGTTTGTAACCGCTATCAGGGTCATCCACGGACAGGTCCGGGAAGGGAATTCCGCTGGTGTGATTAGTGAGCCGCTTCTGGTCGTCGAGACGGGCTTCACCTTTGTGTTTCTCGGTCATGGCCACGACTTCCGGGCGGGGCAGAACCGGGTCGGCAGGCTGCAGCGTCATTTCCAGGCCGTATTCGCGGATCTGGAGTTCGGTGCTGGCGGGCAGTAAATCTTTGATGAGGTGACCTTCAAAGGTCATTTCGCTTAACTGGTCGATGTTCGATGCATCGAGGACCGTGCCGGGGGTGATCTCTTCAGCGTTGACGCTGGTATTGCCCATGGCGATGGCGAAAGCCGCCAGGCCTAACTGTCTAGCTATTGAAATTGGTTGCTTCATGGTTACAAACCCTCTCCCTTAGGTTTAATTAAAAAACAGCGATGCAGGCGAGCTCACGAAGCCGGCATCCATGCCGTCGAAAATATTGCGACCTCCTCCCACCGGATTTTGTGTTCAGAATTATTCTGAAAACGGATAACTTTTTCGTGGGCGCGATATCTTCGGTACTGATTCTGTTCGCAATAGCAACATAACGCAACTCAATAATTTTTCCGGTTGCTAGGCTACAATCGAGAGTTTTCCTGCCTGTGAGTCAGGCAGGGCTACCGATACTTAAATTTTCTATTTAGCTTTCGCGATATTTTAAGGACGATGTTTGATGTCATTGCTGGGAGAACACGCGTTACGAGACCTACTTTCCACATTGAACGTAGGCGAGCTCGTCGGCGGCCTTCGCGGGATTGAAAAAGAGAGCCTCCGGGTAACGGCTGACGGGGATATATCGCAATTACCACACCCGGAATGTCTGGGGTCCAAGCTAACCCATGCTGAGATCACTACGGATTATTCGGAAGCCTTGCTGGAGCTAATTACCGAGCCGATGACCTCTAGCGAGGCGTTGATCAAGCGGCTCCACGATATTCATACCTTTGTCTATCAATGCATTGATAGTGAAATGCTCTGGGCAACCAGCATGCCCTGTGCGGTGGAGAATGAGCAGAGTATTCCGATTGCGGATTATGGACCTTCCAACGTTGGCATGATGAAGCATGTCTATCGTCATGGTCTGGCGTGGCGTTATGGACGGGTAATGCAGGCCATCGCCGGGGTGCACTTTAATTATTCCGTGCCCGTTTCTGCATGGCCGCACCTGCACAAAATTGCCGGCGATTCCGGGACGCTGGATGAGTTTATTTCCGCCCGGTATTTTGGCCTGATACGAAACGTTTAACGAATAGGTTGGTTAATTCCGTATCTTTTCGGTGCCTCGCCCGCTGTTTGTAAATCGTTTACCGGCGGCAAAGCGGGAGGGTTTGAAGAGTTTGATGCGGGTACTTTTTACCTGCCTTACGCCACCGCGTTACGCATGAGTGATATTGGTTATAAAAATGTGCACCAGGCGCAACTGGGCATTAGCTACAACAGTTTGCAGGAATACGTCGACGGGTTGACCACTGCCATTGAAACCCCGACGGATGATTATGCAAAATTTGGAGTCGAGGTTGATGGTCAGTATCGGCAACTGAACGCGAATGTGCTGCAAATCGAAAATGAGTACTACAGCTTTATTCGGCCCAAGCAGGTAACTCAATCCGGTGAAAAACCTACCCTTGCCCTGCAACGTCGAGGCGTACGCTATGTGGAGGTGAGAGCGCTGGATGTCAGTGTCCACGACCCGCTGGGAGTAGGCGTTGCCGAACTAAAATTTATTGAGGCGATGCTGCTCTATTGTTTGCTTAGCCCCAGTGATCCCATCGACGAAAACGGTCGCCAGGAAGTCGAACGCAATCAAACGGCGGTCGCAACGGCGGGGCGGGATCCGGCCCTGATGCTGACGGACAATGGTCGAGAAGTAAGCCTGCGCGAATGGGGGCGAGAGCTGTTAGCCGGTATGCAGCCACTGTGCAGTTGGCTGGATAGCAGTGGCACCGGAGGATTTAGCGATGCGTTATTGGTGCAGATGGCAAAAATTGAGGATGCCAGTTTGACGCCTTCAGCCCGGATTCTGGCTGATATGCGCATGCGTGATGAATCCTTCTATCAGTTTGCTCGACGTCGGTCGGGGGAATGGAAAGAGTATTTTTCACACCAGGTATTGGCAACCGACGTGGAGGCTGCACTACGAGCAAGTGCGGCGCAGTCATTGGCACGACAGGCCGAATTAGAAGCCGAACCCCAGCTACCCTTTAGTGAGTATTTAAGTAAATATTTTGCGCAGAAATAGCCCGCCGCGCTGCTTGAGGCGCGGCGGGCCAGTTTTTTCTAGCCTGAGTTACATGCCTTCGATGCAGAGGTATTTCACTTCGGTGAATTCCTCGAGGCCGTACTTGCTTCCTTCGCGGCCGACACCGGATTCCTTCACGCCGCCAAAGGGCGCGACTTCGCTGGAGATAATGCCGGTGTTGATGCCGACAATACCCGTTTCCAGCGCCTCTGAGACCCGCCATACTCGGCCAAGATCGCGGGCATAAAAGTAGGCCGCCAGGCCGTAAGGCGTGTCGTTGGCCATCTCGATGGCTTCATCTTCGTTGCTGAAGCGGAATAGCGGCGCGACGGGGCCGAAGGTTTCGTCCTGAGTGATCAGCATGTCAGTGGTGACATCCGTGAGCACCGTCGGTTGATAAAAATTGCCGCCGAGTGCGTGGCGTTCACCACCCACTGCAATTTTCGCCCCTTTGCTGCAGGCGTCCTCCACATGTTCTTCCACCTTGGCCAGTCCGGCTTCATCGATCAGTGGGCCTGCCGTGTTGCCGGCTTCAATGCCCGGACCCACCTTGAGGCCCCTGACCGCCACTGCCAGCTTTTCGGCAAATTCGTCGTAGACAGAATCCTGCACCAGAATGCGGTTGGCGCAGACGCAGGTTTGCCCGGTGTTGCGGAATTTGCTGGCCATGGCGCCGTCAACCGCGGCGTCAATGTCCGCATCGTCAAACACGATAAAGGGAGCGTTTCCACCCAGTTCCATACTCACTTTTTTGACGGTACCCGCGCACTGCTCCATCAACATTTTGCCAATTTCGGTGGAGCCGGTGAATGAAAGCTTGCGCACCGTGGGGTTAGAGGTGAGTTCGCCACCAATTGCCCCGGAACTGCCAGTGACGATATTTAGGACGCCGGCGGGGATGCCTGCCCGCTCCCCCAGTTCTGCTAGGGCCAGCGCGGAATAAGGAGTGGCGGTGGCGGGTTTGATCACCACCGGGCAGCCAGCAGCCAGAGCCGGGGCGCACTTACGGGTGATCATGGCGTTGGGGAAATTCCACGGGGTAATGGCGGCCACCACGCCCACGGGTTGTTTGATTACCACGATACGACGGTTTTCGGCGGGTGCCGGAATGGTATCGCCGTAGACCCGTTTGGCTTCTTCGGCAAACCACTCAACAAAGCTGGCACCGTAGGCTATTTCACCCATTGCTTCAGCCAGTGGTTTGCCCTGTTCCAGGGTCATCAGTTTGGCAAGGTCTTCCTGGTTTTCCATCATCAGGTCAAACCAGCGGCGCAGGATTGCCGAACGTTCCTTGGCGGTTTTTTTGCGCCAGGCTGGCCAGGCCGCATTAGCCGCTTCAATGGCGCGACGGGTTTCAGTGTCGATTAATTTTGGAATGGTACCGAGATGGGAGCCATCGGCCGGGTTGGTGACATCGATCGTCGATCCAGAGTCGGCATCGATCCACTGGCCGTTTACATAACATTGCTGGCGAAAAAGTGACGCATCCTTGAGTGCTGGGCTGGGCATAATGGTATCTCGTATAAAGTGAAGTGGATGGCGAAGTTAAACGGACTATTATAAACCGTCCGTTGGCGAGAAGAATCACCGGAGCCGGTGATTAGACCAGGTGCCGTCCGTGCAGGGTGGAAAGTGATCAACGGTAATCTTATGGTGTTAACGCAACAGGTGGAAGCAGGAGCCAGTAATGAGCAAAACCCAGATTCACAAAGAGATATTTATTGCGGCACCGCTGGTAGCGGTCTGGAAAACCATGGGTGATTTTGGCGGTATGGAGCCCTGGTTCCCGTCTGCGCAGGAATGCACGGTAACCGGTAGCGGTGTGGGCGCGGTTCGGCGGTTAGTGATGCCCGATGGTGGCGTACTGGAGGAAGAGCAGACCGAGCGGGTTGAAGGGGAGCAATATACCTATCGAATTGTGTCAGGAGAGGTGCCGTTTAGTGATTACAGCTCGCGGTTTGCGGTTAAAACCGAGGCAGCCGGTACCCGGGTGATCTGGACGGCAGAATTTAGACCCGCGGAAGGCGCGGAGCAGAGCGCAGCAGAGTTTGTTTCTGCCGTGTATGAGGGTGGTCTGGCGGCGGGTAAGGCGTTGCTGGAGGCGGCCGGTTAGTCGCCCGTATAAATACGGTTAACCCCGTTTGTAGTTAATGACTCCCACGTAGATAGACAGCAGGAACACCATGGTGACCGCATAGACTGACGGTACGATGGCGACCACGGGATTACCAAGCATGGCGGGGCTGGCGGCGATGGCAACCCCCAGCATTGCATTTTGTGCGCCGACTTCAATCGCCAGCGTAGTCACCCTGGGGTTTGATAGCCGAAAACCACGGCCCAGCATGTAACCCATGGCGATGGTAAACAGATTGAAAACCACGGTGATAGTACCGGCCTCTGTCAGGTTTTCGAACCACTTGCCTTGTTCAGCACCGACCATGGCAATGATAATCACCGGTAAAAAACTGATGTTTCCGCGTCGCACCCAAACTTCAGCTCGCCGGGCAAATTGCGGCCAGTGGTGCAAAACAGCCATGCCCAGGGCGACCGGTATTACGGTAATCATCATAATCCGCAGGGCAGTTTCGCCCACCGGCAGCGACAGCGCAGTGCTGCTGCCTGCAAAATGGCTGAGGGCAAGGTTCAGGCCAATCGGGATAGTGAAAACAGTGACCAGGCCGGACAGGGCGGTCATGCTCACCGACAGGGCGACGTCGCCGCGGCCGAGATAAGTAAACAGATTCGACAATGCACCGCCGGGGCAGAGGGTGAGTAGACAGAGGCCAACGGCGAACTCCGGTCGCATTGGCAGGCTACTGGCAATCAGAAACCCACAGACCGGTAATAACAGCAGCTGCCCGGTTAATCCCACTGCCGCCGCTTTGGGAAACTGGGCAATGCGGAGAAAATCAGCCGGCGTCAGTCCCAGGCCCATACCGAACATCAGCAGGGCAAGAAACCAGGGGATCATTGTGCCGACCGTGGCAAACATTGCGATTAAGGCGTCGAAGCTGGCATTGGCCAGCGGATGTCAGTAAAACGCTCTCGCTTAGCTAGCCGATTGTTTCAGGCTTGCTCGCACTTCGGTCACCTGCGCCTGCAGTTCCTGGGGAAGCCGGTCGCCATAACTTTGCAGGTACTCTTCAATGTCGTTAATTTCACTCAACCAGGCGTCGGCGTCCACCGCGCTTAGTCGCGCCATGGTGGTTGCGTCAAGATCAAGGCCATTGATATTGATACTGCCGGCGGCAGGCACATAACCGATAGGCGTTTCCTGTGCCGGGGCGTTGCCTCGACAGCGCTCAAGTACCCAATCAAGGACGCGCATGTTGTCACCAAAACCAGGCCACATGAAATTGCCGTCTTCGTCCTGACGAAACCAGTTAACGTGGAAGATTTTTGGCATGTTCGGGATTTTTTCACCCATTCTCAGCCAGTGTTCCCAGTAGTCACCAAAGTTGTAACCACAGAAGGGTTTCATGGCCATTGGGTCACGACGGACCACGCCGACTGCACCGCTTTGGGCGGCAGTGGTTTCAGAGGCGACCGAGGCACCGACCAGCACTCCGTGGTTCCAGTTTTTGCTCTCGAATACCAATGGCAGTAAATTGGGGCTGTCTCTTATACACATCTGACGCTGCCGACGAAGAGGATAGTGTAGAT